>NZ_BAABCW010000002.1:0-492248 GCF_039539305.1 Aquimarina addita | reverse complement strand
CATTGAAAAAGTAGAAACTGAAATGGGACTGATTGCTATGGCACACAACCTTAAAAAGGTAAGTTTAGCCTTATAAAAGCTAACTTGCTTTTATAAAATCCCATAAATCTTCGCTAAAATTTACAATTAACAATTAAAATCTGAAAATATACAAAATAAAAAGACTGCCTAAATTACTTTTTAGACAGCCTCATTTTTGATTGTCTTAAAAAATTAAACTATCTATTTTCATTTGCTGGAGTAGGAAATTGTTCAAATAAACCATCTCCGGGTCGATCAATTGGCAATTCATCCAACCTATCAAACCTCCTTAAGTCAATCCATCTGTGACCACCTTCTGCGAATAGAGAATACCTTCTTTGGTTGAGAATTTCGTCAACTAATTCTGCTGGACTTGTCCCTCCAGTATATGCCGGCAATCCTGCAGCTGTTCTAATTACATCAATAGCCACTACAGAAGCAGCAGGATCTGTTATATGATTTGCCTCTGCGGACAATAAAATTAATTCTTCATTTCTTATAATAGGTACAGATGCAACATTGCTATCATAAATAAACACGTCATATTCACCGAATAAATCATCATCCGTACTATCCTCATCAAGTCCATTAACTTCTAAAGCATTAGGTTCCATAACATTTGTCTCATCATTAAGCAATTCTCTAAACACAACTTTATTCAACCGGTTATCACCAAATTCAGCATCATCAATAAAAGATGGATGTGCAAGTCTTGCATTAGCAATTGTAGAATTTAATGCAAAAAATAATGGATTAGGAATATCCGCTCCAGTAAGAGAAAATGTGAAGTAAGCACCTGTCGAAAGATCTCCATTCATATTCATAAAGGATTTTTCTAGATGTGTAAGTACTGAAGTATAGTTTCCTCGATATGCTTCCACTCTTGCAGCTAAAGCATTATTTAACTCTAAAAGGCTAACTTGACTGAAACCTGATGTGAGAGAAAAAGCAAAACTATCACCGGCATTAGTTAAATCAGTATCAGCACTTGTCAGCAATTCATAAATGGCACTCAAAGAATCTTCATAATTTAAGAATGGACCTAAATTTTGAGGATCAGAAACATCAACTCTTATCCCATTTTCAAATTGTTGGTTTAATACCATTAATAATTCGTGAGCTTTAAAAGTATTTGCAAAACCACGTATTCCTGCAATCTCTTCATTTGTAAACGTTTCAGTAGTATTAGCTAAACCTTCTAGCAATAAATTAATATCTTTAATTGTTGCATAACGTGCAGCATAAGGATTAGTTGTGTAAAATGTGTTGTCATCTATTCTTCCTGTCAATAAATCCGCTGTCCATCTTGGATCAGAACTTGCTACTCGCCAATATTCACGACCTGCTACCGATTGCGCATCGATTTGTGTCCCTAATTGCACTCTCATATCAGATAGTATACCTGCTATAACTTCTCTAAGTTCTCCTCTGGACAAATCACTAGATACAGATTCTGTGCTCGGACCATTTAAATCTTTTCCATCCTCAATATCACAGGATATTGATAATGATAGAATACCTATTAACAATATTTTTATTATTTTCATTTTCTTATTATTTATTATTTTAAAATTCAACAGCTAAGTGAAATAAATATCTCTTTGAAGAAGGAAATGGTGTAACTTCAACCCCTGTCGACAAACCATTAGAACCAAAATTAGATACTTCTGGATCATAACTATTATAATCAAATATGTTGATTAAATTATTCCCTGAAAATCCAAATTTAACATTTGAAACATACTTTCCAAAAGCTTGTTTAAGTATTCTATCAGGTAGGTTATAATATAGACCAATCTCCCTTAAACGCAGATAAGAAGCATCTTCTACAAATGGTGTAGCATTTGAAGACCTGAATGCTCCAATTCTAAAAGGTCCATTTGGTGTTACTCCCGCAGGATCAAGATCAATATCATCATAATCAGGACTGGTTCCTCCAAAATCTGTTAATAAATTAGTTAAATTAATATTATCACCTCCTTGTTTCCAGTGCCATAAAAACGATAACGAAAAAGCTTTATAATTTATATTATTACTCCAAGTCATCTGAAAATCAGGTGCAGAATCACCCAAGGCTACCAAATTTCCGTCTGCATTAGTACCGACAATCTGTGTAGCACTTTTTCCTTCTTCTATTCTAAAAGTTCCTAAACCTGCTCCGAACCCACCAAGATTAAATGCATCTACTTCTAATTTAGTGATCTCAGACTCATTGGTAAAATAGATAAGGTTAGTACTCCAAGTAAAATTTTCTTTTTCAAGTAAAATTTTCTTTTTCAATAATACTAGCATTTAAAGCTACTTCTACTCCTCTATTTGAAAGGTTACCTGCATTAGAGAATTCAGTTGTAAATCCTGAAGAAGGTTCTATATTTGCTTGTAAAATTAAATCATCTACTGTTTTATTATAATATGAAAACTCTAGGCCAATTCTTTTATTAAGAAAACTCGCATCAAAACCGATTTCAAACTCTTTTTGCCTTTCAGGTAATATATTTGAATTTCCTAAGATTGCGGGAGCAATTATACCAGCAACACCATCTATCAAGGTATTAGTATACGTTGTAAATAAGGCACCATTAGGAGCAAAATTACCTGCCTCTCCATATGCTGCTCTAATCTTGAACTGATTAACTATCTCAGTTTTCCAAAATTCAAAATTATGAAAGTTTATTGCTGCAGATGCTTTTGGATAATAAAATAATTCGTTTGCATCCCCATTATTACTTGATTTATCACCTCTTACTCCCAGAGTACCGATAATTTTGTCTTGATAATTTAATTCTTCTTGAATAAAAAACCCTTGATCCTCTTGTTCTTGTCTAAACTGAGTTACACTTACATTTGCCCCCTGATCTAAATTTGTTTCAAAAGCGATTAAATCTGTAGTGATATTTCTTACCGTATTTCTAAAAAATGTTTGTTTCGTAATACCAGCTTGAGTTGTGAAATTCAGATTGTTAGTAGTTGTATAATTATGAACTAAAAAGGCAGAATAATTAGCATCTTTATTTTCTGTTGTTCCTAACGCAGACAATCCGTTTACTCCACCATTATTTAAGTTTTGAAATTGTAATAATTTTGGAAAAAAAGCAGTTGTTACTAAATTATAATAATCAACCCCTCCTCGTAAAACTAATTTTAAATTAGACTTATCGTTTTCATATAAATCAAGATCTAAGGTACTACCTACAATAAATCTGTTCACGTCTTCTCTATTTGTTATTAAATCCCTCGTTTGTAAAGGATTTGAAGCACCATATGGATTATCTGGATAAACACCGATATCATTAGGTCGTAAATCGGCCCAAGGTGGCGTGGATGTAAGTGCAACCCCAATTGTTGTACCCGTATTATCATTGTTAAAGAAACCTCTATCGGCCTTAGAATTCACATAATTCGTTGTTAATGATAATTTTGCCCTTCTATCAAAGAAATCATGATCTAAATTAAAACGAATAGATTTTCTATCATATCCAGTATTTTTTACTATTCCATCTTCTTCGTTATTAGAAAAAGCGGCATAAAACAGTGTATTCTCTGAACCTCCAGACACATTCACACTAGTATTTGTAATAAATCCTTTTTCTCCATAAACTTCATCTTCATAATCAATTAGTGTCCCCGCTGCTTGTGCATCTAAAAAAGCTTGTCCCTCGCCAGCTCCAAAGGAAGATTCAGCTCTTTCTGCTGTAAATGTTCTTTGTCCCCTAGGTCTAAGAATGCTATTAAATCCAATATCTTGCTTAAAAGATATTTTAGTTTGGCCTCTTTTTCCTTTTTTAGTAGTAATAATAACCACCCCGGCGGCAGCTCTGGCTCCATATATGGCAGCCGCAGACGCACCTTTTAATATTTCTACACTTTCTATATCATCTGGATTAATATCAGCGATCCTGTTTGAAGGATTATCTTGACTAGAGGCATTACCTCCTGCCGCTGCTCCCGAAACTGCGTTTAAACCCGCTCCAGATATACTATTATTATTCACATATACTCCATCAACAATATATAAAGGTTGAGAATTACCATTAATAGAAGTAACCCCTCTTAATTTTACCGAGATACCTCCTCCCGGAGCCCCAGAACTTTTAGTAATCAAAGCTCCTGCAAATTTTCCAGCTAACGCGCCATCTAATGTTTGAGGAGGTGTTAATCCAGCTAAATCCTCAGAAGAAACCGTAGAAACTGCATTTGCAGCATTACTTCTCTTTACTGAGGTAGCTAACCCTGTTACCACTACTTCATCCAGAGACTCCAACGATTCCTTTACCTGAATCTTAATTTCTCCTGCATTGGATACAGGAACTAACTTCTCCGTAAAACCAATGGCAAACACCTTTAATGTTACTGGTAACGAACTGACATTAATACTAAAATTACCATCAATATCAGAGGCAGTTCCATTATTAGTGCCATCTTCAATAACATTGATAAAAGGAATCCCCTCTCCTGTATCTTGATTGACTACCGTACCAAAAATAGTTTCCTGAGAGAAAACTACGACTGGAAATAGAAACAAGAATAGCAAAAACCCCTTGCTAATTTGTGATTTTTTTTTCATAATTTATTTGAATTTGTGTTAATAATAGCTATAAATCTATTGAAATACTTTCATAAAAAAATGTTAAAAACTAACAAATGTTAGTGTTTCAGCCCCTTCTCACCGGAATTAGATCCAAAAAAATTTCCCAAAGTATATTTATATTTATCTTAAAATTAATACACTATCTTATTCATGCTAAAGCTTCATTTTTATTGAAACTAGATCTGATTTATAGTAAATCTTCTTATTTTTGCAGCCCTAAGCAAAAAAGCTATGTATAGAAGCCATTCTTGTGGTGAATTAACCACATCAGACATTAATAAAGAAGTTACCCTGGCAGGTTGGGTGCAAAAATCACGTGATAAAGGATTCATGATCTGGGTAGATTTGAGAGACCGTTATGGGATAACACAACTTATGTTTGACGAAGAGCGAACACCTATAGCAATGGTTGAAAAAGCTAAAACATTAGGAAGAGAGTTTGTGATACAGGTTAAAGGAACTGTTATAGAGCGTGAGTCCAAAAACCCCAATATGCCTACTGGTGATATTGAGATTCTGGTAAACGAATTAACGGTGCTTAATGAGTCATTGGCTCCACCTATTATGATTGAGGATCAGACAAAAGATGGTGAAGATATCCGTATGAAATATCGTTATCTTGATATTCGTCGTAATCCGGTAAAAAATAACCTGATCTTTAGACATCAAGTAGCTATGCAAGTCCGTACTTACTTATCTCAGGAAGGTTTTATAGAAGTAGAAACTCCTTATTTAATCAAATCCACTCCAGAAGGTGCAAGAGATTTTGTAGTCCCTTCGCGAATGAATGAAGGACAATTCTATGCATTACCACAATCGCCACAAACATTTAAGCAGTTATTGATGGTAGGTGGAATGGATAAATACTTTCAGATTGTAAAATGCTTTAGAGATGAAGACCTTAGAGCAGACAGACAACCAGAATTTACTCAGATAGATTGCGAAATGGCGTTTGTAGAACAAGAAGACATCTTAAACGTTTTTGAAGGATTGACAAAACATCTGATCAAAGATATTAAAGGGATCGACATCACCGATTTCCCAAGAATGACCTATGATGAAGCAATGCGAACGTATGGAAATGACAAACCGGATATCCGTTTTGGGATGAAATTTGCAGAACTTAATGCATTGACACAACATAAAGAATTTAAAGTTTTTAATGATGCAGAGTTAGTGATTGGAATTGCTGTACCAGGTGGTGCGGCATATACCAGAAAAGAAATTGACAAGCTAATTGATTGGGTAAAACGCCCACAAGTAGGTGCATTAGGTATGATTTATGCTCGTTGTAATGATGATGGAAGCTTTAAATCCTCTGTAGATAAATTCTATGATCAGCAAGACTTGTCTGCATGGGCAGAGAAAACCGGAGCAAAAGCAGGAGACTTAATTTGTATACTTTCTGGAGCTACTAATAAAGTAAGAGCCCAATTAAGTGCATTGCGAATGGAACTGGCAGAAAGGCTAGGTCTAAGAAATCCTGAAGAATTTGCACCACTTTGGGTAGTTGATTTTCCATTATTAGAATGGGATGAAGATACAGAACGTTATCACGCAATGCATCATCCATTTACATCTCCTAAACCAGAAGATATAGCTTTATTAGATAGTAAACCGGGAGATGTACGAGCTAATGCATATGATCTGGTATTAAACGGTAATGAAATCGGAGGAGGCTCTATTCGTATTCACGATAAGGAAACCCAGGCATTAATGTTTGATCATTTAGGGTTTACACCGGAAGAAGCCAACGCTCAATTTGGTTTCTTGCTTGACGCTTTTCAATATGGTGCGCCACCACACGGAGGTATCGCTTTTGGGCTAGATCGATTAGTCGCTATTCTGGGTGGTCAGGAAACTATCAGAGATTTTATAGCATTCCCTAAAAATAATAGCGGACGTGATGTGATGATTGATGCACCAGCAACCATTGACGCGGTGCAACTCAAAGAATTAAAAATAAAACTAACACTTGATTAAGAATAGTTATAAAAAAGGTTAAACCGTAAAGGAATTTTTTCACCTTACCAAATTTGTTTACTTTTGTACACATTTTTTATACGAACCTTCTCAACTCCAAAATGTTATGAGGAAAATAATTTTATTATTTACAGGATTTTTGATCACAGTAAATAGCTTTGGACAATGGTCAGAACTTGGAGGAACTAACTCTTTACAAGCAAATGGAGACGTACTAACAACTACTATTGATCAAAGTGGCAATGTATATGCCGCTGGGGAATTCACAAATACAACGAATAGACCCTATGTTGCTAAGTATGACGGAACAACCTGGTCAACACTAGGTAATTCTACATATTTTGAAGCTGGTAGATCCATTACAGCAATGACCTATCATAGTGGAAACTTATATGTAGGTGGCACCTTCCGAAATAGCGAAAACAATCAATTTGTTGCGGTATATAACGGAACCAGTTGGAGCGAATTGGGAGGAAATAATTCACTACAAGCTAATGGTGACATCAATACTATTGCTATCGATAATACTGGTAATATTTACACTGCCGGAGACTTCACCAACTCCAATGGAGTTCTGTATGTTGCTAGATATAATGGTAGTAATTGGTCTGAAGTAGGTGGGACGGATTCTTTTGATGAAACCGGACCTAACATCAATGACATGGCATTTGATTCTTTAAACAACCTGTATGTAGTAGGAAACTTTTTAAATAATTTCTCGAACACATATATTTCTAAATATGATGGTACTTCCTGGTCAGAATTAAATATTACAATAGCCAGTGTCGGGTCTAACTCGTTACAGTCTATACTCATTGACGACAGCGATACTATCTTTACAGCCGGAAATTTATTTAATACAAATAGTCGAAATTTTGTTGCTACTTATAATGGTACTAGTTGGTCAGAAGTAGGTGGCGATAATTCACTAAACCAAACAAGCCCTATTTTTGTCCTTAAAAAAGACACTAATGATAATATCTATATAGGGGGTGAGTTGCGAAACGGTGCTGGAAGGTACTATGTTGCACAATTTGATGGAACCAACTGGTCAGAATATTATAGTGATCCTTCTCTGGGTGCAACCAACATCATAAGAACAATCTCAATAGCCAGTGATAACGAACCTATTACTGCCGGGGACTTTGTTAACGGAAATGGTAACAGATTTGTAGCAACTACTTCTCTTGAATTACTTTCTACATCAGAATTCGAACATAATAACGCTATTTCTTTTTATGTGGATACAGAAACTAAGCTATTACGTATGCAATCAGAAAATGCTTCTATCATTGACACCTCTATTTATGATATTACCGGAAAAGCAGTAACGATTCATAATCCCAACACAGAAATAGATGTTTCTGCTTTTGAATCTGGTATCTATCTCTTAGGTATCAAAACAAATACTGATTTTATAACTCATAAATTTACGATACAATAGTAGTGTATTAATTATACTCTCAACCTCAGCGTATTCTAAACCGTATTTTTTACTACCTTTAATATTTAAATATATCAAAGGTATATTGGTGAGTAACCACACCTTATTAACATCATTTACTTGTTAAATGTCAATTAAAAAGAAGACGAGACTTCATAAATTCCTGATATGGCGTTATCGACATATTTCTAATAAAAACTTTATCCTTATTCTAAGTATACTGATAGGATTTTTATCCGGTTTGGTTTCAGTATTGCTTAAAAATTGTACTCATATCATTCAATCAGCGTTAAAAAGTGATATTATATCCATACAAACCAGCTTTTATTTTATTCTGCCCATTATAGGATTATTACTCGTCCATTTTATTTCAAAATATATTTTTAAACGAGAAGTAGAACACGCAATTTCTTCTATCCTTTCTTCTTTATCCAGAAAAAATGGTCTTATTAAACAAGTTAAAATTTATTTTCCATTAATAACGGCGCCTATTACTGTAGGTTTTGGAGGATCTGTAGGGTTACTAGGTCCTGCTGTAGCTTCTGGTGCGGCGTTAAGTTCTAGTATTAGTACACTGTTTCATGTAAACAGTAAAAACCGGGTGTTATTTATTGGGTGTGCTGCTGCAGGAGCTATCGCAGCTGTTTTCAAATCTCCATTAGCAGGATTGGTTTTTGCAGTAGAAGTTTTTAGCTTAGATCTTACATTAGCTTCTTTATTACCTCTATTACTTGCCTCTGTATCTTCTATTATTACCTCTTATTTTTTCCTTGGAGATGAAGTCTTGTTCAGATTTGAAGTTATTGAAAAATTTGACATTATGGATACACCATTCTATATAATTCTAGGTATAGCCACTGCCATAGCATCCATCTATTTTACTAAAATGTATTTTATTATTCAGCGATTCTTTAATAGGTTTTCTACAGCTTTACAAAAATTAGTAATTGGCGGAATAGCTATAGGTATTATGCTTTATTTTATACCTCCTCTCTATGGAGAGGGTTTAGGATTTATAAACAATTTATTAAGGGGAGATCATCTAACTGCTTTAGGAAAAACGCCCTTTGATGAACACATCAATAATATATGGATTGTCATTGCATTAATAGCAGGAATTACTGTCTTTAAAGCAATTGCAATGACTACCACCCTTGCCGCTGGAGGAAACGGAGGTATCTTTATTCCTACTATGGTCATGGGTAGTGCTCTGGGAACTGTAGTCTCTAAAATCATTAATAACCTGGGAATTGGTTTTCAGGTTTCTGAAGCGAACTTCACCTTACTCGGAATGGCAGGTTTGATCGCGGGAGTATTACACGCACCATTAACGTCTATATTTCTCATTGCCGAAATTACTACCAGTTATGAACTCTTTGTTCCTCTTATGATTACAACAGCAATTTCTTTTATTATTTCTAAAAATAAGATAGAACACACTATTTATACACAAGAGCTTGCAGAAAAAGGCCACCTATTGACCCACGATAAAGATCAAACAGTATTAACACTTATGAATCTGGAAGGTTGTATAGAAACTAATTTTATTACTGTACAGCCTGATCACACATTGAAACATTTATTAAGTGAAGCCGTAGCAAAATCCAACCGAAATATTTTTCCGGTTATTGATTCATCTAATGTACTTATCGGTATTGTTTCTCTGAACACTATTAGAGAAATCATGTTTGATAACTCATTATATCATACCACTACGGTAGATATGCTAATGACACCAGTAATTACCTATATCGATTATGAGCAGGATAATGCAAATAGTGCTATGCGAAAGTTTCAGGATACTGGTGCCTGGAACCTACCAGTCATTAAAAATGAAAAATACTATGGTTTCATTTCAAAATCAAAATTACTCACCGCATATAGAAGAAAGTTGATTAATTTTACACGTTAGCTTTATACAGGTTCAATTTCAGGTAAAGTTGATTAGCTTTTTTACAAACTTATCTAGTATAAAATCTATAACAGAATATTTTAAAAGATTAAAACACACTTACCCTACTGCTGGATAGGGTTCTAATTATTATTAAGACTAAAATATATGAAATATATCATCAGAATATTATTTATTGCAATTGTTATTCTTGTAAGCATTGGTTACTATTACAAAAATACAGGGGATCACGTATTTGGTGATAAATTAGTAGGTGTAGGAATTTTAGCTGCTTCTTTTATCTTAATGCCGATATTCATTTATCATCGATGGAAAGACAGGAAAGTTAAAGACTATATGTTAACAGAGGAAAATCTAAAGAAAATGAGAGATTTTAATCAGGAAAAAGAAACAAAAAACAAAAAAAATTAAGGTATTACTGCTGTGTCCTTCCTTAATTGATGTGTTGATTATTCTGTAATATTATATTTCTCCTTAAATTTAGGTACCTGATGCATCAGGAATTCCAAAATTCTTAATCCGTTTCCTCTTTGTAGCATAAATTTAATGCCAGTTTCTTCTTGTAAATAATCAATGAAATTATAAAATTCAGTTTCGGGAATATTTAATTGATTTGTAAAAAATGTCTCATTATAAAAGTCCGTAACATGAATTCCTTTTTCAACTTCTTTCTTCCTCTTTTTAAAAGCCCCTGAAAATAGATCAATTAACTTTTCTAAATCCACAGAAACTGAGGCTAGATTAGAAGAAGGGATCGCCGAGTTTATCACTGGCGATTGACTATCATCAGGTCTGGTTACTCCCATTTTTTTAAGTTCTGTTGCAGTCCATAGAGAAAAATGATACTCCTCTCGTGGTATAGTCATTAAGTCTTTCTGAATATTTCCAGAAAGGGAGTATTGAGAAATATGAACTTCTTCTAATTCATTTACAGAAGGTTGTAGATAGACTTCTAAATTTCCCTCGTTTAAATCTTTTTGACGTACTACATAAGTTTCTAATTGAAATTGAACTGAAGAAAATGCTATAGTATCCCCCACTCGCGCTTTTATCTCAAAATATCCTGATTTATTGTTAATCGTACCAATTCCAAGCGTACTATTTACAATATTAATAAATTCTAAGGGTAATGTATCTGCAATAATGTGACCTTTGAGCATCTGGGTTTCCTGAGTAAAACCTAAAAAAGTACTACCTATTAATAAAAAGAGTGTAATTTTTTTCTGCATTTGTTGAAGCTAACGTCTTAAAGACGAAATGCAATTCTTTCCGTTGCAGACTACATCTTATAAATTACGCATTAAAAAGGGGAGGCTCTTTTTATAGCTAGAATAGAAGGTTACTTTGGATAATTAGCATTGAGAATTTTGATTTCTTCTATCAAAACGATTAAGTAAAACAAAATAATCCCTATTATTCCAAAAAACAATCCAAATAAAAACCAAACAAAAATATTTTGACCTTTCTTATTTGCTTGTAAACATAACCAAATAGCGATAAACAGATTAAACATTCCCGTCACTATTGAACCAATAATAAATAGCATATTTGTTCCAATTTGAAATTCAGCAATTTCTTTAGCATCCAGGAACAAAAAAGCACCGTACTTAAAAAAAACAGCAACACTACTAAATAATAAACCAATAATTAGTACAAAAAGTAATGTGCTAACTCTGGGAACATAATTTTCCATATATAAATTCTTAATTAACTACTATCAGACGAATTCAATGATCCTCTTATAAATTATTTTCTTATAATATTTTAATGCTCAAATCAGTTAAGATTACGTTTTTCAACAAAAAAACGCTTTAGAATTTCACTACATTCTTTCGCTAAAACGCCTCCCGTCATTTTAGTCTTAGGATGCAATTTAGTGCCCATAGTAATACATCCACGTTGTTCATCTCTGGCACCATATACAATTTTATCTATCTGGCTCCAGAATAAAGCTCCTGCACACATCTGGCAAGGCTCAATGGTTACGTATAGGGTACATTCTTTTAAATATTTACCTCCCAGAAAATTAGCAGCGGCTGTAATCGCTTGCATCTCTGCATGTGCTGTAACGTCATTTAATAACTCAGTGAGGTTATGAGCTCTGGCAATCACACGATCTCCTACCGTGATAATCGCACCAATAGGAATTTCACCCTTATCATATGCAGCTTCAGCTTCCTGTAATGCTTTTCTCATAAAATGAGCGTCATCATATGGATCAAACATATTTCTAATTTTAAATGATTAACAAACTTAAGTAAAATGGCAAGAAACTTGATAGATCATAAGCACTAACTTCTATTTTATGAATAAATTCTATAAAATCACCATTCCTAAACCTTGTCATGAAGATTGGAGTACAATGACTCCTAATGAAAAAGGTCGATTCTGCGGTTCTTGCGCAAAAACAGTAGTAGACTTCACAAAATTCTCTACTAGAGACATTCAAAATTTTTTATTAGAAAACCAGCATAAAAAAATGTGTGGTCATTTCAAAAAAACACAGCTTGACGCAATTCATCTTACTATACCAATGCAAATTGTACACAAATCGTATTCTTTTAGAAAAGCTTTTTTACTAGCTTTTCTAATTGCTATGGGAACTACACTTGTCAATTGCACAAATACAGAAGGAAAACAACAAAAAATTGATACTATAGAAGTTATAGATATCCCAACACTACATGTTCCTGAAATAGTAAACATAGATAGTACTCTAAGAAAATGCACTAAAACTGCTGAAAAAAACAAACAAAATAACGCTAACAATACCCCTAAAAAACCAAAACCACCTGTTATACAGGAATATAAAGAATATATCGATGGTGGTATTGAAATTATACCACCTCCTGAACCTATTGAAATATTCGATATACAAGGTGACATTATCTATGAACCAGAAACTTCAGAAGAACCCATACCATTTGTGTTTTTAGAACTTCCTCCTTCGTTTATACTTGTTGAAAAAAATCAAAGAACTCCTGAGAATTTTCAATAACAAATGAATAAATTCATTCATGATGAATTTAATTCTGCTACTGCTGTGGATGATGGTCTTAGTGGTAGACAACGAATTTTTGTTAGCTTTGATATCAATGAAGAAGGTGTGATTGAGAACATTCATATAAAAACACCACATCCTATATTAGAAAAAGAAACCCGTAGGGTCATTGAAGCAATACCAAAATTGCAACCTGGCATCCATAAGAATAATGCTGTTAGTACCACATATAAAATACCAATAGTCCTTAAAATATCAGACTGATTTCTTTCTAAAATTGTAGCTTTGCAGGTGTAACCACTTTCAGAAATGCAAGAAGAATTATTACCACATATAGAATACCCGATTGATCTGCGTAAACTGACACCTGATCAATTACCGTATGTAGCACAGGAACTTCGGGATTTTGTGATTAATATAGTGGCTACAAAAGAAGGACATCTGGGAGCTAGTCTGGGTGTGATAGAACTAACCATAGCTTTACACTATATTTTTAATACTCCAGAAGATCTTTTGATTTGGGATGTAGGACATCAAGCATATCCTCATAAAATTCTGACCGGAAGAAAGAAGTTATTTCATACCAACAGACAATTACACGGTATCAGTGGATTCCCTAAACGAAGTGAGAGTGATTATGACACTTTTGGAGTTGGACATTCTTCTACTTCTATTTCTGCAGCACTCGGAATGGCAATTGCTTCTAAGCTTAAAGGGGATACAACAAAACAACATATTGCTGTAATAGGAGATGCGTCTATCGCCAGCGGTATGGCATTCGAAGGATTAAATCATGCTGGTGTTACAGATGTAAATATGCTCATTATACTTAATGACAACGCTATTGGTATTGACCCTAGTGTAGGTGCCCTAAAAGAATATCTCACAAAAGCTAAAGTAGGTTTTAAGCCTAAAACAGATAATATAATTGAGGCTTTAAACTTTTCCTACTTTGGACCTATTGACGGGCATGATCTTCCTGCATTGCTCAAAACCTTAGAAGCATTAAAATCTATTAAAGGGCCTAAACTTTTACACATTATCACTACTAAAGGAAAAGGGTTAAAACAAGCGGAAGAAAATCAGGTAACGTATCATGCTCCGGGTAAATTTGATGCATCCACAGGAAACCTTCTCCCAAAGGAAAATATTCAGCAACCACCTAAATTTCAAGATGTATTTGGGCACACTATTTTAGAATTAGCAGAAGAAAATGAAAAAATTGTTGGGATTACTCCTGCAATGCCCACTGGTAGTTCTTTAAAATATATGATGGAAGCGATGCCTGATCGTGCTTTTGATGTAGGTATTGCAGAACAACACGCAGTTACGCTAGCCGCAGGAATGGCAACTCAAGGATTGGTTCCATTTTGTGCTATTTATTCTACATTTCTACAGCGTGCTTATGATCAGATTATCCATGATGTAGCATTACAAAATCTTCCGGTCATTTTTTGTGTGGATAGAGCAGGTTTAGTGGGAGCCGATGGAGCTACTCATCATGGGGTCTTTGATATTGCGTTTCTTTCTTGTATTCCAAATATGATAGTGGCAGCTCCTGCGAATGAGATAGAGCTACGAAATATTCTATATACTGCTTCTTTAGGACTCGAACATCCCATAGCCATACGTTATCCCAGAGGTAGAGGTACTATGATCCATTGGAAAACTCCAATGGAAAGACTATCCATCGGTAAAGGCTCTATTCTTTCGAAAAAAGAGACAAAGATTGCTGTAGTCTCTACGGGAAGCATGACTACTAACGCTCTTGAAGCGCTAAAGGGAATTAATCAGAAGGTAAACCATTTCCATTTTGGTTTTATAAAACCTTTAGATCATACCTTACTCAAATCCATTCTAAAAAATAATGCAACTATTATCACCATCGAGGATGGCATCATAAGAGGTGGGTTTGGTAGTGCTATTATAGATTTTGCTAACCAATATAATTTTTCTTCTAAAATAATCACTCTAGGGGTTCCTGATCAATTTATACATCACGGAACTATTGAAGAATTACAGGAAATATGTGGAATTTCTGTAGAAGGAATTCAAAAGACAATCCTGAGGCACGTAAACTAATACATCATTATACATACCACAATGATTCCTGACTAAAGAGTTATAAAAATTAGGCTGAATCAGGAACTACACCTGTAATCCTCTTATTTTCTGAAATTTTAATAGTGCATTCCCGTCAGTAAGACTAGCTACATAATTACTGATACTAATTAGACGTGTATACAGGTCTTCATTTTTATAGTCAAAATTCATTCCTTCTGCTTTTAAAATGAGTTGATCATAATTAGAAGCATTATTACTATTAAAATTATTCATTGCAGTGCAGTACTTGTTTAATAAGGTAGCCAAAATTTCATACCCTGCAATTTCTTTTTCCACTACCTCAGAGCTTTGATATATTTTATCAACACTAATCTTAATGATATCATCTATTTGCGCCTGATATTTACTTTTATCTATTAAGGCTACATCAAAATCTCCAGATAAAATAGTTGCTTCATTTTTTATAAATGTATCCGCTGCTTCCTGTATTAATGTATTTATAGCCAAAGCTCTTAGATAACTTAATCGATCCGCTGTATTGGTGAGCATATTATACTTATTCGTATTAATAGTCTCCTTTACTAATTTAATCAAATATTCTAATGCATATTCCTCCTGGATCAATCCCAGATTAATCCCATCTTCAAAATCAATAATTGTATAACAAATATCATCCGCTGCTTCTACAAGAAAACATAATGGATGACGGCTGTAGGTTGTTTCATTTTCTATAGTGTGAGTTATCAGACCTATTTCCTCTGCTACTTCTTTAAAGAAAGGTTGCTCATTCTGAAAATACCCAAACTTTTTATGTGAAATATGAGCGGTGGGCTTTTTGGGTAAGGATTCTTTTGGATACTTCATAAAAGCACCTAAGGTCGCATAAGAAAGCCTCAATCCTCCTTCTATTCCTTGTCTGGATTCTGTAAGAATTTTAAATCCATTAGCATTTCCTTCAAAATCTTTGAGATCCTGATATTGTTTTGGTGTTAAATCCTTTGCAAAATAAGCACCACTGCCCGTTTTAAAATATTCACCTATTGCCTTCTCTCCTGAGTGCCCAAAGGGTGGATTACCTATATCATGTGCCAAAGATGCTGCTGCGACAATAGCTCCAAAATCATTAAACTGATAGCCATGAATAGTGGTGAGGTGTGGGTGTTTCTCCAGTATTTTCTTTCCCACTACTCTACCCAGAGATCTTCCTACTACAGAAACTTCCAGACTGTGTGTCAGTCGAGTATGTACAAAACTGGTTTTTGATAAGGGTATTACCTGTGTTTTATCCTGTAAGCTTCTGAAAGCAGAAGAAAAAATGATTCGATCATAATCTACCTCAAAACCTAATCGCGTTTCATCTTGCTCTTTACGTAATCTTTTATTTGTGTCTCCCTGTCGTCTTAAAGACAATAGTTGCTCCCAGTTCATCATAAAAATTAGAAATCTAACAATATATTATCATAATAATAATAGTCCAAAGATAACACTATCAGGTTATGTATGAAATGAATTATCATTCCTAACCATAAAGTTTTGTACTTATGTCGTATATATCCTAAAAGTAAACCAAATGGAAAAATCCATAGTAATGATATAATTGAAAAATGAGCTAATGCAAATATGAATGCCGTAAGAATAATGGTAACACGAATACTGGTTATTTTTTGTAATTGATTAAACAAAAATCCTCTGTACACTAATTCCTCAAAAATCGGAGGTGTAATCGTTGTAAAAAAAATGGCCCAGAATATTGGGTTAGGATACATAACATATCCAAGATATGTATTACTACTTTCATCAAAAATTGTTGTATTTAAAATCTCAATCCCATAGTATACTGTAACTCCTGTAATTAAAGGAATAATGATCATTGCCAAAACCGCCAATACATTAATTTTGGGGAATCGGTATAATTTGATAATTGCTTTTGCGTCCACACTTGCAAATCCAATAGCTATGAATGCTGCTATAATTTCTATAACAATTTCTGTAGTGAGTGAACTTCCATTTTGATACACAAAATAAATAGTTGTTAAAAAAATAAGATCTACAATATAAAAAGTAATGATTAGATAAAGCGGACTCTTTCCATCAATCTGGATAACTTCTTTTGTAGACATTCCGCAATCTGGACAAAAATTAACCTCTGCTGGTAATGATGTTTTACAGGTTTGACAAATCATAAATCATCTTTATTTTTTTGCAGTTTGGGAGGCAGAATTAATTCCTTTGATTAAGAAACTGATAATAAGAATTTTAAAAATGATTCCTTGAAATAAAGAAACAGGTTCTGCAATCGCATTCATAGCTACAACTGTAAGATACAAAAGTAACGCCGACAGCAAGGCTGCAAAAGGCTTTTTTTGTGACCAGTATGCTAATACTAAATAAATTACTGCTAAGACTACATTTACAAGTAAAACACTAATGTCCTGTAAGGTGAAATAATAAAACAACCCAAAAACAAAAAAGATTCCTGCCATCCAGTACAATGTTTTACGAGCAGAATTGATTTTCTTTGCATCATCTTTAATCTTACTCTTTTTCATAACCTTGTTAGCATGAAAAACAGCTTGCTCTTTTTCATCTCCATGCTCAGGAAAACCACAATGAGTACAGAATTTAGTTTCTAAAGTAATTCCGAAGTTACATTGTGAACACAATGCAGATTGAATAGTAATTTCTTCCATGTAAGTAAGTTATATTAAATTAGGGATTTCAAAAATAGTAAAACCCTTTCGATTTTAAGAAAACATTAACAAATAATACCGTTCCCTGTATATATAAGTGTTGCATAAACGGGATTTGTTACCCTTTGTGATATTAATTATTACTGATTGAATTTAAAAATAAAATGAAATAGTGATTTTATTATGCAATTGCATAGAGCATTATTGTTTTATACAATTCATAAAAAAAGGGAAGTAATCTTTTTAAAAGATACTTCCCTTTTTCATATTAATACTCCAATTATATTTTTAATTGAATAACATCTAAATAAATAATATTAGTGATTTTTTATACTTGTACATTCCCAAAATTAGGCATACTAAGATCCACACATCAAACAATCATCCCCTTCTGCTTCTTTGGATTGTGCGATAATCGCTCTTAATTCTTCTGGAGAAAGTGCTGATCCTTCTACAGAAACCGGAGCTGGTTCTGGCGTTGTTTTTGCAACAGATTGTGCTTCCATTACCTGTGCAGCTGCAACTACTACTTTTTCTGGTTGTGGTGCTTCTTTATTTTCACTTTTTAGCGTAAACTTAATCGCATCTACCGCAGATTTTGTTCTTAGGTAATACATTCCGGTTTTCAAGCCACTTTTCCAGGCATAGAAATGCATAGATGTCAATTTTGCCATAGTAGCACCTTCCATAAATAAGTTTAAGGACTGTGACTGATCAATAAAATATCCTCTATGACGAGACATATCAATAATATCTTTCATACTTAATTCCCAAACAGTTCTGTATAGGTCTTTTAAGTCCTGAGGAATCACATCAATATCTTGCACAGATCCATTAGCACGCATGATAGCGTCTTTAAGATCATCACTCCATAAACCTAATTTCACCAAATCTTCTAACAAGTGTTTATTAACTACGATAAACTCTCCTGATAATACACGTCTGGTATAAATATTACTTGTATATGGCTCAAAAGCTTCATTATTTCCTAAAATCTGAGAGGTAGAGGCTGTTGGCATTGGCGCTACTAATAAGGAATTACGCACTCCATTTTTCAAAACTTTTTTACGTAGGTCTGCCCAATTCCATCGTCCGCTTAATTCTTCATCTTTGATTCCCCATAAGTTATACTGAAACTCTCCTCTGGAAATCGGTGACCCTTCATATGTCTGATATGCTCCATCTGCTTTTGCTTCTTCCATAGAAGCTGTCACTGCTGCAAAATACAAGGTTTCAAAAATCTCCTGATTTAGTTTTTTTGCTTCATCACTGGTGAATGGCATACGTAACTGGATAAACGTATCTGCTAATCCTTGTACACCTAGTCCAACCGGACGATGACGCATGTTAGAATTTTCAGCTTCTTTTACCGGGTAATAGTTACGATCGATAACCCTGTTTAGGTTTTTAGTTACACGTTTTGTAATTCTGAATAACTCTTTATGATCAAAAGCTCCATTCTTTACAAACATTGGCAATGCAATAGATGCTAAATTACAAACTGCTACCTCATCAGGGCTTGTATATTCTAAAATCTCAGTACATAAATTAGAAGAGCGTATAGTTCCTAAATTCTGTTGATTAGATTTACGGTTTGCAGCATCCTTATACAACATATAAGGCGTTCCGGTTTCTATTTGTGACTCTAATATTTTTTCCCAAAGCTCTCTTGCTTTGATCGTTCTCCTTCCTTTTCCTTCTGCCTCAAAACGCAAATATGCTTCCTCAAACTCATCACTATGGATATCAAATAATCCAGGACATTCATTAGGACACATTAACGTCCAGGATGCATCATCCTGTACACGCTTCATAAATAAATCCGGAATCCACATCGCATAGAATAAATCACGTGCACGCATCTCCTCTTTACCATGATTCTTTTTTAAATCCAAAAACTCAAAAATATCAGCATGCCATGGCTCTACATAAATCGCGAATGACCCTTTACGCTTTCCTCCACCCTGATCCACATATCGTGCGGTATCATTGTATACCTGTAGCATAGGAACGATACCATTAGATGTTCCATTAGTACCTGCAATATATGAACCTGTTGCTCTTACATTATGAATAGACAATCCGATTCCTCCAGCGGACTGTGAAATTTTTGCTGTTTGCTTTAACGTATCATAAATCCCGTCAATACTATCATCCTTCATAGATAGTAGGAAACACGATGACATTTGTGGTTTTGGAGTTCCTGAATTGAATAAAGTAGGGGTTGCGTGTGTAAAGTATTTTTTAGACATCAACTCATACGTTTCTATAGCCGCATCCAGATCATTTAAATGAATCCCAATAGAAACCCGCATCAACATATGCTGAGGACGTTCTGCAATTTTACCATTTATTTTTAGCAGGTAAGAACGTTCTAATGTTTTAAAACCAAAGTAATCGTACCCAAAATCTCTATTGTATATGATCGTAGAATCCAGTTTTTCTTTATTAGCCATAATGACATCGTATACATCATCGGCAATCAATGGTCCTTTTTTACCATTTCTAGGGTTGACATATTCATATAAATCAGTAACAACTTCAGAAAATGTCTTTTTTGTATTTTTATGCAAGTTAGAAACAGAAATACGCGCAGCTAATTTAGCATAATCAGGATGTGCGATTGTCATCGTTGCAGCAATTTCTGCCGCTAGATTATCAAGCTCACTGGTAGTTACTCCATCGTATAATCCTTCTATCACTCTCATGGCAACTTTTACCGGATCTACCAAAGCATTTAATCCATAACACAATTTTCTTACTCTGGCGGTAATTTTGTCAAACATGATTGGCTCCTTATGCCCATCTCTTTTTATTACATACATACGATTTGATTTTTTAATACTTCTTCTTTCAAAGAAAAGTGATACTAACTTGTGTTATTGTTTTTATTACATTCTAAAAGTCATTCGTTTATTCTTGATCTCCACAAAAACCCGCAGCCCAAAAACGCTGCTACTACTAGCTCTCGTGTAATCTTCTATAAACGTATATGACTCTCGTCTTTTGCTATCCCCTTATGCTGTTAGAAAGCATTATCAGACTGAGCCTTCTGTATTCGTAAACAGATGCTACCAACAGGTAGGCTCAGAATGAATATATTGTTATTGTTTTTAAATACTTTTTAGAATTGTATATCTAAAATAATATGCACTTTTAGGAAAGTTGCATCTATTTATAATTTTCTAAAAATCGGCATCAAAACTTATTTTGTTTTCCTCAGTATCTTTATTAAGCACTCCTGCTTTCTGATATTCTGAAACTCGTTTTTCAAAGAAATTAGTTTTTCCTTGTAAAGAAATCATATCCATAAAATCAAATGGATTAGCAGTTCCATACTCTTTTTCACACCCTAGCTCGCCTAGTAGCCTATCCGTAACAAACTCTAAATATTGTGTCATTAGATTTGCATTCATCCCTATTAAACTAACGGGTAAAGATTCTGTAACAAATTCTCTCTCTATATTTAGAGCATCTACAATAATTTCCCGGATTCTATCTTTGGGCACTTTATGTATTAAATGATGATTATGCAAATGAACAGCAAAATCACAGTGCACTCCTTCGTCTCTAGAAATTAACTCGTTAGAAAATGTAAGCCCTGGCATTAAACCACGCTTTTTCAACCAAAAAATAGAACAAAATGCACCAGAAAAGAAAATTCCTTCTACTGCAGCAAATGCAATTAAGCGCTCTGCAAAAGAATCAGACTCTATCCATTTTAATGCCCAATCTGCTTTTTTCTTAATTGCAGGAAAATTTTCAATAGCTTGAAATAACAAGTTTTTTTCCTTCTCATCTTTTACATAAGTATCTATAAGCAACGAGTACGTCTCTGAATGGATATTTTCCATCATTATCTGAAAGCCATAAAAGAATTTTGCTTCAGAATACTGCACTTCATTTATAAAGTTTTCTGCTAAATTTTCATTTACGATCCCATCAGAAGCAGCAAAAAAAGCTAATATATGTTTAATAAAATATCGCTCATCTGCTGATAGCTTAGTTGCCCAATCTGTAATATCTTGATGTAAGTCAATCTCTTCGGCCGTCCAAAAACTTGCCTCAGATTTCTTGTACCAATCCCAAATATCATGATATTTAATAGGAAAAATTACAAATCTATCTTTGTTTTCTTGTAAGATGGGTTCCACTGCGCTCATTTTTATTTTTTTCGAAAATTTATACGAATTTATCTCTTTCTCTTTCTGTTCAACAAAGATCAAGAAATGAACGAAAAGATTGACAAAAAGTTAGCAAACGTTTTCAACAAAGTTTTCAACACGACAAATAATCTGCGGAAAAAACAACTTTTACAACAAAGCTTTTAAATAATTGATTATCAATATTTTAAATATACCAAAAGAAAGATATAAACATGATGTTAGTAACCTCAATAACTAGCGATTTTTCACCTACTACCACGATTTTAAACATTAAAAAAAAGCAAAATTATAAACGTAAAATCACAGTTAAATTACGGATCAAAAACCCCAATTTTTTTTGTATTAATATTCACTTTTAAAAAATTAATTTTATCATGAAAAAACAAAACACTGTACAAAATACGTGTACAGTGTTTCTAAACATCTCTTTTTATTAGTATTCTATCTCTAGAATAAAGCTATGGTAAGCTCATTATTTACTTACACCTGCTTTCTTTTAGTATGATTTATGTGATCTACAACTTCTTAAACTCCACTCTTCTGTTTTTTGCCTTAGCTTCTGGTTTATTACCCACGGCTACTGGCGACTCCTCTCCTTTTCCAGAAGTTTTAATCCTCGATTTATTGATACCAAATGTCTCCACCATGATATTTTTTACTGCAACCGCCCTTTCTTCAGATAATTTTTGATTAGAGGATGCATCTCCATCCGTATCTGTGTGTCCGGTTATTAAAATATTGACAGCTGGATTTTCAGAAAGTATATTGGCGATATTCTTAATTGTACTGTAAGATGTTGATTTTACAGTCGCCTTTCCTGTATCGAATGTAATACCATATGTAATTAATGTACCTTCTGATATTAACTTATTTCTTAGATCCGGTTCTCCAATAGCGTATCGCATATTACCCAGATAAAAAAAGGTGTCTTGTGGAGAAATTTCAGAAAAGAACTTTAGATTCTTAAGGGTTACATTCTTTTCAAAGGCTCTAGGGATATCAAATACTTTTTCTTCATCAATATATACACGCATGCGTTGATTCTGTTTCCAAATAGAAATATGCATTACTTTTCCCCTACCCCTATTATCTTTAGTCAACTTACCCATTTTTTTATCAGAAAATAAGTTCAACTGCTTGTCCTGAGAATATTTCCGAATATCTGCTGCTCCACCTCCTCCTATTCCTCCTCTTACAGAGAAAACAAATCCATTTTTTCCAGGCGTACTATTTTGCAATTCATATGCTGGGTTAGCTAAATCAGAAAACACTACAGAGAAATATCTTTTAAATGCATACTTTGAAACATCAAAATCAAATACCATATCGAATTCTAATGTAAAATTATCTGGAAATTCTGTAATAAACTCAGGAACATACGACCCTTTTCCAGTAGTCACTTGTATATAACGTCCTTCTGCGTTCTTTATAGTCACTACCTCTGCAGAGCCAGAAGAATTCCATCTAGCTGGCAAATCACCAATAGCATCCTGACTAAAATCTTCAAATGCAATTATCCGTTCCCCTGGTACAAAATCGAATTTAGAATACACCTCAAAAGTAGTTTCTGCATCTATATCTTCATACTCATCATTTCCTGACGAGATTACTGCTTTGTTTTTTGATTTTTTAGATTTTTTATATTCTACATCTGTAGCATCATCAATGGTCTTACTTGTTTTATTAGATACTTTTTCGTCTGTTTTATTTAAAACTGTCCGCTCTACCGCTTTCTCGGCAGTTTCTGCTATTTTTTTCCAAAATTGAGCGTTTACTACGGAGCTTAAACCAAAGAAAAAGAAGAATAGAATAAATCCGTTTACTTGATATTTTGTTTTCATGATTACAAGGTTTAATTTAACTCTTTGTGTGTGTTTTATAAAAAAGGTTAACTTTAGAACCTATAAAATATATAGATAAGGGAGAAATCACTTATACGGTGATAATGGGTTATACCTTTATCTGGTGATAAATAATGTACCCTATCCTTGTTTATTAATCATCGGATTTATTCTGAAAAAAGGAAAACATTAAAAAAATAGTCCGGCCTGCCTAAAAGTAGAAGTCGTCGTATATGAAAGAAGAACTAACTATACTAAAAAAGGGACATCATCAAGCATTAGAAAAGCTCTATAATGAATATCGAAGTTCTTTTTTACAATTTGCCAAAAAATATGATTTGGATGATGACACCTTAATAGATATCTATCAAGATGCTTTTATTGCACTCAGGGAACATGCAATTAATGGTAAATTAGACAGCATAAAAAGCACTGTAAAAACCTACCTATTTAGTATTGGTAAGTACAAAATTTATGATCATATCCGGCAACAAAAAAAAACAGTCTCTTATGAAAATACGATTGAACATAAGGAAACCTCAACAATAGAAGAGGTTTTTGAAGAACCCCAGCTAACTCCAGAACAACAATTATTACGACAACATTTTAATAGGTTAGGAAAACGTTGTCAGGAAGTGTTAACCTTATTCTATTATAGAGGACTAACTATAGATGAGATTACTCAAAATTTAGGCTATGAAAATAAAAATGTAGTTAAAAGTCAAAAATCTCGTTGTTTAAAGTCTCTAAAAGAATTAATTAAAAACCCCCGCCCACATGGAACATGAAGAATTGATAGACAAGTATTTGCAGGGAACACTTTCTGAAATTGAGAAGGAACAATTTGATAGTTTATTAGAAAATAGTTCGATATTTAGTAAAAATGTTGCCTTAATTGAAAATTTAAAGGTGGTTGCCGGAACAGAAGATAGAGTAGCATTGAGAAAACAAATGGCTGTTTTTGAGTCAAAAATTGATAATGAACCTACAGTCTTTTCATTATTAGCTTATAAAAAATACATAGTCGCTGCATCCATTATACTGCTTGCGGTTATAGCTGGACTCACATTTTTTAATCCTTTTGCCGCCAATACAGATCAATTATACGCGTCTAATTTTGAACCTTATAAAAATGTTGTCACCCCTATTGTACGTGGAGATAATGAGGATAGTGATGAATTCAAGGCTTTTACTTTGTATGAAAATAAGAATTATAAAGATGCAGCAGTACAGTTTGAAGCGTTATTTACTGTTACACAGAGATCTTATTTATTATTATATCAGGCAAATGCCTTATTAGCTGATAATCAGATTAAAAAAGCAATACCTTTATTAGAAAAACACCTGTCTTATAATGATGAATTATCAGAAAGAGGAAGATGGTATCTGGCACTGGCATATATAAAAGAAAAAAGAAATGAGGAAGCGATCATTTTATTAAATGAAATTGTTCAAAATGGCTCCTTCAAAAAGGGATCAGCAGAAATATTATTAAAAAAGCTGAACTAATTCTTTTTCCATATTTTAATAAAAACAAGCAATACTGGAATTATAAGTACGAGTAGCCACCAAAGACTAAAGGAATTTGACGTTAAAGGAGTCATGTCCCCAGAAATAACAAAACCAGACCAATAGTAAGGATGTTTTAAAAAATCGTCTTCTGTTGCATTAAGGTATTCTAATTTGGCATCATGTAATGCCTTATCTTTTGATTTCCCTTCACTCAATCCACTATAAAAGTAATCCATTAATTCTGCGGTAGTCTGATCATTAATTTTCCATAGTGTCATTACCAGTGATTTAGCTCCAGCATAGTTAAATCCTCTGGCAAGGCTAAGCATCCCTTCTCCTTTCTGAAGCTTTCCTATACCTGTCTGACATGCACTAAGTGTGACCATATCAGTATGGATAGTATACCCATACACATCCTTTACATATAGCAAATCTAACGCTGTAGTATCAGATGCAAATGCCAAATAAGAATAATCAGGACTTTCATCATTAGCAACAGCGTGAGTGGCAAAATGAATAATTGTCGACTCTTTCATATATGTATCTAAAGATGCTATAGAAGCTTCATTACCTACAAAAGCGCTTCCATCAAAGTACTTAGTTATATTAGTTACTTCTTCTGTATTGTACAATAAAGGTCCAAAATCCCCTCTTTCTGCGATAGCAGGAGCTGTTGTTAAAGAACCATTAAAGGTAGGAGCAAATGCAATTAACTTACCCTTTTTACTCACGGTATTAGATGCTTCTGACAACAATGTGACAGAATTAGCATAACTAATATCATATTTCTTTACCAAATAATCGTAAGGTTGCTTACTGAAGGACAATACATCAAAAGGAATATAATTTAACACATCATCTGCAATAATTGTTAATTTATCAACATTTAATCCTTCTAATGGTTGTTGTAAAACCCGATGATAGAGATGCAAACTCAAAGTATTTAATTCCTTGATTTGATTTAGTTTGGGGTTCGATAATTGCTGATAAAAAGAGGTAATCTCATCTCTAAGCAGTTGATCAAAAACAACACGATTAAACTTAATGTCATTCTTAGAAATTGTAATACTATACAAACTATTTAAGGTAGCATGATAGGTAACTATTGCTCTATGACCGTTGATTTTTGTTTGAATTTCTGGCACATCAATCACATCTGTCTTATATTTAAGTTTATAATACTTTGGGTATTGCTGTTCCAAATCTTTAATGAATTGATAATACTCATTTTTCACTTTGAATATAGCATTAGAAATAGCTGTGTTTTCTTTCTTACCAAATTGTTGTTTTTCAAGATGGATAATGGTCGCTCTGTATTGTCGTTCTTTATCAATAATTGTACTGGGAACATTTCCAAACTCAAAGGCCTGCGAGCTACGAGTTGCCTCTAATAGTAAAATACTCTTACTTTTTTCCATAAAATAGAATGCATCCCTAATATATTTTTCATCTTGTGTATTTACATAACACTGATAAGCAATCTCAATCATACTATTGAATGAAGGATACATCTGGGTAAGTAAAAACTGTTTATCTACTTTACTTTCAAATTCGGGCTTAAGAGCATCCAGCCCAGTGATCAAGTCATAAGAAGTATCTAAGGAAGCTTTTAACCATTCATCATTTTTCTTTTTCTTATACCCCTCTAGCAATCCATTTAATTTTTCTCTTAGTATTTTAACTAATTCAATTTTAGACGACACAGTAAACGGATCAGGGTTCTCTGTAATTGTATTATTGGTAAATTGTGGCGAAAGCTGTTGCAATGCCTTCTGGTAATACAGAAAACTTTCAGAAAAATTACTTCTTTGCCTTTCAAGATTCGCCAATTTTACATAAACTGATGCTATATCTTCATGCTTTTTATTATTTCTGTATGTTTTAAAAGAGCTTAATGATTTTTTATAATACCTTACTGCTTTTTCTACATCACCTTTCTTTAAATACACATCCCCGATTAAAAGATCTAATTGTTTCTCAAAAGGATCCTCTTTATTATAAAACTGTTTACTTTCCTCAATGTATCTGAGTGCAATATCAATACTATCTTGAAGAAGATAATTACGAATTAAATTTTGATAGTTGGATTTTATAAAGTTGGAAGATTTTTCACTAGAATAACCTTTTAGATTATCTATCAGTGTATGCTGAATTTTTTTTGAGGCTTCATAATCTCCAAACTCCGTTAAACTTTTTGAAAATTTAAGATTGTAACTTACTTTTTGTTCTGCAAAAGCTTCTGGATTACGTTCTATAATATTTAGTATAGCATTGAATATTTCTAAAGCTCTATCCTTTTTTTGAGTTTTAATCGCAATGGTAGCTAAATTATCCAATGTATTAATCTTTGTTACCTGATTAAAATGAGAATCAGCATCATTCCCTTGTGCAATTTTATCTAGTATAGATTCTAAAATCAATTTAGATCTGGGATAATCATTTATCTTATAGTAGTAATTTCCTTTTGCTGATAATAAGGCATTACGATACGCATCAATATAGGTAACAGTATCAATTTGGTTGGTATTACTAATTACAGAATCCATTCTTTTGATATTCACCCTTAGGTTTTCTAAATCAAAATGATAACTATTTGTAATGGTTTGATAATTCAAAATACCCAATACATTACCTATTTGTTGCTTTGTTTTAGCGAGATCAAAAATCTTATCAAAATAAAAAGTTGCGCTATCCTTATTCTGATATTGATGTGTAAGATAACGCTGATACCATTGATTCATCTCCTCTGTTGCTGAGTCTTGCGACCAACAATTAAAAAATGACAATAGAAGATAGAGAATAATACTTTTTTTCATAAAAAAAGCCTTTATATTTTGTATAAAGGCTAATATAATAAATTAAATAAAGGTATAACTACTGATAAGTAGCTCTGAAATCTATATCATACTGCATTCCTTCTTCAATTTTATACCCTACTATTCTAAAAATTTCTGGTAATTCGCTAACATCTATATCCAGCGTAGCTTCTCTAAATCCATTCTGAATAGTACTGGTAGAAAAATTATCGAATACATAAAAATCTTCTCCTGTTTCTACATCCTGAAATGAAAGCGTAAAATCTTCTGTGTCTTCTGGCACAAGTAACAGTTTCATATTCATAAATCTAGGAGCCGGACAAATACCCGTATCACATACTGGCGGGAATGGTAATGGAGGGAAATCAAAGGTGCCAGAACGATCCTCAAGTATTGAAATTCTCTCTTCAATAGGTCCCAAAGATTCTTCAATCCCTTCTAACTCTCCTAAATAATTATCATTATCGGGATCTTCTTCTAAAAGAATCTGCAATTCCTCCATTCTTTGTTCTAAATTATACACTGTGGTATTAAGCGAATACACTTCTAATTGCAAATCGAGTACTATTTCGCCATTTTCTATTGCGATGGCAATAGGATCCTCATTTTCTATAGTGACATCATCACTATCACAACTAATAGGAGCTATTAATAAGAACAGCATTCCCAAACAAAGTTCAATTGTTTTCATAAAAATTATTGTTATTGGTTTTTTTATTAGTGTATAAAAATGTGGAGGGTTAACACTATGTCAATAAAAATAAGGAATTATTTTTTAAGATCTGCTGCCACTTTTTCTAATTCCAGATACCAGTCTTCACCAAACTTACGAACCAATGCTTGCTTTACAAACTTATATACAGGCACTTGTAATTCTTTACCTAAAGTACAGGCATCATCACAAATTTCCCATTTATGATAATTTACTGCAGAAAACTCTGTATAATCCTGTACTCTTACTGGATATAAATGGCAAGAAATTGGTTTTTTCCAATTTACCTCTCCTTGATTATACGCTTCTTCGATAGCGCATAGAGCAGTTTCATTCTCATCAAAAATTACATAAGCACAATCTGCCCCATCAATTAACGGTGTTTCAAGTTCTCCATCGGCAGTTATTACAGAGGTTCCCTGAGCCTCAATAGCCTCAATACCTTCTTTCCTCAAATATGGCTTCACTACAGGATATATTTCTTCCAGTTTTTTGGTCTCTGATTCTTCTAATGGTGCTCCCGCTTCACCATCTATACAACAGGCACCTTTACAAGCAGAAAGATTACATACAAAGTCTTTTTGAATAATCTCCTCTGAGACGATTGTTTTTCCTATTTGAAACATAATGCGAAGATAGTTTTTAAAATAATTCTGTCCTAATTACAGCATAATACCACATTCCATAAAAAAAGGCCGCATAAAATCTCTATGTTGAGCAGTAATAACCTCTAACAAATTCTAAATTTTTAGCAAAGATTCTCTAAAAAATTACAATTTTAAAAATTTAGTCTATGTATTTTTGCACAATACTGAAATCCCATTCAAAATGAAGATTGATTTTAAAGAAATCTTAACGGCTAGCATGATACTTTTTGCCGTTATCGATATAGTAGGAAGTATTCCTATTATTATTGATTTACGTAAGAAAGCGGGTCATATCCAAAGTGAAAAAGCATCTATTGTGGCTGGAGTTCTAATGATTCTTTTCTTATTTGTAGGAAAAGAAATTTTAAATATCATTGGAATCGATGTCAATTCTTTTGCAGTGGCAGGTGCTTTTATCATTTTTTTTATGGCGATAGAAATGATTCTGGGCATCCAGCTTTATAAAGATGACCAACCAGAAACGACTGCAGTCGTTCCTAT
Organism: Aquimarina addita; assembly: GCF_039539305.1. NCBI lineage: Bacteria > Pseudomonadati > Bacteroidota > Flavobacteriia > Flavobacteriales > Flavobacteriaceae > Aquimarina > Aquimarina addita. The sequence continues at coordinate 462,350 of NZ_BAABCW010000002.1, read as the reverse complement.
TGCATTCCCATTAATCGCTGGCGCTGGAACTATGACATCGCTATTATCATTGCGGGCAGAATACGATACTATTAATATCATTATTGCGATTGTCATTAACATTGTTTTTGTATATATTGTACTTAAATTATCTGGTAAAATCGAAAAGATATTGGGCAAACAAGGCATTAGTGTCATCCGTAAAGTTTTTGGAGTAATCCTACTTGCGATTGCTGTTAAACTATTTACTGCAAACATTAAAGGACTTTTTTAGTATTGATAAACTGATACTAAATGTGCTTTAAAAAAATATTATATTAAATTCAAAATATATGAAATACTTTATTTATTTATTACTTGTTATTGCTAGTGGTTTACTGATTTATAATATTACGTTTTTAGATTTTGAACATCTTCTTATAGGCGATAGTAAAACCGCCTTAATTAGTATTTTTGCAACAGCTTGCGTAGTTGTTTTACTTTCTATTTTATTAGTAAGTAGAGCTATTAATAAAAAGGTTGGGAATAAATAAGAATAAGAATCTCTCCATTAATTAGAAGAATATCCTAATGGTTTCCTCCACGAAGACATATATTTACAATTAACTCATATAAATTAAAAAACAAGTAATAATTACCGGTGGTAGAGATAATACAGCTAATACTATAAAAAGATTATGCAATTTTCTATACAGTAATGCTCGTTTCAGCTCTTTTTTTAATTTTATATCTTCTGTCGATACTATTTGTTCTTTTATAAAATCACGGGATACATAGGTAGAATCCACCAGAATATCGTGATCTAAAAATATAGAAGTACTATTATCTAATAGCCTAAAAACCACCGCTAAAATAAAGAAAAAAAGCGGAGAACATACTGCAATAGCAACTATATATTCTATTAATTTTGACATTTATACAACCTTCTCATATTCATTTTACAGAAATTATTTGCTATCATAAATCAATAAAAGATAATTGGTTTACTGTAATTTAAATCGTGTTACTTTTCAATTGACATTACTTTTTGAATCATACTATCGTCTTGATTGATTATTTTTTCAAAGGCATCAGTACCGAATAGTTGTTGTGCCATGATCGCTTTTAGATACTTTTTAAGCTGTTCTCTATAATCCTGAAGATCAATATCCACACCAGCATTTTTAACATATAATAAGAATCCATCCGCAAAATCATCATCTATCTCTATTTCTGTCTTAAACTGTTCTTCTGTTAATTCATTATAAAAAGCTCTTTTCTTATCCAATTCTTCAAATATATAACCACCCATTCTACCAGAACGAAGCATATAATTTAAAGTTTCTCCTACTCTCGTGGTATCTTTACTAATAAAGATATCAGGAACAATTCCCCCACCTCCATACACTATTTTACCACCTGGAGTTTTAAATTTTAATGAATCTGCTACCTGAATACTATCTGCATTTTGCAATTCTCCATTTTCATACCTTTTCAGATATTCATTAAAATATTCTTTATTACCATTACTATATGATTTTTGGATCGAACGTCCTGTAGGGGTATAGTATCTAGAAATTGTTAAACGAATAGCACTACCATCTCCCAGAGCCATTTCGCGTTGCACTAACCCTTTTCCGTAGGATCTTCGTCCTACAATGGTTCCTCTATCATTATCCTGGATCGCTCCTGCAAAAATTTCACTGGCAGATGCAGAATTTTCATTGATGAGTACATATATCTCCCCTTTTTCAAAACTACCCTTTCCTGTTGCATAATTTTCATCAATCGCTCCTTTTTTATTTTTGGTAAACATCATCAACACATCATCTTTTAAGAATTCATCAGCCATTTTTAGTGCAGGAGCTATAAAACCGCCACCATTATCTCTAAGGTCGATGATTAATTTCTTTGCTCCTTCTCTTTGTAAGATATCTAATGCTTCTTTAAACTCTGTATATGTAGTTTCTGCAAATCGGTTTACTTTAATATACCCTAAGCCTAAGCTGTCACTTAACATATAGCTGGCATCCACACTTCTCAAAGGTACTTTACCTCGTTTTACGACTACGTCAAAAACTCCTGTACCTTTTCTATATACCTTAAGTTGTACCTGACTATTTAATTCTCCCTTTAGTTTATTTGCTAATCCTTCTTCTCTAAGTCGGTCACCATACAAGGTATCATTATCGGCCATGAGAATTCGATCCCCTGCTTTTATACCAGATCGTTCACTAGGTCCCCCTTTAATTGTATTTATAACTGAAATGGTATCACGATATGGGTAATAACTAACACCAATACCAATAAAATCCCCTTGCATACTTTCTGTAATACCAGCTAATTCTTCTGGAGGAATATATACGGAATGTGGATCCAGATTTTCTAGAATTCTATTAACCGTTACATCAACAATACTATCTGTATTAATATTATCAACATACTCATAATCTATATAATCAATGAGACGATTTAGTTTTTCTTTTTTTGCATTATAAGAGAATAACTTTGCCGATGGATTGCTAAAATCAAGCTTGCTTCCTAAAAAAACTCCTGCACCCATGGCCACACCAATAAATAATGGTAAGTATTTCTTTGAATAACTCATTAATTGTCTAAATCTGTAATCTTTTCTACTATAACTCCTGCCTTTTCTAAAAATGTAAGTCCTGAATTATCTTTATAACCTGTCTGATATACAACTCTTTCTATTCCTGCCTGATGAATTAATTTACTACATTCCTTACAAGGCGATAATGTAATATATAAGGTAGCGCCTTTACATGATTGTGTGGAAGAAGCAACTTTAGAAATTGCATTTGCTTCTGCATGTAACACGTACCATTTTGTATATCCTTCTTCATCCTCACACGGGTTTTCAAAACCTGTTGGTGTACCATTAAAACCATCAGAAATAATCATCCTATCTTTAACAATAACAGCCCCAACTTTTTTTCTTTCGCAATGAGATAATTTACCCCATTCTCTGGCTATCCTAAGATAGGCTTTGTCATATTTAAGTTGTTTTTTCTTTGGCATGTGTAAAATCAATACATCAAGTAGTTTTCAAACCACGAATATATTATGACTATATTTTAAATACAACCTTAATTGACAATTAATTACCATATTTTATTTGCCAATATCATAGGAATCACCATTCCGATTACAATAGATGAAATTACTAATATCCAATCTCTCTTAGAAAATCTAAAAACCATCTGGATCACAGAAGTAATAATAAGCACAATTAAAACCACCACAAGTTGCGCAATTTCTATACCAAGTGCAAACTCTAGTAAAGGCAAAATCTTAGAACTAAGATTACTACTAATCACATTAAAATAACTAGAAAAACCAAGTCCATGAATTAGACCAAAAAATACAGTTGTAATATATATGACAGTACTTTTACTATTTTTCTCTGTTTTTCCTGCCGTGAAGACATTAAATATCGCGGCTACCAATATAGTTATAGGAATCAAAAACTCCACTATTTTAGCATTAACAGAAACTACATCATAAGTAGCCAAAAATAATGAGACCGTATGACCCAAAGTAAACAGGGTAACCAACATCAAAATTTTTTTCCAATTATCAAAAGTATAACCAACCGTTAAGGTTATCAGGAATAATATATGATCATATGCATGCCAGTCCAAAACATGATGCAGACCGAGCTTTAAATAAAGCCAAAAATCGGACATAAAATATTTTTTTTGAAGAAGACCAATGTACAATTAAAATTTATGACAACTGTTAATTATGATTTAAAATAAACGAATCTCAAAACGCCTTTGATTCTTGTTTTAATTAAAAACAGCTTTGTATAAAAATTAGTTGTGTCTTTTCTTTACTAAGCAACTAGCTCCTATCAAAAAAAGATAAGTGATATACAGTAATATTGGTATTTCTATTTTTAAACGGTAGCTTTAGTCTAACAAGTCACCAAAAATCAAACAAATAAAAACGAATATTCAAAACTGGATTGATACAGGTATTGATTTTGCCATCTTATAGAATCCTTCTTTTACTGGCGCTATATTAATTGGGATTGTAGGCTTTTGGGTAATTAAAAAAAGCCACCTTAACCGGTGGCTTTTTCATTATCGTATTTAAGATCTATTATTCAATAATAAAACTTTTGATCTCTTTCATTTCCGAATTCTGTATACTTAGCATATACATTCCAGTTTCCATACCACTCATGGATATAAAACCGCTAGTATCCAGCATACCTTTTCCAACTATTTGTCCTACCATATTTATAATAGAATATGAAGTATTAGACGCTGTTTTTCCAGAGAGATGAACTTCTAGCAATCCTCCTTTTCTTAAAGGGTTAGGAGAAATTTGTATTGCAGATATAACCCCTTCATCTTCATCTCCAAGAATTGGCGTGCTTTTTCCAAATCCAGCTATGATTCCTACAGAATCATTACAAGAGCCTTCATAAATCTTAACATTGGAGAATACCGAATTGTTTCCTGATCCCGCGTCATTATCATTTATAAACACCAATCGATCCATACTACCTGTATAGAAATCTCCCACAGGAATAACATACGTCGTAGTTCCATTAACATAATTATCATAATTTGTCAGCGAATAATTCTGTGTACCATGAACTTTAAAATATTGTGTAGATGTTAATGTATTATCATCTTCAAAACCAATTCCATGAATTTCTCCTTGTGATGTGCTGCTAAAATCAAATTCTATTACTGTACTAGCTGTTACGATATAATCAAGAGCTATATATTTCCACGTATTATTTTGTAGTGATAAAGTAGTTCCTGCCGCAGAAAAATCTCCTGAAGCGTCTTGATTGGAAAAGCCAATTATTTGAAAATCATCAAAATTAATAGCTTCACATTCTGATGGAGGGTCTACAGTACTATTTTGAATACTAACTGCATCAATTGCAATATCACTTTGCCAACCACTAGTACCATCTCCTGTAACAGCATTAAATCGAAGTTGTACGCTTCCTTCTTCTGCATATGCAAAAAGATCGATTTCTGCTGTATTCCAAACATCACCTTGATCACCAGCGACACTAAATACAGATATCCAATCTCCTGAATTATCTATTCTGGCTTCAACTGCAAGAGATTCTATAGCACTACCATACATATGATATTGAAAGGTAAGGCTAGGAGTATCCAGTGTACTAAAATCTAAACACGGTGAATTTAAAATTGCTGTTTTATTAGGAAAACCTGTTCCATTTCCAGAGGCTTCTACATATAAATAGAAGGTACCATCTGCTCCACTACTTGGTCCCGTTCCTGTAGAAGGAGTCCCTCCAGAATCTCTGGCCCAGTCTAAATCATCTGCAGATCCTGAAGCAGCTTGTGACCATTCTCCAATATTAGTTTCAAAACTTTCACTAAATGGGAATACTGATACATCGCCTTCACACTCTTCAACGGGAGGAGGTACATCATCACATCCGTTTACAAAAGATATGCTTTGATCTGAACTTGTATTAGTTCCTCCATTGGTATTTTCATTCGCCCCTAGCCCAACGCCTCTCGCAGAGAACGCTGTCCAGATTAAACAATTATACTGCCCTCCATATAAATCCTGATCCGCTTGTAGGATTCCATCTCTTCCCGAAACAAACCCTGGATTATTTGCTGTATTTTTTAATCCTTCTATTACAAGAGCTAATGCTATATTATTACCTCCGGTTCCGTTATAGATATCCTCATCAAATCCTTCCTCATCTATTAAAAGCCAAGTCATATCCCATAAAATGGTAGCAAAACCATACCCTACTCCGTGAGGTATTGATAAACCACCTATATCTCCATAATCCGTACCATTGATAGAAGTATCTGTAGAGTAAGCAGTAGGCCTGATTCCTCCTCCAGAAGTAGTTTGACCGATAGCATAAGTACCCATACCTCTAGCAGTAGTACCTACATCACCTTCTTTCATTGTAACCATTAAACCAAACCAATCTGACCATCCTTCTCCCATTTGTTCTGATCCTCCCAGAACATTAGAACCAGGTCCTCCAACCAATCGGGTAGATATACCATGACCATACTCATGTGCTATTATACCACTGTCTAGATCTCCATCTCTGGTAGGGTTGGTGAATAAAAACATTTGCATTCTTGGATTACCTCCATCACTTGGTGTAGAAAAATTGGCATTATTTGTTGAAATTCCATCCTGTGCATCTGCATTAACAGAATCACTTCCTGCTCCTCCGTTTCCATAATTATTTTCCTGAAAATTACCACTAGCTTCATCAAAACCATATTGATAAAATACGTCGTGCATAATATTGTTCCAATAAAATAAATTAGTAATCGCTGCATCCAAATAGGTCGATGGGGAGGCACTCAGATTTAATGGAAAATTAAAATCTAAGCTTGCGCCTCCAGATGGAGAAGAACCTGTTCCATTATTACCATTCGTATCCTCTTGTGCCCATACATTATTACCACGAGTTATTGTAAATTCTGCTCCCGCAACTCCGTTAGTATCATGCCATCCAAAGGGAGAGGCTGTTAAGTTTGCCGGATCTACTACTATAGAACGATCCCCATGATTCGGGCTTTCTATAGGCATGGCATACACATTATAAGAATCAGGAGCCAAAGCAGCAGTGGAATTCTCCACTACAGTTGTCTTACTTTTTTCATCAGATTTTACGAATCCATGGTCATGTGATGTATGATCAGATGTGCCAAAATTACAGCTGATTACCCAATCCTCTGTATGTAAAATCTCACCGCTAGCTGCATCAACATTAACATTCCACCAATGCTGACCATCTTCTTGGTATATACTTACCCTCCAGGTTAAGTTAAGCTTTCCATCTTGCTCAACATACACCTGCATTGCTTCAATTGGTTGCAATGCAATTCCAGAATCTTCATAAGCTCTCGCTCCAGAGGATTTCATTTTTGCAGCTGATAATGCAGGAGTTTGCAAACCGTGAGCTTTAGCTACTTTCATTATAGCTGCCTCTGGTGAAAGAGACGACTTATTAAAGCTTACTTTAGATTGAATATCCTGAACAAACTGATTAATTTCCCAAGTTACTTTTTCATTGTTTTTAACAGTAAGTTTATAAGTCGCATACTGTATCGGAATTCCTAAATGATACTGCTGAAGATATACATGTTGTATTTCAGGGTTTAATGAAGGAACAATGTTTGTCACTTTCCATTCTGAGACATCATCTGCCTTCATTTTGGAAGTCGTTACCAAACCATTTAAATAGTTTTGGACGATACCGTCCATGTTGTTTTGTGCAAAAGTTGTTTGCCCGAATAAGAAGATCAACAAGGCAAACGTGTAAATTTTTTTCATAAAATATAGTTTTGAATTTGTGTTATTTAAAGTTAACAAAAACTTAATTACGTATGACACAAACTCAATTCAAGAGACTGAAATTCAATTCAATCAACCTCTAATACCTGAATTTTATTCAAAAACAATTTTTCTAAAAATTAACTACCAATTGTTAGTTAGACACCATTAATGTTGGGGAATTTAGAGTTTCTTATGACGTGTATTGTCAATACCCCCAAACCTTTTTTACTATTATACCTTTTAATTATTATGGTATAAGTGTTTTAATTTATGTTACTTTTTTAAGAAAAGCACATCCAAAGAGGTCATTTTTTTTAATTTTGTTTAATAAAACAATACAAAACATAAACAATTAATTCTTTTTTCTTATCAAAAACCTGATCGTGTATATTCCTTTTAAAAAGTCAGAAATATATGAATAGAAATTATCAAACACTTTTTTGCAGTTACTCATTTAGTAATATCTTCCACACAATCAAAAAAATAGTATCTACATTAAAAACTGATATAGTTTAGTATACGACCACTTTTCTTGTAATCATAGTAAGATCTGATACTATTTTAATAAAATACGTTCCCGTTGTAAGTGATGATAAAGAATAGGTTTCCAAATATATACCTGGAGTAACCTTGTCATTTTCTATAAGTCTCACTATACGTTTTCCATCAAGGTCATATACATCAACAGCCAGAGAAGTAGTTTTATGTATACCATATTGTATAGTCAGGTTTTTATTATCTGTATATATTGGATTGGGATAAATACTAAAAATAGCTGTGGCTTGTGTTTCCACCTCTTCAATGCCTAAATTAAAAGCAGGGACTTCTAAAGGAGCTAGCTCAGGTTGATTTGTTTTTTCTGCACTAGGCATTGCAGCTGATAATAATCTGTTTTGTGAATCCTCAGTATACCAATGTTCTCCCAACGTCTCTGTGTTATCTGAAGCATCAAGAATATTGACATAGAACCAATCTGCTTGTGCTTTATTAGCAGTTAAATCCAAAATAAAATATCCGTGCTGATCCAAATCATTATATTTCATATGAGGGTTTGGATTAATACCATTACTTGGTATTTCTTTATTAATCTGATATTCGATTCCTGCACTAGCTTCTGCGCCTATATTTTCATCAAAATTAGCAGAAGTAATGCTTGGTGTTGCAAACTCTACTGCTACCGAGCCAATACCTGTTTCTGCATCATACGTTATACTATCCGGAGCTCCGGGACTGAACATAGATGGTCTCTTACTAACATCAAATGCAAAAGTACTGTGAAAATCTCCTGTAAGAATAACAGTATTATTAATATTATTTGTTTCTATGTAATCGATTAGCAAATCTCTTTCTGCCGGGTATCCGTCCCAAATATCCAAAAACACACTCTCTAATTGCTCAGGAGTCTGCGGACTCTGTGCTGCCCATCCTACATTAAACTCAGAAAAAATTACTTGATTCGCTATAATTTTCCAGGTAGCTGTAGACGTTTGTAATTCATTAAACAACCAATTTTTTTGATCTTCTCCTAATAATGTTCTGTCACTGGCATATAATAATGGATCGGTAACATCATTAATTTGTTCATCTCTTCCCTCTAATCGAGTATCGATATTAATGATGTCAGCTAAATTACCATAATGTATTGTTCTATTAATTTTGAGATTTGCCTCATTTCTAATAGGCATCCACTCAAAATATACTTGTTTAGAAATTGCTTTTCGATCTTCCCAACTTCCCTCATCACTTCCATTTTCTCCGTGATTTTCTGCACCATCTTTATAAGAATCATTAGCACTTTCATGATCATCCCAAATAGCAATAAAAGGATGCTGTTGATGTGCTGCGAGAAGATCCGGATCTAATCTGTATAAAGAATAACGGGTACGATAATCAATTAAACTTAAGATTTCATTAGCTGGTTCATTGATTCTGTCTGCTCTGGATTCATCATAACCATAAGTACCTTCACCAGCTCCATATTCATAAATATAATCTCCCAGATGTATAACAGCATCCAGATCTTTTCGCTCAGCAATTTTTTTATAAGCATTAAAATACCCTGCCTGATAATTAGAGCAGGAAACCACTGCAAAACGTAATTGATCTGCTACTGCTGATGGTGTGGTCCGCGTTCTACCGATTAATGAATTTGCTTCTGCTGTCTGAAAGTAATAATAGTATGTAGTAGCTGGTGCGAGTCCATCTACATCTACCTTTATCGTGTAATCTACAGTAGAATTGGTAATGGCTGTACCACTTCTGACAATGGAAGAAAAACTAGCATCAGTAGCTACATACCAGGATACTTCTATTGGATTTTCATCTTCTGGAGTTATCCTTGTCCATATAATAACGCGATCTTCTAATGGATCACCAGAGGCTACTCCATGATAAAAAGGTTTTAACTCTGGATTAAATGCTGCAGTATTAGTAGTATTTTCGATTACAGAATTTCGCTGATATTTAATTTTCTGTGCTTTTACAAAACAGAAACAAACGATTGATAAAAAAAGTGTAAGTTGAAATTGAATTTTCATTGGTGTGATTTTCTTGCAAAAATAAAACGCAACGCTACACGCTACTTTAAGGAAAAATCAAGGATAGATGATGTAACTATTACCTTTACGTCGTGATTTTATATTATTGTAAATTTTTACACAAAAGTGATATTAAAATGATTCTCTCATATTTAATAAAATCATTTACGACGTAGACGCCCTACTAATCTTTACAAAGTAACCGCCCTGAAGAAAAATTGTTTTCGTTAATTAATTATAAGAGTCCAATACTATTTCATATAGTTCACTACTAAAGAAAATTAAATTTAGGTATCAAAAATAAAACACCTTATCTTAAAAAAGAAAAGGTGTTTACACATATATGCTGAAAAAAAGTCAAGAGCTAAACCTTTTTAGTAAAGCGCGTCTATCCCCCAATAGCCGTGTTTAGCACCTTATTTATTTTTCATTGTTCTATCCTCCAAAATTAATACAGCCTATATATTTAAAAGAACACTATTGATAAAATAAATAACGTAAACCATAAAATTACTAGCGTGTTCTTTCTTACATATTCTAGAATTTAATTTACTATACAATTTGTTCTTACTGATTTTATTACAATTAATGTATCGATGTTTGACAAATTTCCCGCCTTTAGCATACATTTCTTTAAAAATGATTTGGTAATAACTTGATAAAATAATGTTTTCTTCTCAACTTGCTTTCCCAAATAATTGTTATTTAAAAAATGATTGAGTTCAATTTGCTTCTTATCCTCAGTGTACTTTCATTATTTATAGGATTGTTATTTGCTTTTTTTCTTTTCACTACTAAAACAAAAAACCGTTTAAGCAATTCTATTTTTGGTATTTTTCTATTGCTTTGTGCGCTAGACAATATTTTTATATCTACCATTCTTCATACTAATTTTAAGACACTGAGTATAGCAATAGCAATGACCGTATTTCTACAGTCACCTGTGCTCTATTTTTATGTGCAATCTGTTTGCTATTCTGATTTTACTTTAAAAAAGATTCATGTCATTCATATAATTCCGTATATCATTGCGAATTTATTGGTGCTCTCTGGCAGTTATGGAGTAGATCCTTACTCACCCATTATTTTACTTTCAGAACTATCACAATCACTCAAGAATAAGCTGATACATATACTTGTTCACATACAAGTATTTTCATATTTAATCGCAGCTTTTATGGTGCTGATACGCTCTAAAAAACTATACTTGGAGAATTACGCAAATTCTTCCATCTCATTTTACAACTGGTTATTTCAATTAATAAGTGTTATTTTCATCTTGCACATTTTTGCTGTACTAAAAAATATATACAAATTTTCTGATGACAACCATATTTACTACTGGACAAAAGTCATACTAGTTTTCACAGAACTACTAATTTTCTGTTGGTATGTATTAAAAGCATTGAATTATCCTGATGTTTTTAAAAGTGTAGATTCTAAACTAAAATTAGCAAGTCATCTCAATCCTGAAGATAGTACACAATCAGCTCCGGTACATGAAAATAATGATTCCATCCAAAGATTAAAAAGCTATATGCAATCTGAAGAACCTTTTCTAAATCCTGCTTTAAGCATCAATGAATTGGCTAGTAGCGTTGAGTTACCGGCTAAAGAGCTATCGATATTGATAAATCAGAACATAGGACAACATTTCTTTGATTTTATTAATGCCTACCGTATTGAGAAAGCCAAACATATTTTAACCGATATTTCAAAAAAACAAGTAACTGTTTTAGAAATCCTGTATGAAGTAGGTTTTAATTCTAAATCCTCTTTTAATACTGCTTTCAAAAAGCACACAGGTACCACTCCTACATTATATCGTAAGAAAAATATATTAGTATCTTAGAACCATGGGGAATCCAGAAATCATAAGTATAATCAGTTTCATTATTTGTATACTGTTTATACTATTTGCTATATTTTTATTGACGGTTAAGACAGAAAAAAGATTGAGTAATCTTTTACTATCTACATTTTTACTCGTAACTGCTACCGATATCAGTGTGTTTTTTTATAGCAGATTCATGGATCTACCAGCTATCTTAGAAATGTTACGGATTCAAATTTCGGATTTTAAAGATCCTTTACTTTTTCTATACTTTTTATCATTGATCTATTCAGATTTTAAGCTAAAAACCAAACATCTTATTCATACAGCACCTTGGTTAATTAGTATGATAATACTTACTCCCAATTTCTTTTTAGTAAGTCACGACGATCAAATCATTTTTTTACAAAATTTTGGACAGTCAGAAGAGTCTGTTTGGCTAAGGAAAAAAGGTTATCTGCTGGAGATTGTTTATTTGATTGCAGAAATTTATTATATCATAAGATATCGTTCGTTATTATTAGAAAACTTTACTGATAAAACTTCTTTTTATAAGTACCGCTGGTTGAAACAATTATTAATTTTTATTTTAATAGGACAGGCTTTAACTTTTACCAAAGGCATTATAAGGGAAACAGAATCTGATACTGTGACTAATGTAGCAAGAGTATTTTTATTATCATACGGTCTTTTTTTTACATTTTGGCTGGTTCTAAAAGCTTTATATTCTCCTAAACTGTTTAGAGGAATTCCTATAGAGCTGAAACTTTCTAAAGAAATAATGGCTGAGAAAGTAGTAAAAAATGAAGCCTCAGATGCTATCAAAAATCAAATTATAGTACTCAAAGAATACATGGATACAGAAGCACCTTATCTGAATCCATCTTTAACCGTTCAAAAACTAGCTTTTCAAACTGGATTGCCTGCAAAAGAATTATCAGTACTAATCAATCAACATCTAAATCAGCATTTTTTTGATTTCATCAATTCATATCGTATCAAAAAAGCAACAGAAATTCTTTCTGATACTTCAAAAAAACAGGTAACCGTTCTTGAAATTCTTTACGAAGTAGGATTTAATTCTAAATCTTCTTTTAATACTGCTTTTAAAAAACATACAGGAACTACCCCTACTGCCTACCGAAAAAGTAACTAATTATCAATTAGTTACAAAAAAGTCGGACGTCTAACAAACAAAGTCGAACTGATTTCTATAGAGGAAATTGGTTCGACTTTTAATATTCGGTCGCACAGCACAAGAGTCTTGGAGATATTTGTCAAAACAAAAATCAACAAAATTATCATTATGAGACTTGCTATCATTTTATCATTATTTATCTTACCACTATTCACAAATGCACAAGTACAGTTAACTGGAAAAGTAGCTAGTAACACAGAACCTATTGTTTGGGCTAATACTGTCCTGCTATCATCAGATGGAACTATAACCACTGGAGGAATTACAGATGAAAATGGACGCTTTACCCTAAATGCTAAAGCAGGAAATTATGAATTAGTGATTAGTTTTCTAGGATATGAAGAGTATCATAAAGAAATTAACTTGCAAAAGGATATTGATCTCGGTCAAATTATGCTACAGGAGTCAGCCAATACCCTCAATGAGGTTGTGATATCATATACCAAAAAACTAATAGAACAAAAACCCGATAGAATTATTTTCAATATAGAAAACAATCTGGCTGCCACCGGTGGTGATGCTCTGGATGCGTTGCGCATTGCCCCTGGATTACGTGTAGATGATAATGGGATTAGTATGCTGGGAAAAGGAACATCCCAAGTAATGATCAATGGACGGATATTCCCATTGACAGGTGCCGAATTAGTAAGCTACCTGAATTCGATAGCAGCAGACGATATCAAAAAAATAGAAGTAATCACCAACCCACCTGCAAAATATGAGGCTTCCGGTAATGGCGGACTTATTAATATTGTACTTAAAAAAGGGGCTCAAAACTCATGGAAAAATACAACATCTGCCATTCAGAACATAAATACCCATAGTTTTTTGACCCTCAGAAACAATCTATTGTATAATAAAGATAAGTGGAATATTTCATTGAGTTTAGATAAGACAGATGGATCACTAAGAGGTATAGAAGATTTTCAGGTATATTATCCTGAAAGCAACTGGGATATTGACATCACTACAAAGGATAATCAGGATGCCATCTCAGGTCGCTTGTTATTAGACTATAAACTGACCAATAACACAACCATCGGAATTCAATATTTAGGAAATTATCGACAACCGGATATTAGAGATAAAACAATTTCTAATATCTATGACGCCTCTAATATATTAGATTCTTTATTAATAAATAATGGATCTAGTAAACAAACCATAGACAATCACCTGATCAATATGCACACTATAACAAAAATCGATACCCTGGAAAAAAAGTTGTTTGTTGATCTTGATTATTTTAACTATCGTTCAGAACAAGAGCGTGAATTTAGAACAGAAAGCTTTTCTCCTGATATGCAATTTTTAAACATCAACGCTGCCGCTATAACATCTTCATTACAATCGATTGAAAATATAAGCCTAAAAGCTGATATGGAACACCCATTAGATTTTATGAATCTTTCTTATGGATTCCGTATCAGCTCGACAGAAAGTAATAGTGAAATTGAGAACTTCAATACGGAGACCGGAATACCTCAACTAGATGAGAACACCTCTAATGTTTTCAACTACGTAGAAAAAAACCAGGCAGTCTATGTGAATGGATCAAAAAAAATAAATGACCAATGGAGTCTTCAGGCTGGGCTTAGAGTAGAAAATACAACGACTGAAGGGTTTTCTGAAAATCTTAATGAAACAAATAAAAATGATTATCTAAAGTTATTTCCTACCGCTTATATATCGTATACTAAGAACGAAAATAACACTATGTCGTTTAGTTATGGAAAACGAATCCGTAGACCAAGATTTCAGGATTTAAATCCATTCAGGGTATATGTAAGTAGTAACACCTTCAGTCAGGGAAACCCTTTTCTTCAACCTTCTTTTACTGATGTTTTTGAATTTAAACATACATACAAGAACAAATTAACTACTGCTGCTTTTTTTAATAGAACCATCGATGCATCTGGCATTATTTTTACTTCGGCTATTGATACTCAAACTCAAATTGTAACTCGTGAAAATTTTTATAATCAAAACACATATGGTATTAGCGAAAGCTATTTGTTTGACACCTTTAAATGGTTACAAAGTCAAAACAGTGTTACATTAGTTAATATTCAATCAGAATTCATAAAACCTATTGATGCATCTCCTCAAAATGGATTTTCCTATAACCTATCTTCTACGAATAGCTTTACATTAAATAATACTACTAAGCTACAACTGGATGCCACATATGATTCTGCAGGAAAATCAGATATCTTTACCATTGGTGAAAGGTATAGTATCGATATTGGGGCATCCAAAACTTTCTTAGACAAAAGCCTGCAGGTATCGCTTTATATCAAAGATGTTTTTAATACGTCTAGTCTTAATAATTTAGCTTCTACCGTTAACGGAGTAAGACAAGTATATGGACAAAACAGAAATAATCGATTTGTACGATTTTCTTTGAGTTATAGCTTTGGTAATAAAAAAGTGAATGTTAAGAATAGAAAATTTGGTAATGATGAGGATACCAGAAGAGCAAATTAGAGAAGCTATCACTAATATTAAGGTATTAAAAAGGAAAAATGTTTGATTTGAGTATAACAAGATTTTTAATAAAAAAATTATTTCCAATATTTAAATATTGGAAATAATTTGCAATTCTAACAATTCTTAAAGAGAGGTCTATATATAATCAAGTTCAATAAAAACTTTCATATTTTTAGCTTTTATTAGTTACCAAGTTTTTCTTGATATTTAATATAAATATTCTAGTGCAACACTATCATAGTAACTAAATTCTCCGTCTTCATTACCACTAAAACAAGAAATCATGATCGAATCTGTATCTAAGCCACTAGCACCCCACTGATTTACTGATGGCGTTCCTGGTATAAATAGTGCTCCATACTCTGTGAATCCCTCATTAGATCCATCACATTTTCGGTTTGCATAATCTGTGTGTCTAAAACCTATTGCGTGACCAATCTCATGAGTCATCAAGTGTTCATTTATCTGATCGTTATAGCTGTTCATTCCACCATAAACTTCTATCCAAAATCCTGGGTTACCACCACTAGGAAATTCTGCTACTGCTCCAGCATCAGTACCACCTCCATTAAAGATAACAATATCTGCACCACTAGTAGAAGATGAAAATGTTAAGTTAAAAGTTAATGAAATATTTTCATTGTTGTAATTGTTTATAGCATATTGTAAACCTGTTTGCATCACACTGGTTAACGCATAGCCACTGCCTGTATATCCTACTACATTTATTGTACTATTTTGATTTACCAGATTTGTAGTTCTATATTGTTTTTCTGATCCAGACGCTGATTTTAGTGAATATTCTGATAATTTATCCAATCTAAGAAAAATATCTCCAGACTTAATACCCTTTATTGAAGATCCATCGATACTTTTTAAAGTAGTGTATTCTGCATTTAATGGATTAACTGCGGCATCTATGAGTGCGGTCTGATGTTCATTTGATAAATTTTCTGGTACAGTTTCAGTAACTATTTCTTCAGTTATTTCTTCTTTTTGGCAAGATGATAGAACACCCGCAACGGTAGCACATAGTGCTAATAGTTGAATTTTTTTCATTCGTAATATTTTGAGTTTGTTATAAATTATTTAATCATAAAATGAATAAGGCCCATCTCATTGAATGATTAATAATCGGTAAAAGCTTTCAACCGTTTTTAGTTATGAATTCGGTTCGAAGATATACTTATTTTTTAAATAATACTTATTTTGTTAAATTATATCATTCAAAAAGACGAAAACGATGAATAAAATTCAATGAATTCTTAAAAACGTTAAATAAAATTTAATAAATAAAATTTTATTTAAATCGATAAAACTTAAATTTATCAGGATCAAATTGACTTATATAAAATGTGTGTAATCTTTATCCTACTAAAAAATTTCCCTCAATTTGAAAAGTTAAAAATGTGTTAACGTTTATTTTTTACTTTAATGGAGGTTGTATAGATGATAAAATAATTCCCTTACACCTCAGAAGCTGAATTGATCTACCTATCATATTTATTTTGGTGTAAACATCTTTCTTTTAATTGAGAATACAGAAACTTTTCTAATAGCTTAGTATCAAAAAAATTAATGGAAAAGGATACAATGTTGATATAAAATATAAAAGTTTAATTTTGGACTAATTATATTGACAAATCGGATAAATGAGAAGGATGTTTTCATTCGAGTAGTAGATAATCACTATTAAGTAGAAATTATAAACAGTTTTAAAAGTCTTAAAACCTATCTGGATTTTATATATAAAATTGGTAAGATTTTAAAAATTACACCTGAAAGTTCTACATTCAATTTTAATTTGAAATTTCAATAGCTAACTAAAAACCAGCAAACCAAAGTTCAATGAACCGATAGCTTATGGTTTATAATTACTGAAGGAAAAAATTACCAGATAAATGAAATTAGGATCAAAAGTTTTATAGACCGATGACAATGCTAGGCACAAATTATTATGAAATAGGAAGAAGGTATGAAAAGGTTTCAGAAACATATAATAGATCCTATATTTTAGGTGTAGATATTAAACAAAAAGACACACCTTTTGTAGTTGCTATTGGTGGTCATCATTCTGATATTGGTGTAATCAAAATTAGTTGTAAAGAATTAGTGTCTGACAAATGGAATGATCATATAATTAAGTCCGGATGTGAAGCGTTTGTGCTAAATTTAAAAACAGCAATAGAGCAAGGTGAAACATTTCCGCAAAAATTTATCTTAAATTTGATAGCTAAGAATCCATAAAATCCAAATAAACTAATGAATAATCAGAAACCTAATTTTTTAAACTTTAAAATTTTTAATATGAAAAGAGTAATAATTGCTATAGTCATATGCCTCAGTTCAATTCAGGGATATACACAGGAGGTACAAGGAGTTAAAATTACTAAAGAATTAATCTGTAGAGGAGCAGCCGTTAGTGTAGTGGGCAATGTAAAACCGTTTTTTGATAGAAATTTTGCCAAATCAGAAATCTTAGAGTTGACAAAAAGCCTTGTTAAAGAACCCATTAAAGACTCCCCCAGTAAGGCTTATGAATTATTTAAAGTTAATAAAACAAAAGAGGAAGTAGTTGAAATCTTATATAACGCTTTTATGAAATTGGATAAAGAAACAGTTTCTAAATTTCTAATTAATAATGATACCGACGATTATTAATAGTATAGTTTATAATATAAGTCTATAGAAATCTAACTATTAAAACAGCTCATTATTAAAAAAGTGATATTAAAAGATTTAGGAGCTTATATTGAAAATAGTATAAACTATTCTTATGATCATAATGCTTAGATGTAACTATGAGAACTGAAAAAAGTCATTTTTGGATAGGTAAATTTAATTCTGAAAAATCATATTTTGATTTTGTAGGTGAGGATAAGGGTCGTTATGAATTAGAAGATTATGATGATGTGCCAATATCTAAATTTGCCGAATCTCAAGAAGAAATTTGGATTGATCATGATTTTATGGAATCTGGATTTGAGGAACCTATTGGAGATCTAAAAAAACAATTTGAAAAATATTCGTATTCGTACCATTGGGGAAATGAATTAGAAAAAAGATGCGCAGGATTATCTGAATATAATGCTTTGATATTTGTCAATGAAGCTCAGATTAAAAAGCCTAACTCATTTAACACAAATGAATGTAAGCTTAAATATCTTGGAGTTATTGAATACGAAATATAACAAAGCAGAAAAATAATCTGGATTCATTAAATAAAAGATATGAGGGTTTATAGATTTCTAAATCTTGCGTTAAAAAAACACCCTTTTTACACATAAAGCAAAAACAGGTTTTTAAATCTAAATATACTAAAATGCATTGTTTTAACTATTTTTGAGAATAACAAGAATAAGCATCAATCATTCAACTCATGAAAAAATTTAATCACAGGCTACTTACAGTAGCATTTCTATTCTATTTGATCCCATTTTTATCATTTTCTATTGATCCAACGGATACGCGATTGATGGAGCAACCTGCAATAGGGAAATCTCATATAGCATTTATTTATGCAAATGATCTATGGGTTGCAAACTTGGATGGATCTCACCCTAAAAGACTCACCATTGATGAAGGTATAGAATCAAATCCAGTATTTTCTCCAGATGGAAAATTAATAGCATTTAGCGCTGAATATGAAGGTAATGAAGATGTATATATCGTTCCCGTAACTGGAGGAATTCCTAAAAGGCTTACCTGGCATCCAATTTGGGATAATGTTTTAGGATTCACACCTGATGGAAAATCCGTGCTGTTCAATTCTCAAAGAACCACTCACACGAACAGATACGCAAAACTTTATGAAGTTTCCATTGATGGTGGATATCCTAAAGAATTGGAAATTCCGAATGCATGGCATGCCACATACTCCCCTGATGGTGATTACATGGCATATACTCCCATAAGAGAGAGGTTTCATCAGTGGAAAAACTACAGAGGAGGAACGACTGCTAATATATGGGTATTCTCATTTAAGGATAAATCCATAATAAAAATTCCGCAGCCTACTGGTGGTAGTAATGACGTACAACCAATGTGGCGTGGCAATGAAATATATTTTTTGAGTGACCGAAATGGTGAGTTTAATCTATTTTCTTTTAATACCGTTTCTAAAGAAATAATACAACATACCCAATTTACTGATTTCCCTATCACTAACGCAAAACTTGATTCCAACACGATTATCTTTGAACAAGCTGGTTATATACATTTATATGATATAGCTCAAAAAACCTCAAAAAAACTTAAAATTGGTATTGCTACTGATCTTCTTGAATTACGAAAGCGATATGTGAAAGGAAGTAATCATATCCGTTCGGCAGCTATCTCGCCATCTGGTAAGAGAGTAGTTTTTGATTATCGAGGAGAAATAATTACAATACCTGAGAAAAAGGGAGACCCAAGAAATCTTACATTAAGTCCAGGAAGTCACGAAAAATATCCAGCATGGTCACCTGATGGAAAAAATATAGCATATTTTTCAGATACTTCCGGCGAATATGAATTACACATTAAATCTCAGGATAACAAAGGAACTCCAAAAGTTTTCAAACTTTCCGGAACCGGATTCTACGCACATACCAATTGGTCCCCTGATAGCAAAAAAATCAGTTTTGTCGATAATGGAAGAAATCTATACATTCTTGATATAGCTTCTAAAAAAATAAAAAAAGTCGCTAATGATGAGTATTATTTCCCCGGAGATTTTAGAAACCTCTTTGGAGATTGGTCTCCAGATTCTAATTGGATCGCCTATTCAAAGATTATAGACACTAATTTTGAGCAAGTTTTTCTATATTCTTTAAAGGATTCAAAAAGCTATCCGGTTTCCGATGGATATAGTAATGCCAATAATCCGGTTTTTGACCGCGAAGGACAATTTCTATATTTTTTTGCTTCTACTGATGCCGGACCTGTAGTGAACTGGTTTGATCAATCTAATCAGGATATGTCAATTACTAATTCTGTATATCTGGTAACACTTCAGAAAGAAACCATCTCTCCGTTAGCAAAAGAAAGTGATGAAGAAAAACAAGTAGTTACTGATCAAAAAGACGAAGACGAAAACAAAAAAGAGGAGGATCAAGAAGAGGAAACTATAAAAATAGATCTCAATGATATTCAAAATAGAATTATAGCACTACCCATTGAAGCGGGTCACTACCATGGACTTGGATCAGGAGAAACAGGTAAAATTTTATTTATCACCTCTGACCCAGAGAATGGAGAGAAACCTTCAAAACTCAAGCAATATGATTTAAAAGAGCGAAAAGAAGAAGAAATCATGGATTTAGATAGCTACATAATTTCTTCTGATGGAAAAAAGATGGTTTATAAGAGCAAAAACAATTGGGGAATTACTGATACTGGAAAAAAACCAAATAACGGAGAAGGCATTTTAAATATTGATGCTATTGAGGTAAAAATTAATCCTGTTGAAGAATGGAAAAATATATTTGAAGAAGCCTGGAGGATTAATAGAGACTATTTTTATGATCCAGGGATGCACGGTTCAGACTGGAAAGGTATGAAAGAAAAATATTCCCAATTTTTACCCCATCTATCGTCTAGAAATGACTTGAATAAAGTTATCCAATGGATGTGTAGCGAATTGTCTGTAGGACACCATCGTTTACAAGGACGTGGAGAACAACTTCACCATCCAAAAAAGGTTCCAGGTGGTTTATTAGGTGCTGACTACAAAATTGTAAACAACAAATACCAATTCAAGAAAATTTATGGTGGTCTTAATTGGAATCCAGAACTAAGATCCCCCTTAACCGAACCAGGCATTCATGTTAAGGCAGGTGATTATCTGTTGGCTGTAGATGGTAAAGAACTATCTGGAAATGAAAATATTTTTAACTTTTTTGAAAATACCGCAGAGAAAATAGTCGAAATAACGGTAAGCTCCACCCCTAGTTTTAAAAACTCAAAGATTATCAAAGTAACCCCCATAGCAAGTGAATATAATCTTAGAAACCGGGATTGGGTAGAAGGTAATTTAAAAAAAGTACACGACGCTACTAATGGAGAAGTCGCTTATGTATATGTTCCTAATACTGCCTCAGCCGGTCACGAATATTTTAAAAGATACTTTTTCCCACAAGCAGATAAAAAAGCAATTATTATAGATGAACGCTATAACGGTGGCGGTCAAATAGCTGATTATTACATTAACCTTTTGTTGAATCCTTATCAATCTCACTGGAATTTTCGATATGGTAAAGATTTAAAAACTCCGAGCGCATCTATACAAGGACCTAAAGTCATGCTTATTGATGAGACAGCTGGCTCAGGAGGAGATATGTTACCCTGGATGTTCAGAAAATTTAAAGTGGGAACTCTCGTAGGTAAAAGAACCTGGGGAGGTTTAGTTGGAATCTTAGGGTTTCCCGAGTTTATTGATGGTGCCAGTGTTACCGCACCCAATGTGGCAATATGGACAGAAGAAGGGTTTATTGTAGAAAATGTAGGGGTAGCTCCGGATATAGAAATAGAACAATTGCCATCTGAAGTAATCGAAGGAAAAGATCCTCAGCTAGAAAAAGCAATCGAAGTGATCTTACAGGAACTAAAAAATAATCCACAAAAAAAACAGATTAGACCACCGTACCCAAAACGAGCAGTAAACTAAAAATTAAAGTATGTAATTATTCCCAACCTTTGAAAATACCATAAAAAATTATGGAATATTATAAAGTCATATGACTAAATGTTAGTGTTCTGGATCATTTCAATATAATGTACAACAGCCTTAGAACATGGATGAATTCTTATCTAGAGGTATTATTATAGGTAAAAGCTATATGCATCAATAATTTTAAAAATGAAAATAAAATTAATAGTGATTTTTTTAATAACCTTTTTAAATTCTTTTGGACAAAAATTAGAATATAAAATAGTTGAAAATCCGGATATAATAGACTTTGAGGGAACTTTTTCATCTTCGAATTATTTTTATAAATTAAAACTTCAGTACTTCGGTTGTTGCACAAATTTAATTTGTGATACACAAAACGAATATGAAATTGAAGTAAAATCTACTTACGGAAATAGCGAAATTGAAATCAATTCAAAAAAATTTAATCTTGTTATTTGCACAAAAGAACATACAAATATTAAAAGAGGAACATTAGGTTTAGTGGATGAATCCGGTTTTTTCTATAAAAAAACAGAACAAGGCAATGAAGGCTATTATTACCCTGAAGCAAGTTTTATAAAATTTAATGAGGATGATATATCAAATTTAACTTTTAGCGAACTCAAAATAGTTAGAAACGAACTCTATGCTAAACACGGTTATAAATTTAATAATGAAAATATTGCTACTATATTTTATAAAAAAGAATGGTATAAAAAATTTGAATCCAAAGGTGGAGAATTAACTAAAAACGTAATATTATCTGATATTGAAAAGCATAACGTAGAAATTATAAGAAAAGTGGAGACAAATAAAAAACAGTAAAAATATGAGTAAACAACCATAGTAGTGTAGACTTTTCTGACAGTTTCCATAATTTTACGTCTACACCTGTTATAAACACTTCACGCTGTTTATTATATAAATTAATGGCCATCATCTCTAAATCACTTAACTTAGGTTTGCATATTTGATAAATAATTTGATTTTATACTTAATCTTTTTAAACCTCTAAAATTTTATCGTAATTTGTATGATAGTTTTATGCCTATAATTGTTCTTTTGTAACTACAATCCACAAATATTTATCATTTTGTACAACTTTTTCTAAATGTGTAACGGGTTAAAATGTAATTATAACATTACTAAGTATGAATCAATATGAAATCTCTTTACTTACTTAGGTGTTTATATGCCGTTCTAACTTTATTTTGTTTTACTTTTTCTTATGCACAATATCCTCCTGACACATTAAATTATTCAACTCTTATACAAAAAGCAAAACTTCAAAATAATGATGGTCAATTAGCAAAATTGCATTTAGGATATTATTTTTTAACTACAGCCAAAAAACCAGACTCGACATTATATTTTTTAAAGCACCTAAAAAATGAACTCCCCAATTGGGATGATTCGTATAAAGCAGTCTATTATAATTTAAAAGGAAGATATTTTTTTGATCAATCTATACTTGACAGTGCAAAAGTAAATTTTGATAAAAGTCTCTTGATCGCCAAAGATTTAGATCTCCCTATTCTCAAAGCAAACAATTATAATAGTAAAGCCGTGATAGCTGTTTATGGTTCTAACTACAAAGAAGGTATGAATCAAATGCTTAAATGTCATGAAATATTAGAAAAAATGCAAGATCATATAGGGCTCTCTATGAATGAATATAATCTTGGTATGCTTTACGTATTTACAAAAAACTATAATCGTGCAAAATATTACCATTATAAAAGTATTAAAAGATTAGAAAACATTAAGGCAGAACCAAAAGAAATATCAATGCGTTATGGAGCATTATGTAATATCTACTTAAATGAAAAAAAAATAGATTCTGCTCAATATTGTTTAAATTATATTATTAATAATGGAGATGAAAAATATAATAATTACTATTATTTTAAAGGCAGAATTGCTTTAGCGAAGCAACAAAATGATGTAGCAATAGATTATTTTAACAAATCAATAACCTTAATGCAAGATCATGGGAGAAATATGGAAATTGCTACTAGATTAAATAAAATTGCTCAAGCTCACCTCAACCTAAATAAGCCTAAAGTAACATTAGAATACCTAAAAAAAGCAGATAGCTTAATCGATTCAGATTCATTTGTGTTTTTACGAAGAAACCAAGACTCATTATATTATGTTTCCTACCAACTTTTAGGAGATAATTTAAATTCCCTTAAATACCTTAAAAGGTATCAGAATGGTGTTACCAAAAGTTTAGCTGCAAACAAAATTCAGGAAGCGGGTGATATAGAAAGTAAATATCAAATAAAGAAAAAAAAAGTAATTATTAAAAATCAAGAAGGGATCATAAACAATTTTAAATCAAAAGGTAAACTATTTGTCACCTTTAGTATTGGCCTGGTACTTATAGTTCTTTTAATATTAGTGGTTAATTATAAATCAAAAGTTAAGCTACGTAAAGAAAAAGCTGTAATAGAAACAGAATACAAAAAAATCAATTCAAAAAATTTAGATTTAGAGGATAAATTAAGAGCAGTTTCATTAAAAATTAAAGAAAATAAAGAACTGCACATTAATAAAAGATATCAAAATTCTTCTTTGAAAGAAGAGCAACGTCAAGAATTTATGGAAAAAATCCTTGAAATTATGGCTACAAAAAGACCTTATCTAGACCCAAAACTAACTCAAAACACCCTTTCTGAGCAATTACAAATTTCTAAACATCATTTTTCTGAAGTGATTAATATTAATTTTGGTAAGAATTTTTATGGATTTATCAATTTATATCGAGTAGAGGAAGCTAAAAAAATAATAAATACTGATGATAAAAACTTAACCATGATTGCTATAGCATACAATTCTGGGTTTAACAGTAAAGCATCATTTAATAGAGTTTTTAAAGAAGTCACTGGTATAACTCCTTCTGAGTATAAAAAAACATTTTTACCTGATTCAAATGTCTCATAATTATTCATCCAAAGCTTACCTTATGGATAGCTTCTTAAAGTACATTTATTCTGATTTTTATTTAATAAATAGACCCTGACCAATTAGTTGAAACCTAATTAAGATTGTTTTTACTACCTTTTTTCAACCTGTCTAAAAATGAAAATTCTGTTGTTTGTGCATTTAAAATAAATGTACTTGATAAAAATGAAAGTTCATAAACTATTGGTATACAATAAATTATTAATAATTATAATATCCATGTAAAAAGGATACTAATAAAAATCTAGTGCTACATACGTAAACTATCTTCTAGCAATTACATAGAAAGATGACGCCCTAATTTTAACAACAAGAGCCATGTAGTGTATTACCTTAAAAATGGACTCAAGCCGAGACTAAAAATTCAAAAAACATAAAGACCATAAAACAGGGTTACAGAAGAACGCTCAAAAACAGTCTCTTTAGACTCTAAAAGTCTATTATAAAGCTACAAACATGTCTCATCCGCTGCATTGAGACTTCTTTAGATGAATAAAAGTGCCTAGAACAGAGGATTGAGATTAATTTTGTCTTAATACCAAAACAAAAATTAAACCGATGAAAATTATGAGGCTAACATTACTTTTATTTATAATACCCTATACTTTTTTATGCATAACTTCTTGCAGTAGCGATGATGACAAGAACTCAGTACTTACAGTTACTATCGAATTATTAGATTTTGAGACCACAGTTATTGAAAATCAAAATCAAGGATTTATCATAGGCTCCTTAGAGACGACAATAGCAAATTCTGACCAAACCCCTACTTATACGATCGTAGAACAAAGTGTTTCTGATGCTATTATTTTAGAAGGAGCTAACCTTATTATCAATGATGCTACCGCTTTTGATCTTAATACAAATACTCAAATCACGGGGCAAGTTTCTGCAATGACAGAAGGAGTTTTTGATACTGCTAGTTTTACCCTAACGATAACAAATGACCCTGCCGCATTTATTACCATTTGGGAAACTACTATACCTAATGAGGAAATTAGTATTTATACTGATGCTAACTTTGATTATGACTATACCATACATTGGGGGGATGGCACTGTAGCAACTAATCAGACGGGGGATGCTACCCATATTTATACTAAACCAGCAATGCATAAGCTAAGCATTGTTGGAAAATTTCCATCTATAATTAATAGTGATGACTCAGCAAATGCAGCCAAACTACTCACTATAGAAAACTGGGGTAATATTGCTTGGGAACACATGTTCGGAGCTTTTGAGAATTGTATTAACCTTAAATTAAATGCTAGCGATATTCCTGATTTGACAAGCGTAACATCTATGAGTAGAATGTTTAGAAATGCGACTTCTTTTAACGGTGATCTTAGTAATTGGGATGTAAGCAATGTATATCAGTTTGATAGCACGTTTGCCAACGCAAGTGCTTTTAATGGGGGTATTAGTAATTGGGATATTAGTAAGGCAACAAGTATGGCATTTATGTTCTTAGGTGCAACCTCATTTAACCAAGACATCGGTAATTGGGATGTAAGCAATATTACCCGATTAGAAAGTACTTTTAATGGTGCCAGTTCTTTTAATCAGAATATTAGCAATTGGGATGTTTCCAATGTTTCAAACATGTCTTTATTATTTAAAGATGCTACAGCCTTTAATCAAGATATTAGTAGTTGGGATGTAAGTAATACAATAGGTATGGTAAGAATATTTGAAGGTGCTACTTCTTTTAATCAAGATATAAGTAATTGGGATATTGGCAATATCATTAATATGTGGGCAATGTTTAAAAATGCTACTTCATTTAACCAAGATATAAGTAATTGGGATGTAAGTGGTGTAACCTCAATGCTGAATTTGTTCGAAAACGCATCTACTTTTAATCAAGATTTGAGTGATTGGATGACTATTAACGTTACCAATTGCACTAATTTTTCTAATAATTCTGCTCTAACCCAAGCAAATAAACCTACTGCTGGAGATTGTGACTTTACGAATTAAAATCAAAACAATAGTAAAGATACTACCGGTCTAATTGATGTTGAAATGGATTGGGATACAAGTCGTTATACACCTATAAAAAGTATATTTTTTTATAACGTATGGTTTTGATCAAAATCTTAGTGGTTAGACAACAGGTACTATTTCCAATTAATCAGTCTTTTATAAAGACTTAGCATAAACCGAAAAAATAATTCTGCGATAAGCAATCGTGCTTTCAAAATAAAAAATAAAGAAACAAATACCATGATACTATCAAAACTGAAAATTATAGCTTTTATATCCATTGTCATTTTGGCCTTGTCCTGTAGTAACGATGATGATGAAGGTCGTACAACTTCTATACAGATTACACTGTCAGAATTTGAAGACACCATAACCGAAAATGCAAGTCGAGGTACGGTTATTGGCACCTTAGAAGTAACAGTTGAAAATTCACAAGAAACACCTTTCATCAGTATTACCAAACAAAGCGTAACAGATGCATTGGCTCTTGATGGAGCCAATATTATTATTAATGACCCTAATGCTTTTGATTTTGAGGTTACTACCGAAATCAATTGGGAAGTATCAGCTACTGTAGGAAATACTACAGAAACCGCATTATTTACTGTGACCATTATTGACGTTCCTGATGGAACAGCAAATTTTTCTGACCTGAATGTTGAAATTAATGAGAATGAACCCCAAGGAACTATCATTGAAACCTTACAATTTTCATTAGAAGGAACAAACGATATACCAACCTTTGAAATAACAGATCAAAGTATAACCGATGCTGTACGTTTAGATGGTGCAAACCTTATCATAAACGATGCTAACGCTTTTAATTTTGAAGTCAATACCGAAATTACTGGATCTATTTCTGCAACTATTGCTGATATTACTGACACAGCAGATTTTACCATTACCATAATAAATTTAGCTGATGCTATAATTACACTAGAAGATTTTACGACCAGCATTTCTGAAAATGAAGATCAAGGAACAATTCTAGGAACTTTGAATGCGACTATAGAAGGATCTAATGAAACTCCAATATTTATAATAGAAAACCAGAGTGTTGCCGATGCGGTTGCACTGGATGAAACAAATTTAATAATCAATGATGCTGCCGCTTTTGATTATGAGAAGAACACGGAGATAACAGGTCAGATTTCAATGGTAGTGGAAGGGATTTCTACAACGTCAAACTTTACGATTACTATAGAGGATCGGAGAGATTTTGATCAGACTTCAATAGACCCTGATAACTTTGTCACAACCTGGGAAACTACAGCAGACAATGAAAGTATAACCATATTTACAAATTTAGTTTTAACCTATAATTATACCATAGACTGGGGTGATGGAACTATAGAAACTAACCAAACCGGAAATGCCACTCATACATATGCAGAATCAGGTATTTACGGGATAAGCATAGGTGGTATATTTCCTGCAATAAATAATGCGGGGGATGCAACAAATGCAAGAAAACTAAAAACCATAGAAAACTGGGGAAACATTGTTTGGGAAAGTATGAATACTGCCTTTCAAGATTGCACCAACTTATCTACAATACACGCAGAAGACGCTCCAGATTTGAGTAGACTAACTTCTACATTTAGAATGTTTTCGGGAGCTTCTTTGTTTAGTGCTGATTTAAGTAATTGGGATGTAAGCAATATAACCTCTTTCGACTGGATGTTTGAGAGTGCAACCTCGTTTAATGGAGATATTAGCTCGTGGGATGTTAGCAATGCGATAAGTCTGAGTCATATGTTTGATCGTGCAGTAACATTTAATCAAGACATAAGTAGTTGGGATGTTAGCAATGTTACAAATCTTTCATGGACATTTTACAGAGCCAGATTATTTGACCAAGATCTTAATAGTTGGAATGTAAGCAATGTAACTGATATTACTAGAATTTTTAGTGATGCTACTTCTTTTAATCAGGATTTAGATACTTGGGATACCAGTAATGTTACTATGGCCTTCTTTGCTTTTTCTGGTGCCGAGTCTTTTAATGGAACCATTAGTACTTGGGATGTTAGCAGGATAAGATCATTTAGCAATTTCTTTGCTAACGCGCATTCTTTTAATAAGGATATTAGCTCTTGGAATGTAAGTAGTGCTATAGTAATGCCGAGCGTGTTTATAAATGCTAGTTCATTTAATCAAGATATAAGTAATTGGGATGTGAGTAATGTCACAAATATGAGTTCTATGTTTTCTGGAGCTACAAGCTTTAATCAAAATTTAGGTAATTGGGTTACTGATAATGTGACAGACTGTAATAATTTTGCTAACAATTCGGCTTTGACTGAAACAAACAAACCTACAGCAGGTAGTTGCGCATTTTAAAACAAAAAAACAAGTTTTTATTAAATAATCCGGAACTAGTTAAATCGATAATTGTTCAGCCTATGTTCAACTTAATCATATTTACTATTCTATAGCTATAAAGATTAAAAAAGACTTTAAACAAAACAACCTTCTGAAAATCAGAAGGTTGTTTTACAAAGTACTCAAGGTGGGAATCGAACCCACACGACCGAAGTCACTGGATTTTGAATCCAGCGCGTCTACCAATTCCGCCACTTGAGCATTACTGGACGGCAAAATTAAAAAAATTATTACTTACATCCACTAAATAAGTAATAAAATAAGAGTTAGAGTAAAAATAAATTTTTAAATTTGCACCTTGTTTTAAGAAAATAATGTTTAACTCATTACAAAACAACAATTTACCCTATGCGCAACATTACAGACGCAAAATTTTTTGCATGTAGTCAAAGTACTGAATTAGCAGAAAGCATAGTTAAAATCTATGGCGCTACATTGGGTAAAATCATTACATCTACTTATAGTGATGGAGAGTTTCAACCTTCTTTTGAGGAATCCGTAAGAGGATCAAGAGTATTTATTATAGGATCGACACATCCTAATTCTGATCATTTAATGGAAATGTTGTTAATGCTAGACGCTGCAAAAAGAGCATCTGCAAGACATATCACAGCAGTACTTCCTTACTATGGATGGGCACGTCAGGACAGGAAAGACAAACCCAGAGTTCCTATTGCTGCAAAGTTGATTGCTAAAATGCTTGAAACTGCAGGAGCAACCAGGATTATCACTATGGATCTGCATGCAGATCAAATACAGGGGTTCTTTGAAAAACCAGTGGATCATTTATTTGCCTCCACAATATTTTTACCTTATTTACAATCATTAAATCTTGACAATCTTACAATCGCTTCTCCAGATATGGGAGGATCAAAAAGAGCATATGCTTATTCTAAAGCATTAAAAAGTGATGTTGTTATTTGTTACAAACAACGCGCCAAGGCCAATGTGATCTCGCATATGGAATTAATTGGAGATGTAACTGGTAAGAATGTTGTACTAGTGGATGATATGGTGGATACAGCCGGAACTTTAACCAAAGCCGCAGACCTTATGATAGAACGAGGAGCAAAAAGTGTACGAGCAATTTGTACACACCCTATTCTATCTGGAGAAGCTTATACTAAAGTTAAAAATTCAAAATTAGAGGAATTGATCGTTACTGATTCAATACCCTTAAAACAAAAAAGCACTAAAATAAGAGTCGTAAGTTGTGCAGATTTATTTGCCGATGTTATGGGTAGAGTACATAATAATGAATCTATCAGCTCTAAATTTATCATGTAATTTAATACTAATTAATATATTTAAAAATGAAATCATTAACAATCAATGCATCTCAAAGAGAAAGCGTAGGCAAGAAAGCAACAAAAGCCTT
This sequence comes from Aquimarina addita, assembly GCF_039539305.1. Lineage (NCBI taxonomy): Bacteria > Pseudomonadati > Bacteroidota > Flavobacteriia > Flavobacteriales > Flavobacteriaceae > Aquimarina > Aquimarina addita. The sequence goes on along the minus strand of NZ_BAABCW010000002.1, from coordinate 431,627 downwards.
ACGTAATGCTGGACAGGTACCTTGTGTAATTTACGGTGGAGACACTATTGTACACTTTTCGGCGCCAGAAATCGCTTTCAAAAACTTAGTGTACACTCCAGACGTTCATACCGTGGTAATCGCGTTGGATAATGGTACAAGCATTAACGCTATACTACAGGATATCCAGTTTCATCCTGTAACAGATAGAATCCTACATATTGATTTTGTAGAGATTTTTGATGACAAACCAATTTCTATAGAGATTCCTTTCAAAACTGAAGGAGCTGCAAAAGGAGTTCTTAATGGAGGGGTACTACGTTTTAATCTACGTCGTATCAAAGTAAAAGGATTTGCGTCTAAACTTCCGGATGTAATTATAGGGGATATTACTAATCTTAAAATAGGTAATAAGCTATACGTTACGGATTTAGCAAGCGAAGATTTTACAATTCTACACCCGGACAACACTGTAGTTTGTCAGGTTAGAACTTCTCGTAATGTTGTTGAAGTTGAAGACGAAGAAGAGGAAGGAGCTGAAGGAGCAGATGCTGCAGAAGCACCAGCTGAAGCATAATTTTCTTATAAGATTAAAGTTACAAAAGCATTCTGTTCCGATACACATCGGGATTCAGAATGCTTTTTTTATTTTTATCAACATATATTAATAGATTATTTTAGCATTAAAAATGTTTCCCTTCTTTAAAAAATTAATAAAAAAACCAGCAGTAGTAGAAACTCAAGAAGATCTTATGAAAAAATTTCTTGTAGCCGGTCTTGGTAATATAGGCCCTAAGTATCAAAATACTCGTCATAACATTGGATTTAAAGTACTGGATGCATTAGCTAAAGAAGAATCATTATCTTTTGAAACTAACAAATTAGGTGATCTGACTACGTATAAATATAAAGGAAGAACAATCTTACTATTAAAACCAAACACCTATATGAACTTAAGTGGTAAAGCTGTTAGATACTGGATGGAAAAAGAAAAAATACCGATAGAAAACCTATTGGTCGTTACTGATGACCTTAATCTCGATTTTGGTACTATTCGATTAAAAGCCAAAGGAAGTGCTGGAGGACATAATGGGCTTAAAGACATAGAAGCACAATTAAACACCTCTAAGTATGCACGATTCAGATTTGGTGTGGGGGCAGCATTTAGCAAAGGAAGACAGGTAGATTATGTTCTCGGTGATTGGAATAATGATGAAGAAAAAGCAATGCCAGAACGTATTGACGCCTCTATAGCACTTATTAAATCTTTTGCAACGGCTGGTTTAGCAAATACTATGAATACCTTTAACGGAAAATAAGTAGTAGATATCATAACATTTCATTAATTTTATCTTTAGCAAAATTTGGCTCTTAAGAACATAGAATAATTATAAGAAATATGATAAATAATAGTGTCTTTATAAAATCAAATGCTTGTTAAAAATTAATGCTATCAATCAAATCAATACCTATTATAATGTATACGCACGTATTTCATCTGATCAATAATTATAATATAAAAATGAACAGATGAAACGTTATACAGACGCCGCAACATACGATAACGAAATTCCATCTGTAGTAACTATTGGCACCTTTGATGGAGTTCATATCGGTCATAGAAAGATAATTGAACGTTTAATTGAAGCTGCCAAACGCAATGGTCTGGAATCCGTTATTCTTACTTTTTTTCCTCATCCCAGGATGGTTTTACAAAAAGACACTAATATAAAGCTGATCCATACTATTGATGAAAGAATACAGGTATTAGAACAAACTGGATTAGATAGTTTAATCATACATCCCTTTACAAAAGAATTCTCACGTCTTAGTGCTGGAGAATATGTAGAACAAATGCTAATAGAAAAATTAAATGTTCGGCATGTTATTATAGGATATGATCATCGTTTTGGAAGAAATCGTAATTCTAATATAACGGATCTTGCCTCTTTCGGAATGCATAATAATTTTACTGTAGAAGAGATCTCAAAACAAGATATAGACGATGTAGCCGTTAGTTCTACAAAAATACGTGAAGCATTGATGGAGGGTGATATTGAAAAAGCTAATAAATTTTTGGGATATAAGTTTATGCTCACAGGTAAGATTACAAAGGGAAAAGAATTAGGACGTAAATTAGGGTACCCTACTGCTAATCTATGGATCAAAGAGGACTATAAACTTATCCCTAAAAAAGGAGTTTATATCGTACAGTCTAAAATTGATAATAAAATCTATTTTGGGATGATGAATATCGGAATGAACCCTACAGTAAATGGCAAACATCAAACAATAGAAACTCATTTTTTTGATGCTTCCTTCAATCTCTACGAGAAAAAAATTCAGATAGAAATGCTGAAACGTATTCGTAATGAGAAAAAATTTAACTCTATTGATGAGCTAAAGGCAGCCATGCAAGAAGATGAAGATTTTTCCCGGGATTATATAAACTCTACAGTATGATTAATCGCTGGTTGTTTACTCATATAGACAACAGTTCATTAGTTGTTTTTCGTGTACTTTTTGGTTTTTTAATCGCTGCAGAATCCTTTGGAGCAATAGCAACCGGATGGATAAGACGTACCTTAATAGAACCTCAATTTACTTTTAATTTTATTGGACTCGATTTTTTGCAACCACTACCCGGTTCTGGAATGTACTATTATTTTGCTACTATGGGAATATTAGGACTTCTCATTATGATTGGTTACAAATACACATGGAGTATTATTGGCTATACGATCTTATGGGCTGGTGTTTATTTTATGCAAAAAGCTTCTTATAATAACCATTACTATTTGCTTCTATTACTATGTATGATGATGAGCATCTTACCAGCAGCTAACTACTTCTCTATTGATACAAAACTAAATCCAGGGCTAAAAAAAGTATCTATGCCAAGATGGTGTTTATTGATTGTTATCGCCCAGCTATGGATTGTTTATACATATGCATCTGTTGCTAAATTTTATCCGGATTGGCTGGACTATACGGTACCAAAAAATCTAATGATATCAAGAGCAAATTACCCGGTGATTGGTGAAATTCTTCAAAAACACTGGACTCACGTGAGTATTACTTATTTCGGAATTCTATTTGATTTATTAGTTATTCCATTGCTATTATGGAAGAGAACCCGATTATTAATATTCTTTATTGGTATCTTTTTTCATCTTTTCAATTCTATAGTATTCCAAATTGGGATTTTTCCTTACTTATCCCTTGCGTTTTGTGTGTTTTTCTTTTCTAAAGAAAAAGTTCATCGGTTATTCATGAAAAAGAAGGAGTTTTATACCGACAATGAAATTATCATACCCTCTTACAAAAATTTATTAATACCCATATTATCTATATGGTTTATCATTCAGATAGTTTTACCAATACGTCATTGGATGATTCCTGGAGATGTTTTATGGACAGAAGAAGGACATAGGCTTAGTTGGCGTATGATGCTTCGTGGAAGATCAGGAACAACTCATTTTTATGTAGTTGATAAAAATGATCCTGAAGCTAAAAGAGTACGTATCCGCAAAAAAGAATATCTTTCTAAAAAACAAATAAGACTTGCCTCCACTAAGCCAGATGCTATTTGGCAATTTGCACAACGACTGAAAAAAGTCTACCGCGACAAAGGAAAAGATATTGCTGTTTTTGTAGATAGTAAAGTTTCTGTTAATCGAAAAAAACGCAAAACTTTTATAGACGCTACTACCGATCTTGCTAATGTACCCTGGAACTATTTTACTACAAATCCCTGGATAATTAAATATGATGAGAAATAAAAACAATCTTCTCTTTTCTCTGATAAATTATATCCAACAAAAACATATTTATGGTTTGAAAATAGTTTTATTAGCTATTCTGTTCTTACCATTATGTAGTAATAGCCAGCAGGAAAAGTATACTTCATTTGGAGAGGCCCCTAATCCCATAGAAAAAAGATTATATACATCTTTAAAAAATACTACAGATCCAATTCAAAAAATAAAAATTATAGATTCCATTGCCTATTTCCATATACAAAACGGAAATTCTGATTCAATTATTCATTATGGCAATTATCTAAGAAAAACGGTTATTAAACACCAAAAAGAAATTCTTGACAGTGATCAGTATATTTCAAAATCATATCATATTCTGGGAAAGGGAAAACTAAAAAGAGGGCTATTAGACGATGCAATGGCATCTCATATCAAAGGCATATCTATTTCTCCTGTATCAACTATGAATCAATTGTTTTACACCCATCAATTGGATCTTGCTATTGTATACATGTATAAAAGAGAGTATGATCAAGCGTTACCTATAATACAAAACTGTATAAAGAATGCAAAAGATAAAAACATACAACTTCTGGCAAAAAAAACGTTAGCAGATTTCTATTCTTACAAAAAGGAATTTACCAAAGCCCAACCCATCTATCTTGATTTACTGCTTAAATTTAACCCAAAGGAGCATCAAAAACTTATACTAGAAACAGAACTTAATCTTGGTATTATAGATCGAATTAATGACAATTCAATCAAGGCAATGAATCGTTTTAGTAAAATTAAAGAAGAAGCATTGAATAATCATTTTTATGACCTTTATATAGACACTGTCCTGCAAATGGGAATTGTATATTATAAAATAAAAGATTACGATTCCGCAGAAATGATTTTCTCTACTGCATATGTTAACTCATTATCATGGAACCGACTGGAGTTACAAAAAGATGTCATTGAAATGCTAACTAATCTTTATAATTCAAAAAAAGATTACAAAAATGCGTATCATCTAATGACGCAATACAAAAACGTTTCTAATAAAATCCTGGAGAATCAAAATAAAGAAGTTGTAAAAGAGATGGAGGTTAAGTACCAAACTCTCCAAAAAGAAAAAGAAATTAAGAGACAAAGAACTATCAAATATGCTTTTCTAATAGGATTCCTTATTACACTAATTCCAATTATTGCTTTGCTATTGGTATATTTTCAAAAACTAAAAACACAAATCAAGCTTAACCAATCTCAGGAAGAGGTGAATCAGCAAAAAGTGCATGGGTTAATGAAGGAACAAGAATTATATTTGATAAAAGCTACTATGAATGGACAAGATCACGAACGACAACGTCTTGCACGAGAATTACATGATAGTATTGGTGGAAATCTAGCAAGTATTAAATTACAACTTTCTAATACTGAATACGATAAAAATTCATCTCCAAAAATCATAAATCAAATAGATGAAACCTATCATCTGGTAAGAGATATATCACATAACCTGGCTTCTAAAAAATTTCGAAACAATGGTGTAGCTACTCTTATAAGAGAGTATATTACTAATATACAAAGTAGCACTGACCAGCAAATATCCTTCAACCCATATCCCGAAAAACAAATTAATAGTATCAATACGCCACTAAAAGAAGAACTATTTAAAATCATCCAAGAATTATTGACCAATTGTCTCAAACATGCAAAAGCAACACATATTGATATATACATGAATCACTATGAAACCTCTCTTCAGCTTCTTTTCGAAGATAACGGCGTTGGATTCGATGTAAAAAAAATATCAGATGGTATCGGATTTAAAAACATAAAAAAGCGACTGGATATGTTAGCGGGGAAATTGTTAATTGATACAGCTCCCAATCGAGGAACTGTAGTAAACATTGAGATCCCTTTAGACGAATCTTAAATAGATTCTAAAAAAGGGTTCAAAATATCTCGTTATTTTTCTATATACTACAAAAAGTCTTTTTATCAAAAAACAGATCATTGTTATGTATTTTTTAAAATGGACTAATATTAAAAAATATGTTTTCTTTACATTTGCTTTTTTGTAAGAATAAAAAAAGTTAGAATTTTTTTGAACCTCATAATATATAGATTAATCATATATATCCGGGATTAATCGTCTAAAACAATAATCATGTTAGTCGTACAGCAAATCATAGAAAACAAAGAAAAGTACATACAGGCATTAATTAAAAGAAATTTTGATGCTACTTCTATACTAGAAAAAATAATTAATTTAGATGAGGAAAGGCGCACTACACAATCCCAACTAGATACTATTAAAGCAGAAGCTAACAAGCTTAATAAAGAAATTGGTATTCTTTTCAAAAATGGAGAACAACAAAAAGCTGGTATCTTAAGAGAAAAAGCATCTCAGATTAAAGATAGCACCAATACTTTAGAAAACAGACTTCCTAAAGTTAAAGAAGAGCTTACAGAACTTCTGTATAGCATTCCTAATATTCCTCATGATTCTGTACCTAACGGACAAACAGATGAAGACAATGAAGAAGTCTTCAGAGAAGGTAGTATCCCTGTTTTAGAAGAAGGTTCTTTACCACATTGGGAGCTAGCAAAAAAATACAATATTATTGATTTTGAATTAGGAGTAAAAATTACGGGTGCTGGTTTCCCCGTTTATAAAGGAAAAGGTGCGAGACTACAGCGAGGGCTCATCAATTATTTTTTGGATAAAAATACAGCAGCGGGATATCAGGAATATCAGGTTCCCCATTTAGTAAATGAAGCTTCAGGTTTTGGCACTGGGCAATTACCAGATAAAGAAGGGCAAATGTATCACGATGCGGCAGATGATTTATACCTAATCCCTACAGCAGAAGTACCTGTCACTAATATCTTTAGAGATGAATTAGTTACAGAAAAAGCATTACCTATTTGCTGTACAGCGTATACACCTTGCTTTAGAAGAGAAGCAGGTTCTTATGGAGCCCATGTACGTGGTCTTAATCGTTTACATCAATTTGATAAAGTAGAAATTGTCCGTGTAGAAAAGCCAGAAAATTCATATCAAGCCCTGGACGGTATGGTAAATCATGTAAAAGAAATTCTTAATGAATTAAAGTTACCTTATCGAATCCTAAGACTATGTGGAGGTGATATTGGATTTACATCTGCTTTAACCTATGATTTTGAAGTATTTTCTACAGCTCAAGACCGCTGGTTAGAGATCAGTTCTGTTTCTAATTTTGAATCATATCAGGCAAATCGTTTAAAACTTAGATATAAAGATGTTAATGGTAAGAATCAACTGGCACATACACTTAATGGTAGTTCTTTAGCATTACCCAGAGTACTTGCCGGAATTTTAGAAAATTATCAGACTTCTAAAGGAATCAAAATTCCTGAGGTATTAATTCCTTACTGCGGGTTTGAATGGATTGATTAATCTAACGTTAATAATTTTATGGACAATATATCGCATTAAAATACAAAGACAGTGTCAATTATGTTTTCATGCTTCCCTACGAAATATTAGACTCGGGAAACAGTATATTACTAAAACTTTACATTCCTGAAGCCTTGTTACTTAGTCACTTTGTGACTATATTTACAAAAATCCCTAGTATGCGTTTGATCCTTTTATATATAATTTTATGTTTTGCGTTACCTGTCTTTAGTCAATCAGAGCAGTTGGCAAAAAACTATATGCAACAAGGTGAATATCAAAAAGCAGTATCAGTATATCAGAAACTATATAAAAGAAATCCGAATCGTAGTAATTACTTATTAGGATTAGTTGAAGCTCATCAACAATTAGAAGAATTTGATGCCGCGGAAAAAATCTTGATGGAGCGCATGGACAAAACTGCTAATAATGCAAAATTACTTGTAGAATTAGGTCATCATTATGAATTACAAGAAGACAACGCAAAAGCACAAACTTTTTATACAAAAGCTATCGAATCTTTTAATAAAAATGATGTAAATCATGCACACTCTCTTGCGCAAAATTTTGAAAAATATAACCTCCTGGATCAAGCCGCTCTAATTTATGAAAAGACAATGATCGCTAATCCTGGTGCCAGTTTCAATCAGCAATTAGCTAAAATCTATGGAGAACAAGGTAAGCTGGACAAAATGTTTGACAGTTATCTCTCGATATTACAAGTGCAGCCTAGCTATAAAAATATAGTACAGCGAAAATTCAGCCAATATGTGACAGAAGATCCTTTAAACGAAGCTAATATTATATTCAGAAAACTTCTGATTAAAAAATTACAACAAAATCCTGATATCATTTTTAATAAAATGCTAAGTTGGTTGTTTGTGCAACAGAAAGAATTCAAAAAGGCTTTTATACAAGAAAAAGCGGTATACAAACGTAATGATGATGAAGGACTAGATGGAATTATAGCACTCGCTCGTATTGCTATAGGAGCAAAAGATCTAAAATCTGCTACTCAGATTTTAGATTTTATACTACAAGCACCTGCCTCAAATGAACTTAAATTAACTGCTCATAAAATTATACTCAAAGCAAAAACAGACCTCAAGGACGACAAAGAATATAAAGAAATCGAAGAACAATACAATATCGTTTTTGACACATATGGAAAATCCAGTGAGACTATTGGATTACAAATTGATTATGCTCATTTCTTAGCATTCAATCAGGACCGGAAAAAAGAAGCTATTGATTTTCTTAAACGCTTATTGGATAAAGAAAAATTATCCCGATTTCAATCTTCACGTGCCAAAATGAAAATTGCCGACATCCTTGTATTAGACCAAAAATTTAATCAAGCACTTATTTATTATACTCAGGTTCAAAATGCATTAAAAAACAACTTTCTTGCTCAGGATGCCAGGTTTAAAGTGGCTAAAACCAGTTATTACAAAGGTGATTTTGATTGGGCGCAAACACAACTAGATGTTCTAAAATCCTCTACTTCTCAATTAATAGCAAATGATGCCATGGAGCTAAGCCTTATTATTAGTGATAACTCATTAGAGGACTCAACTCAAACTGCGCTTAAAATTTTTGCTCGTGCAGACTTGTTATCATTTCAGAATAAAACAGAAGAAGCAATTACAGCATATCAGGAAATTTTAACCAATCATAAAGGCGAGAAAATTGAAGATGAAGCTTTTCTTAGACAAGCTAAGTTATATGAGCAAGAAAAACAGTTCGAAAAAGCCAAAGTTAACTATCTTAAAATCATAGAATTCTATGGTGATGATATTCTTGTTGATGATGCCTATTACTATCTCGCAGAATTATATGTCAATGTTCTGGAAGAACCAGAAAAAGCTAAAGAATTATATGAAAAACTGATCTTCAATCATGCCGATAGCATCTTTTTTGTGGATGCCAGAAAAAAATACAGAACCTTACGTGGAGATGCGATCAATTGACACAAAAATCAAAGTCTCTAAATTCTATAAAAAATAATCCTTCTGGCGAATCTACAGCTTTTTTGACTCAAAATTATCTCTTTACTTAAACACTAAAAACTAGAAGTAAACTATGTACATTTATAATGTCACTATTAATATTGAAGAAACTATTCATACGGATTGGCTGGAATGGATGAAAAATACTCATATCCCTGAAATGCTGGCAACAAAAAAATTTAGCAAAGCATTAATGACCCGTGTACTTGTAGAAGAGGAAATGGGAGGCCTTACCTACTCTATTCAATATACCACGGATAGCAAAGAAACATTACAACAGTATTATGAACAAGATGCCAATCGTCTTCGTGGCGCTTCCCATCAATTTGTAGGAAAATTTGTAGCATTTAGAACAGAATTAGAAGTGGTGTCTGAACATCCATAAATTGAGTACTCGTTTTTAAAATAAACCGCAACGGTTAGAGAATTATTAAAAAATCAATTATACGATGCCATCCAAATACAAAAAAAATAAAAATAATACTCATCAGAATAAACGAGAAAAAACGGCTGTACAAGCTAAAAAACATCTTGGACAACATTTTCTGGCCGATGAAGATATTGCTAAAAAAATTGGAGACACCCTTACCCTTCAAAAATATAAAAACGTAGTAGAAATTGGTCCGGGAATGGGCGTATTAACTAAATATATACTGCAAAAAGAAGTATGTCTTATCGCAATGGATCTTGACAGTGAATCCATTGAATATTTAAACACTAATTTTCCATTGGAGCATCCAGAAATAAGAAAGGCTAAGACCACATTTAAAATTATTGAGGCTGATTTTCTAAAATATGATTTAGAATTATTATTTGGTGACGAACCTTTTGCTATAACAGGTAATTTTCCATACAATATATCTACGCAGATCGTTTTTAAGACATTAGAAAACAGAGATCAAATTCCAGAATTTACAGGTATGTTCCAAAAAGAAGTAGCACAACGTATTTGTGCAAAAGAAGGAAATAAAACCTATGGTATTTTATCTGTACTAGTACAAGCCTTTTATGATGCAGAATATCTTTTTACCGTACCTCCCACCGTTTTTAATCCTCCACCAAAAGTAGATAGCGGTGTATTAAGATTAATCCGAAAAAAAGAATACACACTACCTTGTAAAGAAAAACTTTTCTTTACTGTTGTAAAAACAGCCTTTGGCCAACGAAGGAAAACACTTCGAAATAGTTTGAAAACGTTATCATTTCCTGATGAGATCAGAGCTATGCCCATCTTTTCCAAGCGTCCTGAACAGTTAACTGTAGCTGAGTTTATAACATTAACATTATTAGCAGAAAAGCATAGTTTCTAAATACTATTCCCTAAAAAATGGCTGGTAATAAATCAGTTATAAAAAACACTTTGTATTTAATGTAAAGATAAAGCTCACTTAAATTCTTTAGTTATCTTTGTCGTCGACTATTTTATACCTTTCTACTAAAATGTTTGGTATCGTTTCCATAAATCTGATATATGCAATTTAAAATTTCCAGAGAACTCATAGCAGATATTGTGCAACTGATTGAACAAAAAAATGATGTTCAATTAGTTAAAATTTTGGGTGATATGCATTTTGCAGATATTGCAGAAATCTTTGAGGAATTACATATTGTTCAGGCAACGTATCTAGTAAAGTTATTGGATAGCGAAAAAACATCCGAAGCTCTTATGGAGTTAGAAGAAGATGTACGTGAACGTATTCTGGAAAATCTTTCTGTAAAAGAAATTGCAGAAGAACTAGAAGAATTGGATACTGATGATGCTGCAGATATTGTTTCAGAACTTTCAGACGATCGTGCAGAAAAAGTAATTGCACAGATTGAAGATGAAAAACTAGCGGACGATATTAAAGAACTTCTTACTTACGAAGAAGACGTTGCAGGTGGTCTTATGGCAAAAGAATTGGTGAAAGTGAAAGAAACCTGGACTGTAGCTGGTTGTGTGAGAGAAATGCGACAACAGGCAGAGAAGGTAACACGTGTACACTCTATCTATGTAGTAGACAATGAGGGAAGGCTTAAAGGCAGGTTATCACTCAAAGATTTATTAACAGCATCTACAAAAACACATATTAGTGAAATCTATATCGATAAAGTAGACTTTGTAAAAGTAGATACAGAAGGAGAAGAGGTTGCCAGAATTATGCAAAAATATGATCTTGAAGCAATACCTGTTGTCGATTTTCAAGGTGTTCTGGTTGGTCGTGTTACTATAGATGATATTGTAGACTTTATTAAAGAAGAAGCCGAAAAAGACTATCAAATGGCAGCTGGTATTTCTCAGGATGTAGAAGCTGATGATAATGTCTGGCAACTAACGAGAGCCAGGCTTCCGTGGTTAATCCTTGGACTTTTTGGCGGATTAGGAAGTGTTTTTATTATGGAAGGCTTTGAGGAGATAATGTCAAACCCTAAATTTAGAAGCTTATTTTTTTATACCCCATTAATTGCAGCAATGGCGGGAAACGTAGGTGTTCAATCCTCTGCAATTATCGTACAAGGATTAGCCAATAATGTAGTAAAAGGAAGCTTGCTAAACAGATTACTTAAAGAGGTAAGTTTAAGCCTTATTAATGGTACTGCCCTAGCATTTCTTATTATCCTCTTTGGTATGGTAATGAATTATGACATTGCATTTAGTATGACAATTGCCATTGCTTTAATGAGTGTTATTATTGTAGCTGCATTGATAGGAACGTTTGTACCAATTATTCTGGATAAAAGAGGTATTGATCCGGCGATTGCTACGGGACCCTTTATCACAACAAGTAATGATATATTTGGAATCTTTTTATTTTTCTTTATTGCAAAACTTATTTTAGGATTTTGATACGTATTAGGCATACCCTTAATCAAAACTATGTTATCTTAAAGTACTAAAAAACTTTTATGAAACCTACGATTTTTGAATATACTATTTCTGTTCCTGGCTCTGCTATTGACCATATGAAACATGTAAACAATGTAGTATATCTGCAATGGGTACAGGATATTGCTATCAAGCACTGGGAAGCAAAAACGACTGAGCGTATAAGAAAACAATATGTATGGGTGGCGTTGGATCACTTTATAGAATATAAAAATCCTGCTTTTGAAAACGATACCATCACCCTACAGACCTGGATCCATAATAACCGTGGAGCAAAAAGTGAACGCCACACGACCATCATTAATACAAAAACAAAAAAAGTATTAATAAATGCAAAAACTACTTGGTGCCTACTCCATAAAGAAACGTTAAGACCTACACGAATTACCGAAGAAATAAATATCTTGTCTACAAGTTGATAATCAGTTTTTTATGAAGGCAATCAATATCAAAGAAAAATTTTCAAAATTTGACAAACAATGGCATCCACATCGCATAGCTACCGTAGATGATAATGAAGTATATCTTGCTAAAATAAGTGGAGATTTTGTGTGGCATACCCATGAGAACGAAGACGAGCTTTTTCAGGTTATTAAAGGTACACTGTATATGCAATTCAGAGATAAAACAATAACTGTAAAAGAGGGAGAGCTTATTGTAGTTCCAAAAGGAGTAGAACACTGTCCTTCAACCAAAAATGGTGAAGAAGTACACCTTCTGTTATTTGAAAAATCCAGTACCAAACACACTGGAGAAGTAATTTCTGAAAGAACTGTATCAACTTATACCCAAATCTAAACACGCCTTTTTAAAAAGGGAGATATTATCATTTTTTATTAACGAATTAAAGAATGGTGTTCGTTAAGTGCTATAATTATATTTTAGATTTAATTTCATAACATAAAGATGTTAGACAGAAGAAAATTTATAAAAAATACAGGGCTTTTTTTAGGATATAGTATGCTTCCTTTCTCACCACTATATGCTACCTCTGATCAAAAACCATTAGGAGTCTGTCTCGTTGCTCTAGGAAGTTATAGTACTGGTGTATTAGCTCCTGCATTACAACTCACAAAACATTGCAAACTCACAGGAATTGTAACCGGAAGTCCTCATAAAATCCCTATCTGGCAAAAAAAATACGGTATTAAGGATAGCAACGTTTATTCCTATAATAATATGGATCAAATCGCTAACAATGCTGATATAGATGTTATATATATCGTGCTCCCTACCGGACTTCATGCTCAATATGCTATTAAAGCAGCAGAAACCGGAAAGCATGTTTGGTGTGAAAAACCAATGGCAAAAACTGCAGTAGAATGTCAATCTATCATTGATGCTTGTGCGAAGAATAAGGTAAAACTTTCTATTGGTTATCGCATGCAGCATGAACCGAATACTCAAACAGTAATTGGTTTCGCTACATCAAAACCATATGGACAAATCAAAACGGTAAGAGCAGAAATAGGATATAATGTATCTAATCCTGATCGTACCTGGCGATTAAACTCAGAGTTAGGTGGAGGCACGATGTATGATCTTGGTGTCTATGCTCTAAATGCTGCAAGATATACTACAGGTGAAGAACCTGTTTCAGTAATAGCCAAACAAATGACTACACGTCCTGAGATTTTTACTGAAACTGATGAGACAACGCATTTTACTTTAGAGTTTCCATCTGGAGCGGTTGCTCACGGTAAAACAAGTGTAGGAAAATCAATGCATGAGCTTTATGTTGATTGTGAGAATGGCTGGTATACATTAGCTCCTTTTTCAATGTATTCTGGAGTTACTGGTAAGACAAGCGATGATAAACTGCTAAATACTTATGTAGAAAATCAACAAGCCAGACAAATGGATGATGATGCGCTTGCAATTATTAATAATACGTCTGTTTTAGTTCCTGGTATAGAAGGAATGAAAGATATCAAAATTGTTGAAGCTATTTACCAAGCTGCAAAAAGTGGAAAAAAAATAAAACTAAAATAACATTCTTCCCAGTCGATAATCTTCAAAAAACACCAGACAAAGGTACGGGCCTGTTGTCTGGTATATTTATCATGTTAAAATTAAAAACCTATTTCTTTTATTTAATAGGAGTATCACTAATGTAATCTGTTGAAAAACCAGTCCATCCATATTTACTTTTTAAATATTGCGCTGGATTTTTACAAATCACTCCGTTTTCCCATCCCCAAGGTGAGCTTGCCTTATTACTACCATCTCCATTATCTCCCACTAATGCTGTTCCTGTAATAGTCAATGGATTATTTCGTTGTAGCCATAAAGAAGTTTCTAAAGGGATTAAATTATAATGTACTGTTTGAGGTAAATTATCTGACTCTTTATCAGGACTTACAGCAGTCTCCGAGTTGTAGTAATATTGAATGTAGCTTCCATCTTTATCTGAGGAACCTCTGTATGCTCTAATTCCATGCCCTTTTGCTTCAATAAACAATTTTGCAACAGTATTATTATTTAAGAGTAATTCACCTTGGGTATAATCATATACTTCTGTATGCCAAATTGTTTGAGCATCTATAACTCCTCCAAAACCTCCGCTTGGTTTTCTTGTTGCTGTAATTAATACTGCTTCCATATCATTTTCATGTGCATCCAGAGAACACAAAAACGGAATATCTGTCCAATCCCGAGGGTGATATACACTATATAAGACGAAGAAATGTGTCTCTGTATATGTTACATAATAATATACATAAGGGATCAGCTTACCAGAATCTCTTGCACCGGTCATATTTTCCCAGTTATTTTTTGTATTTCAGTCACCGTCATAGTCGACTTTAGTTATCCAATCTGCAGATCCACTTTTGGATTGATTACTGCACCAACCATCAGTGATATCAACATCCTGAAAAAAAATAGGTGCATACCTTACAGCAATTGCTTCATCACTATGTGAAATAGCTTTGGCTTGTTCTTCCACATTTTTAATATCAACAGAAAGATTATCTTCTAATAGATCATCTCCTTCCTGACAAGAAACAAACAATAAGCTGATACATAAAAAATATAATACAGTAGTAAAATAATTTGTGTGAATTTTCATAATTCTAGTTAGTTTTTAAATTACAAATTAGTTTTAAGTATCTGAAATATAAAGCTAAAAAATCATTGTATTGTTAAAAAAACGTATTGTATATATTATGTTATACTTCAAAAAAAAAGAATATAATTCCGATTAAAAATGAGAAAAACTAAATTTCAAAAAAGTTTTTAAGCCATTACATATTTAATTAGAAATAAGTAGAAATGATTTAGTAATCCAAAGTATAATAGTGGCTTTTTAAGCTTAAACACCCGTATAAACACTCTATTTTAAAAACATTAATTCAATAGTTTTAGATGTCTATATAATCAATTCTAAAATCTTAAACTTTGGCAACCACAGTTGACAAAAACCAAAATAAAGAGAAAGCCACAAAAATAATTCCCACTACATCCACATCTACCATAACCCATAGAATATCTAATGAAATTATTGATGAGTTGAGTTATAAAATCAATAATATGCTATTTATAATGGGATCATTATAAATACAGAGATAAACGCTCTTATCCAGAATAGCTCTGTAGATAATTTGATAAATACCCATAATCTATTATGCAAAAACATTGCTCCAGCCACTCCAAAATCTATTAAATGCATTAAAAATAAGAGAAGATAGAAAAGAACAGGGGCTGTTTAGTAAACTTCCAATCATTAGAAACTTAATTCTACTATCAGTATTATTTTTGATCACGTTTATTATTACCGATTTGTCACCTAATGTAAATAACGATTCTTTAGATAAAGGAATTATGAACAATAATGGACTATCTTTATTACTAAATTTAGGGTTTCTAACCGCAATATCAAGGTTTAGGAGTTCTATTCTATTTATTAAAAAATGCAAGTGCCTCCTTAAGAAACGGCACATTGTTTCCAGAAGATTTAATTTATTATGTAGCATTAATCATTCTGGGTATTATAGCTGGACTAATTTTTTCAGAAATTATTTCCTTTTACCAGAAAGATGCTGAGGCTATAAATTTATTTAACAAAGGGCTGTTAGCACTTATAGGTGATTTTTCTTCAGATGCTATTTGCAGCACCTTACATGGAATCATTGATAGAATCAAAGCAATTTTCACTCCTTCAAATTCATAAGTATGATAACAAAAGAAAAAATCATACGGGATGTTCATTAGTTAAATGCAGTAAAATACATTCTCTTTCTACGACCATATGACCAGAATATAGAATTAACACGCTCCTAAGAAAAGTACATTTTTTAGCGCACGTAACGTAACTCTTGAAAGAGGCGGTTTTATATACACCTCAGAAAACCTCAACTACTTCTCAAAAACACTATATGGAGTTTTTAGGAAATATTTCCCCACTATAGAAGTAGCAAATTCATATGCAAGGCAACCTGAAAAAATAACAGATAAAATCTAAGCCAATAGAATGGGGTCACGGCATAGAATCCAGCAAGTATGAATGAAAATTTGAAACAAGAGGGTCAACTCAACTAACAGAAAAATAAAATTATCGGTCTCTTTTTGTTACTACAGGTCAGGATTTTGTAGAACTTCCTGAAAAAGTAGCTGAAGCTCAATGTGCATTAACATCTACCTGCTGGTATTGGCAAAAAAGAAACATCGATCAATATGATGATGCCGATGTTATATACGATTACTAAACGAATCGGTGGCAGGTATTATAGAATTCAAAATCTGTAACATTTTTTGAGATGAATTTAAAAAATTATATCGATTATAATTACTTGGGCTCAACTCTTTAATTAATTACTTTTGAAATATTAAAGTTATAAAATGAAAATACTTCATATAGACAAGAATCACCCATTATTAATTACACAACTTACTAGCGCAGGTTTTGATAATACGGAAGCTTATACTGCTACTAAAGAAGAAGTAGTATCTTACATTAACAAGTATCAAGGTATCATTATCAGAAGTCGATTTAATATAGACAAAACATTTCTGGATGCAGCTACAAATCTAAAATTTATAGGTCGCGTAGGAGCAGGATTGGAAAGCATAGATACTGCGTATGCAGCTAAAAAAGGGATTAAACTCTTTTCAGCTCCAGAAGGAAATCGCAACGCTGTAGGAGAACACGCATTAGGAATGATTTTATCTTTATTTAATAAACTCAATCTGGCAGATCGTCACGTAAAACACGGTACTTGGTTACGTGAAGAGCATAGAGGTATAGAACTTGATCTCAAAACTGTTGGAATTATTGGATATGGAAATATGGGAAAAGCATTTGCACGTAAGTTAAGAGGTTTTGATGTAGAGGTCATCTGTTATGATATTAAAGAGAATGTAGAAAATAATGATGCTACTCAGGTAACATTAGACGAACTTTTTAAAAAATCTGATGTTGTAAGCTTGCATACTCCCTGGACGCCACTAACAGATGGTATGGTCAATGAAGAATTTATTAATAAATTTGAAAAACCTTTTTGGTTGATTAATACGGCCAGAGGTAAAAGTGTGGTAACAAAAGATCTAATTAAAGCGCTAAAATCAGGCAAAATAGCAGGTGCAGGCTTAGACGTTTTAGAATATGAAAAATCTTCTTTTGAGCAATTATTTACTTCTAAAAAAGTCAACAAAACAGATATCCCAGAACCATTACAACAATTAGTATTAATGGATAATGTATTACTGAGTCCTCACGTAGCCGGATGGACCATCGAATCTAAAGAGAAATTAGCGCAAACTATTGTAGATAAAATAAAAGCTGAATTTTGTTAGAAAAAATACATACAGAATTAATTTTTAGATATTCAAAAAACCCGTCTGAAGCTAATGTATTATGGAAAGAAATTTTAGAGAATCATACTAAAAAAAATCGCTTTTACCATACAATTACTCACCTAGAGAATATCTATAAACATTTAGTTCCTATAAAATCCAGAATTAAAGACTGGGACATGATATTATTTGCTATATTTTATCACGACTTCGTTTATAATATTTTAAAAAAAAACAATGAAGAGAAAAGTGCAGATAAAGCAGCACATATACTACAATCCTTAGATATCGAAAATAAAAGGGTAAGCTTGTGTAGACAAATGATAATAGCTACAAAAGGACATCAACTCTCAGAGAATGATGATATTAATTATTTTACAGATGCAGATCTCGGTATTTTAGGAGAAAAATGGGAGAATTATGAAATTTATATCAAAGCGGTAAGAAAAGAATACAGCTACTACCCGGATTTTTTATACAATCCTGGACGAATTAAAGTACTCAATCATTTTTTAAAGATGCCTAGAATTTTTAAAACGGATCATTTTTATAATACTTTAGAAGGGAAGGCTAAACAAAACCTCTGCATAGAAATTAAGATGCTTTCGGGTAGCGTTTAGTTTTTCTTACATTTATAGAGTGAAAAAAAACATTCTCATTTTTGGAACTATAATAGGAGCCTTACTTATTCTTTTCAGATTAAGTAGATACAGCCTTATTTCAGCAAACACTTATATGGAACATATAATCGCAGGCATTGCTATTATTTTTTTCATAATCGGAGTTTTTATTCATAAAGAAGTTCTCTATTATAAAGAATCAAAAACCAAAACTATAGATCATAAAAAAATTGAATTATTAGGTTTAACCAAGAGAGAATATCAGGTTCTTTCTGAAATTGCTTTGGGTCTGTCGAACAAAGAGATCGCAGACAAGCTTTTTGTTTCAGAAAGTACAATAAAAACCCATGTATCTAATCTATTATTAAAACTGAACGCTAAACGTCGCACACAAGCAATACAAATCGCAAAAGAATTACAAATCATTGATTTTTAGTAATTTCGGTCGTATTTTAATAGTGGTTTAGCTAAATTCTTTTATCAAAAACTAAATTTCATACTTTAGTATGAGAGGTTTTTTTAGACGTAAACCTACTTTTGATTAGACATAAAAAATAAAGTAGATGAAAAATATAATTTTTAAATATGGAAGCTTTGCTGCCATTACGATCTGTATATTATTTTTTCTCGGACTTCTGGGAGAAAACTTAAGCTATTCTATCAGAGAAGTTATTGGGTATAGTAGTATGATTGTATCTCTCCTTTTTATTTTCTTTGGAATAAAACAATATCGGGATAAAGAAAACAAAGGTATTCTTACCCTAAACAAAGCCTTATTGATAGGAATATTCATTAGCTTGATTGCAGCAACAGCATTTGGGATAATTGATATGATATATATAACATATATCAACCCTGATTTTATGACAGAATATTATACTCATGCGGTAGAACAAATGCGCTTATCTCTTTCAGAAACCGAATTTAAGGTTCAGCTTATGGAACTGGAAAAACAAAAGGAACTATTTATGAATCCATTTTTTAACTTTTTAGTCATGTTTGTAACAGTAATGATGATTGGATGCATCATTTCATTGATTTCAGGATTCATTTTACAACGTAAACCTACAACTTATAATTAATAACAGGCAATGCAATATAAAGCAACTACACCAGATGAATATATAAAACAGATTCCTAAAGAACGACAAGCTACTATACAGAAACTTCGTGATGTAATACAACACAATTTACCAAAAGGATTTTCTGAAAAAATAAGTTATGGAATGATTGCATATGTTGTCCCTCACTCCATTTATCCGGATGGTTATCATTGTAATCCCAAACTTCCATTACCATTTATAAGCATTGCTTCTCAGAAAAACTATATCGCAATATATCATTCTGGATTGTACGCACAAAAAGACTTATTCAATTGGTTTGTAGACGAATACCCTAAACATGTAAAGACGAAATTAGATATCGGTAAAAGTTGTATCCGATTTAAAAAACCAGATCAGATACCTTTTGGGCTAATTGGTGAATTATCGGCTAAAATGACTCCAAAAGAATGGGTTGATATTTATAAAAAAGTATTAAACAAAAAATAAAGAAGCCAGCTCAATGCTGGCTTAAATATTAAAATATATATTAAGATGTTATGAAATGGGATCAGCTTCTAATTTGGGATCTGACCCAAATTCGTTATCACCCTTATCCCCTTCTGTAACTGCTAGAATAAAATTATAAATTGGGATCAACATAAAATACCAGTCTTTGCCTACATCTTGGGCTCTTCGAACAGCAACAGCGATACCTGGTAATAGCGTTGCAAGTGAATAAATATTTGCAATAATTGCCAAAATTCCTGTTTCTAATACTACCGAAAGAATCATCAAACCATAAATAATGATCATCTGAAACAGAAAAAACATCCAATATTCTTTACGCCTCGCTCTACCATTGAAGTTTGCATAGTTTTTCAGCACCTTTAAATACCAATTCATATATAAAATTTTAGTTGTTAGAATTTCAAATATAGAAATAAAAATAAATTTTATCATTTTATTAAGAAATATTACGCTAAAGTGTTAACGTATCATATTGGTTTTAAAATTCTTTTTTTTGTAACTTCCACCACTAATCAATTATTTAAAACAATATTCAATGAGCGAAGAAAACAACAACCTAGGTGATGACTTAAAAAAAGGAGCAGATGATCTTTCTAAAGGTATAAATGAAGCTTTTAATACGAATCCTGGAGAGAACAAAAAAATGATTGCAGGTATTCTTGCGATTTTATTAGGATCTTTTGGGGTTCACAAGTTTTTATTAGGATATACTAAAGAAGGAATTATTCAGATTGTTATTACGTTTGTAACTTGTGGAGCTGCTGGTATCATCGGACTTATTGAAGGTATTATCTACCTTACTAAATCAGATGAAGAATTCTATGAAACATATCAGGTAGGTAGTAAACCTTGGTTTTAAGAGTTAAAAAAGTATAGGAAAAGCCGAAATTAATATCGGCTTTTTTATTCCAATTTATTATCGTAATATTGCGATATTAAGATATTTACATGGGAGTAACAAAAACACAAATCTTTGATCAACAACAAAATGAGTTAGCTCAGTTTTTTAAAATTCTGGGACATCCTGCACGGATTGCTATTTTACAATTTATCAGCACGCAGGATTCTTGTATTTGTAATGATCTTGTTGATGAAATTGGACTGGCACAAGCTACCATATCCCAACACCTTAAGGAATTAAAGAGAATTGGATTGATTCAAGGAGAAATTGAAGGAAAAAGTATGTGTTATTGTATTAATATTAACAGATGGAATGAATTACAGCAAACTTTAAATTCTTTTTTCAACACCACAAAACAAAATTGTTGTTAACTATCAAAAACCATAAGAAACAAAAAAAATGAAAACATCAGCCTTTATATCACTACTCACCGAACATCAGGGTAAATCCTTATTATTTGAATATGCACCAGGAATGCTGGTAGGTACTAATTATCACATTACAGAAGTAAAACATGTTACTATAGACTCAGTAGACTGCGGAGCAGGAACAGATGCATGGAAAGAAACTGTAATTCAACTCTGGGAAAGTCCTACTGAAGTAGGCAAAGCCAATTACCTGAGTGCTTATAAAGCCCTTAGTATTCTCAAGAAAGTTGGGCAAATGAGAATGTATGACATGGATGCGCTGGTAAAAATTGAATATGGCAACACCATGTTTCATACTACACAACTGCATATTACCGATTTTGACCTAAAGGAAGGACAATTGATTATAAAACTGAATATTCAACCTACAGATTGTAAAGCAAAAGAAACTTGTGGTATTCCAGAAACAAATACCACCGAATCAGCTTCTTGTGCACCGGGAAGCGGTTGTTGTTAAGATTAAAATGCTTAAAAATGTTAGTAGCACCCTTTTCTGAAATAAAAATACAGCCCTTTGATATATCCGATTGGTCCATAATCTCAGTGATCTATCAGGAAGGAATCGATACTAAAATGGCAACGTTTGAAACGAAAATACCAACTTGGGAACAATGGGATCTTGCACACGCTAAATCTTGTAGGCTAAAAGCTATCATGAACAATAAAATTGTTGGTTGGGCCGCTCTTTCTCCTATTTCTAAAAGGCAGGTATATAAAGGAGTTGGCGAAGTCAGTATTTATATTCTATCAAAATATAGAAATCAAGGCATAGGAAAATCACTTTTGTCAGCTCTTATTTCAGAAAGTGAAAAAGTAGGATTCTGGTCGTTACAAGCTAGTATTTTTAATACTAATAAAGCAAGCTTACAATTACATACCTCAATGGGGTTTAGAATTATCGGATATAAAGAAAAAATAGGAAAGCTAGATGATATATGGTATGATAACACCATTCTAGAAAAAAGAAGTAATTATTTTATATAACCACAAAACAACTAATTATGACAAACATTTTAGTGCTCTGCACTGGTAATTCCTGCAGAAGTCAAATGGCAGAAGGATATCTGAAATATTTTGCAAAAGATAGGGCAACTATCTATAGTGCAGGTGTAGAAACTCACGGAGTTAATCCAAAAGCCATTGCTATTATGAAAGAAGATGGTATTGATATCTCTAATCATACCTCTAATAATCTCGATGAATATCTAGGGTTAACTTTTGATTATATACTTACTGTATGTGATAACGCAAAAGAAAGATGTCCGATATTTCCTGGAAAAGCAGAACGCCTGCATTATAATTTTTTTGATCCCTCTAAGATAGACGGCACTGAAGAAGATACACATGCGGCTTTTCAAAAAACCAGAAATCAAATTAAAGAGTATTGTAAAGATTTTGTAGAAAAAAGCATTTCAAACACAGTCTCCTAGTTATAAGTAATAAAAATGAGCTCTAGGTTTAATAGTCTCATTTTCTGGGTGCATTTACCACTTAAGTTCTTTTAAGAACATTAACAATTCACTTTTAGACATGAAAGAAATACTTTAAAAACTGAGCTATTTATCTCCACTTTTAAAGTATTTCTTCTCTAATTCTTCCTGAAATTCTTCCATTACTGGTTTTACAGTACTTTCGGGTAGATCCGCAATTCGAATGTACATTAACCCATCCACTGCATTATTAAATAATGGATCTACATTAAAAGCAACAACTTTAGCATTCTGTTTAATATATTTTTTTATCAATACCGGAATACGCAAACTCCCGGGTTCCACCTCATCTATAATCTTATCAAATTTATTAAGATCACTCCTACTCTCATCAAAAACAAAATCTTTATCAGCATCTTTAAGCTTCACTTTAAATTCCTTTTTAGGTCTTACATACTGTGCTACATAGGGATCATAATAATGAGATTTCATAAACTCTATCATTAAAGATTTAGAAAATTTACTGAATTTATTACTGATACTAACGCCTCCTATTAGGTATTTATGTTCAGGAAAACGCAAGGTGCAATGGACTATTCCTTTCCAGAGTAAAAATAATGGCATAGGACGCTGCTGATATTCTTTGATAATAAAAGCTCTACCCATCTCTATGGATTCTCCCATCATTTTATATAATTCTGGTTCAAATCTAAATAAGTTTTGCAGATAAAATCCATTGATCCCATAGGCAGCGAAAATTTCTGACCCCATACCCATTCGGTAGGCTCCTGCAATCTTTTTTTCCTTATTATCCCATAAAAACATATGATAATAATGGGCATCAAAAGAATCTAAATCTATAGGATTATTTGTACCTTCTCCAATAGCTCTAAATGTAATCTCCCGTAACCTGCCTATTTCTCGAATAATCATGGGTACATCTTTTTTCTTTGCCAGAAAAACTTCATAATTTTTACTGGCAAGCAGCCTTTTATCCTGATCTCTACAATGTTGTAACTCTACTTCAATAATTTCTGCATTTCCCTGACCGGCAATTCGCTTAGGGGATTTCGGCAATTTCAGGTTTTGAGGTATGGATTCCCGCAACGTCTTCTTTTGATATGGATTTGCCAACATATATGTTTTCTTGCGTAAAAAACTTGTAAAATCTTCGAGATTGACATGTTCTTTCTGATCTTTTACAGAAATGGGGTGTCCTATCCTTATTTTAATAACCCGCTTATCTTGTGAAAAAACTTCACTCGGTAATTTTAAAGTACGTAAAACACCGTGTATAGATGCTAATTTATAAAATAACCGACTGTTTCGTGCATGAAAATAAATAGGCACCACCGGAACTTTGGCTTGTTTTATTAATCGTATTGCTCCTGGTTCCCATGGTTTATCTACGATATTTTTACCATCCTTATACGTCGAAACTTCTCCTGCTGGAAAAATACCTAAAGGTTTACCTTCTCTAAGGTGCAGCAGTGCGTCTTTAATTCCTTTAAAACTAGATTTTACTTCTTTTCTATCTTCAAATGGATTGACCTGCATAATATGGGGTCTCATCGGAACAAATCTATAGAGCAAAAAATTAACTATAACCTTAAAATCTGTTCTCTGTTTGAATAGTATTTTCAATAACAAAATACCATCTAATCCACCTAAGGGATGATTAGATATGGTAATAAACGGACCTTCCTTTGGTAATCTTTTAAGATCTTCTGGCGGGATTTCATAGGTAACACCGTACAATTTTAGTACCTCATCTACATAACTAGAACCATCCAGATGACTCATAGTATCGTATTGACGATTCATCTTAGTTAATCTGGTGATTTTTAATAGCACCCAACCCATAAAAGTGCCAAGGAAAGCAAATTTATCTAATTTAAGCCCTTTGGCTACTTCTCTAGAGGTCACTAATGGCATTAATTCATTTTTATGCTAACTACAAATATAGCAAATTAGTAGTATACTCAATCTTGTTGTTTTACTACAATCTGATACGTTTCTTTGGTACTTTGTTTTAGTAAAATATCTTTATCAGTTTCTATAAAACGAATTGCTTCTTTGGTATAATGTCTTATGGTAAATAAGGAAACATTTTTCTCATAAGAAACACTAAATGTAGCTTTTAGACACTTTAAAAGCTCCTCAAACGTATTGAATTTATTATCCAGACATACAGAAAAACTAATGGCAGAATTCTGAATCAAATCTACTTTTAATTGATATTTATGAAAAAGCTTGAAAATTTCACTAATATTATCCTCTACAATGAATGAAAAATCTAATGAAGAAAGAGATACTAATACCTGATTCTTTTTTACAATAAAACATGGTATTTCCGGAACTAATCTTTGACCTTTTTTCACAGAAGTACCCTTAGCTTCAGGATCAAGAAATGACTTCACATAGAGGGGAATCCCTTTGCGTTGTAAGGGTTGTAATGTTTTGGGGTGGATAACAGAGGCTCCATAAAACGCTAATTCTATCGCTTCTTCATACGAAATCTGGGTAAGCAACTCTGTATGCTTAAACACTCTGGGATCTCCGTTTAAAACACCAGGCACATCTTTCCAAATACTTACACTATGAGCATTCATACAATAGGCAAGAATACCAGCCGTATAATCACTGCCTTCTCTTCCTAAAGTGGTTGTGAAATTATTAGTATTTGAAGCTATAAAACCCTGAGTAACGGTCATCCCCATTTTATCTACCTTTTCGAGAATCTTGCTCTGGGTCAGTTTCCAATCTACCGCTGCATCCCGATAAGTATCGTTTGTTTTAATGATCTCTCTGGCATCCAACCATTTATTTTTAAATCCATGAGTTCCTAAGTATTCACTAATAATTGTCGTAGAAATTAATTCTCCATAACAAACAATTTGATCATACAAATAATCATACTGAGTGGATTTATTTCTTTCTAAAGTAGTTTCCATATCAGAAAGAAGTGAATCAATTTTTCTAAAAACTCTATGTTGTCTATTTAAAAAAAGTGAATCCAGAATTTGTAAATGATAATCTTTAACATCATCAATAGCAACCTTTAATTTTGGATTTTTTTGCAAATAAAAGTCAACCACTAACTCTAAGGCATTTGTGGTTTTGCCCATTGCTGATACAACAATCACCATATCTGATGCGCCTGCTTTTTGTAATACATTGATTACATTTTTAACTCCATTACCATCTTTTACTGAGGCACCTCCAAACTTAAAAATCTTCATTATTAATTTACTTTAAAAAGTATATCATATTCAAAATCATTTAATTACCAGAAACAAAAGCACATAATCCTTCTTCATCCATCTGTACTACTTGCCAACCTTTTAAAATTTTTGCCCCACTTTTTATATAAAAATCAACTGCAGGAGTATTCCAATCTAATACATTCCACTCTACTCTTTTTACATTTTTTTGTTTAGCATACTCCATAACCCGTTTATATAACGCCGTACCAGCACCGGTTCCTCTCATGGCTTCTTTTACAATTAAATCCTCCAGATGGATTGTACGTCCTTTCCAGGTAGAAAAACGATAGTATACTAATGCCATACCCATGATTTGATCATTGGTAACCGCAACAAAACATTGAAACAACGGATCTTTACCAAAACCTTCTTTTTCTAAATCATCAACAGTAATAGTCACAGCGTTTGGTTCTTTTTCATACACTGCTAATTCTTTTATAAGCTCTAAAATCTTGGGCACATCCTCAATAGCTGCATCTCTAACTATATATTCCATAAATATCATTTGTTTATCAAACATATAAAATATGTACTAAAAAACAACAATTTTGTAATGATATACGGATGGTTTTTATGTTTATGTAATTATTAATGATGTTTAGCAATTTACAGTTCCGAAAATCTTTTAGTTCTTATAAAAAACAATACTTTTGTAAAAATTCACATATCCAACCATACATGGCTAGAAATAATCAAACCTTAGGAGAATTTATTATTGAAAATCAGAAAGACTTTCCATATGCAAGCGGAGAACTTTCTCGTCTGATCAACTCTATCAGATTGGCTGCAAAAATGGTGAATCACCAGGTGAATAAAGCTGGTTTAGTAGATATCACTGGAGCCGCTGGTGAAGTTAATATACAAGGAGAAGATCAACAAAAATTAGACATTATTGCTAATGAAACGTTTATAAATACACTTACCAATAGAGAAATTGTCTGCGGAATCGCATCAGAAGAAAATGATGATTTTATTACTATAAAAGGACAAAATAATGATCACCGTAATAATTATGTTGTATTGATGGATCCATTAGACGGTAGTTCTAATATAGATGTAAACGTTTCTGTAGGAACTATTTTCTCTGTTTATCGTAGAATAACCCCTACAGGAACACCGGTAACTATAGAAGATTTTTTACAACCAGGGAATTTGCAGGTTGCAGCTGGGTATATCATCTATGGTACTTCTACAATGCTAGTGTACACCACAGGTCATGGAGTTAACGGTTTTACACTAAACCCCGCCTTAGGAACCTATTATCTATCTCATCCTAATATGAGATTCCCTGATGACGGACACATTTATTCTGTAAATGAAGGTAATTATATACATTTTCCTAAAGGGATTAAAGATTATATAAAATATTGTCAGGAAGAAAAAGAAGATCGTCCATATACATCACGATATATCGGTTCATTAGTGAGTGATATCCATCGTAATATGATTAAAGGAGGGATTTATATGTATCCTAGTAGTTCTAAATCACCAAAAGGAAAACTTCGGCTTTTGTATGAGTGTAATCCAATGGCATTTATTGCAGAACAAGCTGGAGGTAAAGCCAGTGATGGATTTAACAGAATCATGGATATAAAACCAACTGAGCTACATGAACGGATTCCGTTTATCTGCGGAAGTAAAAATATGGTAACAAAAGCTGAGTCTTTTATGAAAAATTCATAATTAAATTCATTAGCATTACACATACTCATAATTTTTAAACCAACACAAAAATTATCCTCATCAGATGATTTCTTAGGTTTTTTACGATAACATATGATAAGCTAAGAGGAGGTCGTAACAGCCGCTTATTTTTTTATAAAATAATTTGTAATCCATCCAGTATGGATCGTCCTAAAAATAATCCTGAAAGTCATCACTATAGTTAGTCATGACAGATAGAGCTTTTGATCAACCTCACTATGATTTTCAGTAAGTATAAAAAATGCGTAGTTAGCTACGCATTTTTTATAACAACTTACTTAAATATAGGCTATCTACATTTTAACTTTTTCATATAAACCAGTTACTGTATTAAAAGCTTTAGTTAAATCATTACTGATGCTATATATTTCACTAGCTTTAAAACCTTGGTTCATTAATTTTTCCTTATTCATTTTTACCTGTTCCCATTTTGTCATTGCTAATCCTAATTTCTCATCAATCTTAGAATTATTAAAATTAGAAATCAGTAGAACCGTAATAGCACCGTCTAATTCGTTAAAAACATTAGTAAGCATTTGCTCTGAATTTTTGTCTTTAAGCGTATTTTGATTTGCAAAATAATACAAACCTAATCTTTGAGCAAGCATACGTTGTCTTCCCGCCATATTTATGATCTGTTTAAGCTCTGTATCTGATTCTCCATAACCATCATCTTCTAGTAATGAAATATCTCCTTGAACCACACCTTTTGATTCAACAATAATTGCAGAAACTACAGAATTAGTAGCTTTTAATAAATCAGTATTTAATTCGATTATCTTTTTTGCATTATCAAAATTTGCAGGTGTACTTATAATACTTTCAAAACTTGTCCATATACTCTTTACTTTTGCCACTCTATCTTTAGTCACTTTATAACTAGAGTTTTGTAGAATAATCTCGTTTTGTTTTTCAAAAATTATTTTACTAGTTAAGAGATCTCGTTTAGCTTTAACATCGCTTGGATTATCTATAAGGTATAAATACGTTTTAGCCATTTTCTGACTTAACATACGTTGTTTACCAGAAATATTTACCGCCTTATTAAAGCTTAACATTCCATATTTATTATTTTGTTGAGCATTTATATTAGAAGAGCTCGCTACTATTATTCCTACTAGAAATAACATCAATATTGTTTTAAGTGTAATTTTATTTTTCATGTATTCAAATTTAAATTGTTGTTTTGATTAATATTCTTCAAGGGATAGTCTTATAATCTTATTATCTGTTGATAATTCAAGTACTAGAATCATAGTTGAATTTTCGAATTCTAATAAATACCGTTTACCGGTTTCATCATCCATTAAAAAGGAAAATTCTCCCATTAATCCATTGCTTTCTTGATTATCTTTTACAAAGTCTTTGACCTTATCAATGGTAAATGAAGATTGTAATTCTGAAGAGAATAAATTAAAAATTTTGTCTGCATCTTTTTGATTATAAGCATCCGCTATTTCTGTAATAGCTGACTGATAACTATCCTCAGTCTGTAAGAAACTACAACAAACAAATAATAATAATAAATACGTAATTTTTTTCATAAAACTTAATTTTTACGGTTAAACCATAATAAAAGTATAGCTAATATTCTAGTTTAGAAGTAAAACCTAGGTCAAAAACTCATACATAATGGTCAATCCACCTATTATGTCGATGAAATGCATAAACTATACCATATTTTTGATGTTACCAGCGTCCTCATTTCAAATACCAGAAATACTGGTTGACATTTCATAAATAAGTGATTATTGTATATTTTTAGATTACAATAACCTAAAAAAATTATTTTAAGCTTTCTTATAATATACTCATTGACCAAAGGGTCTTATCTATTTTGTAGTTTGATACTTAATTTTATTTTAGAAAAACAATTAATTGAAAATAGAAAATTACTAAAGTGGATATTATTTACAATTGACACCAGTTTTTAATGTTTTTATACTAAATTTACCTAAAGCACTAAGATCAACCTTCTAAAAAAACCAAAATGGCCAAAGAAAAAACAATTGTTGAAGAACAAAATGGACAAACGGTAAATGATCCTTCTTCTAAAATTGAAGCAATCAAGAACCTTATCTTTGGAGAAAATATTGCCGCTTACAATTCTGAATTTGAAACTGTAAAAAAGGATATTTCTGCTAAAAAGAAAGAACTTGAGGATTTTATTGAAGACACACGTAAGGAACTTAATCAAGCAATTGATAATCTTAGTACGGACATAAGTATCAGAATAACAGAATTAGAAGATAATCTGGCTGATAAAGTTGAAATGTTAGACACTAAAAAAGTAGACAAAAAAACCTTAGGAGATTTATTGATCGCAATGGGCGAAAAAATAAACTCTAAGTAATCCTACCATCATCTATCCAAACATATGGAAGAGTCGGATAAACTAAAAATTCTTAAAGAACTCCTTTTTACAGAAGAAAAAGAGTACACGGATTCTATTGCTGAAAAATTAGAAATTTTAAGTAAAATCGTGTATGAAAAACAAGAACTTTCTCATAAAGTGGATCCGATAATAGATGACAAATTAGAAATCTTTGTAAAAGAAATCCCTAAAACGCTAGGTCCTACGATTACAGAAGCATTAAAAGAAGAAATTAAAAACTCTCAGGATGCTGTAGTAGAAGCATTGTTTCCTATCATCGGTAAGATGATCAAGAAGTATATTGCCCATGAAATGAAATTGCTTAGTGAAAACATAAGTAGAAAAACTAAAAGTGCTTTTTCTTTTAAAAATTGGTTTAAAAGAAAAAAAGCCAAAGTGCAGGGTATTAGCACAGGGGATTTAGAAATAACCGAATATGGCAAACCACAACTGGTTCAAATGTTTGTCATCGAGAAAAACTCTGGATTACTAATTGCAGACTACAGTCCTTTATCAGAAAACACAATTGATAAAGAAATGGTTGCTGGTATGCTAACGGCTATCAAAAGTTTTGTAGAAGATGCTTTTGAAGAAGGAAATCAAAATCTTGAAACGATAGAATATGAACTTTTTACCATTCATATCCAGAATTTCTATTCCTACTATATCGCTGCAGTTGTAGCTGGTGCCTATAATATTAATTTTAAGGAACGATTAGAAAATCAAATTCTTGAGTTCGCTCAAAAGTACATTTCTAAGAAAGACTTAGAAAGCAACGAACTTTTTACTAAAAAAATAAAAAAATACTTTGAAAATGAAATTGTCTAAAAAAGTAGTACTCCTAGGACATTTTGGTGTTGGAAAAACATCATTATTCAGACGTTTTATGGACGACGAATTTTCTGAAGACTATAAAGTTACACTGGGTGTTCAAATAAAAAAGAATATAATTGAAATGCCTGACGGAAGAGAACTTTCTATGATTATTTGGGATACTGAAGGACATACGAACATAGAAGATACCAGAAAATCATATCTATTAGGATCAAATGCCTTTATCTATGTATTTGATTTAACGAGAGAAGAGACCTATAAAAATTTACCCAATGATCTTGATTATCTATCCAAAAACTATCCTAAAGTCGTGATTAAAATATTAGGAAACAAATGTGATTTGATCAATGAAAAAGAAACATTACTTCAACTGAAGAATCTAAATATTAATTACAACTGTATAACTAGCGCCAAGACCAACAAAAATGTTCAAGATTTTTTTCTGGATCTTGCCAATGAAATAGCAAGATAGGATTATGACATATCAAGAGGACAAATTACTATTTGATAAAAAAACTCAATTTTTGCTAGTGGCTTTGGATGGAGTCATTAAAGAGACTGATAAAAATCTATTCAGTTGGGATATTGGAACCTCTATTTATGACGCCCATCCATTTTTTGAAATTATTAAAAACTTTATAGAAGATGCTACTCATGAGGAGGTAACTTATAATTTTCCCTGTATTCATTTAGAAGAGGGTGCCATAGAAAAAATCCTTGACATTACTATAAAAGTAAGTCTTCAGGAAGTTGTCATTATCCTTTTTGATTATACAGTAAAATATCAAGAAGTAAACAAAATAGCTCAACAGAAAAACCAATCTATACTAAAAGCAAAGGAGTTAAAACTCAAAAACAAATACTTACTTGAAAAAGAAAAGTTCAAAAATAGTTTTATTGCCAATATTAATCATGAAATCAGAACTCCCCTCACTGGAATATTAGGTTTTGTGGAAGTACTACAAAAAACCCAACTTAATTTTGAGCAAGAAGAACTGACCCGCATTATCAAAAGGCAAAGTAAGCATCTTAATGCTATAATAGATGATATGCTGGATATTTCCAAAATCGAAACGGGAAATCTAAAGATTATCAAGGAACGATTTCGATTTACAAAACTTATAGAAGGTTTTAAAGAAACGTATACTGCATTAGCAAAAGAAAAAGGAATAAAATTTGAAACCTATATTGATCCTAACATCCAGGAATATCTTATAGGTGACCGAACCAGAATATTTCAAATTCTAAACAACGTACTCACAAATGCTTTTAAATTTACAGAAGAAGGAATCATAAAACTTTCAGTTTCTAAAAATTATCAACGTTCTAATAAGCTAAGTATTAGTTTTAAGATAGAAGATACAGGGTTTGGGATACAAAAGGAAGATCTCACAAATATATTTGATAGATTTACCAGATATAATAATGATAAAAGCATCTCTGGTACAGGATTAGGACTTGCTATTGTAAAAAATTTAATAGACTTGTTGCATGGAGATATTAAGGTAAGCAGCATTCCTGAAAAAGGAACTACCTTTGATATAAAACTACCTTTTAATTTTGAAGTTAGAAAAACGACTCCAGAGAAAAAGAAAAAGCAATACAAACTACCCGATACTAAGAAAAGATACCGCATATTAGCTGTAGAAGATGAGGAATCCACTCAATTTTTAATCATGAAAATATTAATAGGACAGGGCAATTTTTTTATTGACGTAGCTATTAATGGTAAGGATGCAATTAACTATCTGGAAAGAAGGAATTACGATCTTGTGCTTATGGATTTACAATTAAAGGATCAGGATGGTTACAAAATCACTTCTATGATTAGAAAAAACTATGGAGATAAAGTAATTTCTGAAGTGCCTATTATCGGTTTTACAGCCCGTGCAACAGAGAGTGAACGTGATAAATGTCTTAAGTCCGGGATGGATGACTTTATTGCGAAACCATTCGAACAGGAAGATTTCATTTATAAAATTGTGAAGCAAATAGCAAAAAAAGCCGCATCATAAAAGCGGCTTTTTACACAAATAAACAAATTTGCTATCTGTTCATATTTTTAATCTCTTCTGCAAACGTATCTCCATCAACACCCTGACTTACTAATCTAATGGCTTTATCCACGACATACTTTGCATTATCAGTTCTAAAACCTAAACCAACACTTAATTTCTCTAATAATAAAACTTCTTTTTCTCCTTTAATATGATCTGCATATACCATTCTTGTTAAATCATAAAGACGCTCTAACCTCTTATCATAACTAGTTGGCGGATTGATAGGATGAGATGCATAATCCTTTAATATTTCTTTATAATCATTATCAGAAATTTCAAGTTTACGAGCCAGTCTATCTAAAAAAGCACTCTCTTCATCAGTAATTATTCCATCACTCATCGCTACCCTAACAATGGCCGCAAAATGGTCTTGATTTCTTTTCTGAAATCCACTATCAAATAAATCAGATATTGACATGTTTTATTTTTTTATTTGGCGCAAATATAAATAAACTATAATCCTTTTAAAATTTAATATCATTGTTTTTTATATCCTCCAAATTCACAAAAAGAAAATAAAGTTTTATATCGTAAAGTATTTTTGGTTTCAATTGTCAAGAAATAAAAAAGAACTCTTTATATCTTTCATCTAATCTTTTATATTACTCTCTTCTACACGATATATTTAAGACCTCTTCAGACTATTTAGCACTTCTAAACCCTTCTATCCTTGTCTTCTTAAATGTATCTAATGAATAGCTATTGAAATTCACATTTTTTAGCATTAGAAAGAAAAATATAACATAAATCATCTGACTACTCACTAAAGACCAATCTTCCTTAAGCCCCGTTCCAAAAATAAGTATGATAATTAGAAAACCTCCTGTCATTAGGCTTTCTTTAGTCTTTAATCCTAAAAATAAAAAGATTCCAATAAACAATTCTAAAAAAGGTAAACTAAAAGCAAATGAATAAACTAAAATCTCTGGTAACCACGTTTCTGAAAACCCCTTGATCATTCCCTCTGTAAATTGACTGAGTTTTGGAATTCTTACGATTCCATGTACTAAAAAATTAACTCCAATCGCAATCCGTCCAAAAAAAAATGCTGCTTGATCCGTATTCATAATTTGTTTTTAACTGAAAATATCAACAAAAAAAGAAAACACCATACACTTTAAGTATTCTTTAGCATTCGCTTTATAATTGTACTTCGCTATAAAACATAAGAATAGTATATTTGTCATAAAATTATTGCTACGTGAGTAAAACCCTAATCACGCAAACCTTTGCAAAGTCTGTACAATTACAGAATCTGAGGAAAGCCGTTGCCCAGGATCCTGAAAAATCTCAGGACAGTATAAAAACACATCTTCAGGGACTTATTGGATCCGCATTATCTTTTACAATACAAAGTTGTTTTAAAGAGGCTGATAAACCTTTTCTTTGTGTTTTTAATGATAAAGAAGAAGCAGCCTATTACCTTAATGATTTAGAGCAATTATTAGGTGATAAAAATGTGTTGTTTTACCCGGGAAGTTACCGTAGACCTTACCAAATAGAAGAAACAGATAATGCCAATGTATTGCTACGTGCAGAAGTTCTTAATCGCATCAATTCCAGAAAAAAACCAGCATTAATCATTACATATCCAGACGCTTTATTTGAAAAAGTAGTCACAAAAAAAGAACTTGAAAAAAACACATTAAAAATTACACTTAATGATACCTTGTCACTCGAATTTGTAAATGAAATACTATTTGAATATCATTTTAAACGGGTGGATTTTGTAACAGAACCCGGAGAGTTTTCTGTTCGTGGAGGTATCGTGGATGTATTTTCTTTTAGTAATGATGAGCCTTATCGTATTGAATTTTTTGGGGATGAAGTAGACAGTATTAGAACCTTTGATGTAGAAACTCAATTATCAACAAATCAGATCAAAAAGATTTCGATAATTCCTAATGTAGAAAATAAAGCGATTAAAGAAGTACGAGAAAGTTTTCTGGATTATATTTCTTCTAGTACCGTTGTCTTTGTTAAGGATATTGACCTGCTTTCAACAAGAATTGACAAAAATTTTGAAAAAGCAACAGAAGCTTTCAAAACTCTTTCAGAAGATATCAAACATGGGACTCCAGACGAACTTTTTACAAATGCTACTTTAATCAAAAAGAAACTACTGGGATTTACTTTGGTAGAAATAGGTAATCAACCATTAACTAAGGCAGATGTTACCATAAAATGTAACACGAAACCTCAACCTTCATTTAATAAACAATTTGATTTATTGATTGGTAACCTTAATGAAAATCATGAAAAAGGATATCATAATTACATTTTTTGCGTCAGTGAGCAACAAGCAAAACGATTTCATGATATTTTTGATGATGCTGATCTTGATGTAAAACAATATGAAACAATTGTCTTTTCTGCTTATAAAGGATTTGTAGATCATGATCATAAAATAATTTGTTACACAGATCATCAAATTTTTGAAAGGTATCATAAGTTCAACCTAAAAAGCGGGTATGCAAAAAAGCAAGCCATTACTTTAAAAGAGTTAACAACATTAGAGGTTGGAGATTATGTTACTCATATAGATCACGGAATTGGTAAATTTGGAGGACTACAAAAGATTGACGTAGAAGGTAAAAAGCAAGAAGCCATTAAGTTAATTTATGGAGAAAGAGATGTCTTGTATCTAAGCATACATTCTCTTCATAAAATTTCTAAATTTAATGGTAAAGATGGCAAAGCGCCTCAAATTTATAAACTAGGGTCAAAAGCCTGGAAAACCTTAAAACAAAAAACAAAGGCCCGAGTAAAACATATAGCTTTTAATCTAATCCAATTATACGCTAAAAGAAAATTACAAAAAGGTTTTCAATACGCTCCAGACAGTTATTTACAACACGAACTAGAGGCTTCTTTTATATATGAAGATACTCCGGACCAAAGTACTGCTACTGAAGCTATCAAGGCGGATATGGAAAGTGAACGTCCTATGGATCGCTTAATCTGTGGAGATGTTGGTTTTGGAAAAACAGAAGTCGCTATCAGAGCAGCCTTCAAGGCTGTTGATAATGGCAAACAAGTTGCTGTGCTCGTTCCTACCACAATCCTTGCATTTCAGCATGCTAAAACTTTCAGAGAGCGATTGCGAGATTTTCCTGTTGTAGTAGATTATGTAAATCGCTTTAGAACCGCAAAACAAAAGAAAGAAACACTAGAAGATCTGGCAAACGGAAAAGTTGATATCATCATAGGAACACATCAACTGGTCAGCAAAAATGTGAAGTTTAAAAATCTGGGGTTATTAATTATAGATGAAGAACAAAAATTTGGAGTATCTGTAAAAGATAAACTAAAGACCATAAAAGAGAATGTTGATACCCTGACATTAACCGCTACTCCTATCCCCAGAACTCTACAATTTAGTTTAATGGCAGCGCGGGACTTATCTACAATTACGACACCTCCACCCAATCGATATCCTATAGAAACAAATGTGATTCGCTTTAGTGAAGAAAGTATCAGAGACGCTGTGATGTATGAAATACAGCGTGGAGGACAAGTGTTTTTTATACATAATCGTATTGAAAATATTAAGGAAGTTGCCGGCATGGTACAACGCTTAGTACCAGATGCTAAAGTAGCTGTAGGTCACGGGCAAATGGATGGCAAAAAACTAGAAGAATTGATGCTTTCCTTTATGAATGGAGATTTTGATGTACTCATTTCTACAACAATTGTAGAAAGTGGATTAGATGTACCTAATGCTAATACTATTTTTATCAATAATGCTAATAACTTTGGGATTTCGGATCTTCACCAGATGCGTGGACGGGTAGGCCGAAGTAATAAAAAAGCGTTCTGTTATTTTATTACCCCTCCCTATTCTGCAATGACCGATGATGCCCGTAAAAGGATTACTGCTCTGGAACAACATTCTGATCTGGGTAGTGGTTTTAATATTGCAATGAAAGATTTAGAAATCAGAGGTGCCGGAGATTTATTAGGTGGAGAACAAAGTGGTTTTATCAATGAAATTGGCTTTGATACCTATCAAAAGATCTTAAATGAAGCAATTGAAGAACTCAAGGAAAATGAATTCAAGGAACTCTATGAAGACTCTTCAGAAGAAAAAGTATACTTAAAAGATACTCAAATTGACACCGATTTTGAATTACTGTTTCCCGATGCTTATATCAATAGTATCAGCGAACGATTGAATCTTTATACAGAATTGAATACCATTAAAGATGAAGAGGCATTACAAGCATATGAGAAACGATTAGTTGATCGTTTTGGGGAACTACCAGAACAAGCTGTAGATCTCATGAATTCTGTTCGAATCAAATGGATTGCAACAGCGATTGGTATCGAAAAAATTATTCTGAAGCAACATAAACTTGTCGGTTACTTTATTAGTGACCAACAGTCTCCTTTTTATCAAAGTCTTGTTTTTAGTAGTGTATTACAATTTGTCCATAAAAATGCTGGAATCTGTAAAATGAAAGAAAAACAAACTAGAAATGGATTGAGACTACTCATTACTTTCGAAAATATTCTTACAATAGAGAAAGCTTATAAAGCGATACAACAGCTCAAACCCAAAGTGAATGCTGAAATATAAACGCAATCCTTTTAGATCAATAGTTTCAACTAGCTATCGGATATATCTAGTATTTCAACCCTAGAAAAAGCGACAAAAAAACCGAATTAAGCATTGTACTAAAGAACAGCTTATTTCGGTATATTAATTTGTATACCTATTATTAGTTATAAGACTAATCTTCAGGTTTTCTACCTCCTTTTTTAGGTGCAGCAGCAAGTTCTTCTAATTCAAGAAAACCATCTGAATTGGTATCGATAGTATCAAATCTTTCTGCCAATTTTCCTTTTTCTGCAGCTTCGGCCTCTTCTTTACTTAACTTACCATCCTGATCAGTATCCAATTTTGCTATCATCTTTTCCGGATCCGGTCGTTTGCGATCTCTTGTGGTTTCTTCCTGCGCGCTGATTGTGGTGAAAGAAAATACCATAGCACCTATAGCCAATAACGTTTTTACATTCTTTTTCATACTAATAATCTTTTAAGTTCTATTCTTAGTTTTCTTTGACAATGAAACATCAGTAACGTTTAATACACTAATAAAAATTAGGTTTTATTTAACTTTTAATAATGATACGGCAAACAGATTCCAGATATTTCAAATCAAATCTTAAAAGAAATACATCCTACTTTTAAAAACAGAAAAACCTGAGAAATCTCAGGTTTTTCTGTTTTTAAATTTCGAAATTAATTATAAAAATCAAAAAACTTTATTTGTAATTCCTTTTCGTAACTCCATACTTTTAGAATTCGATTTTTCGCAATCCTCCTGTACCTGTGTATTCAGAAATGTACAATTCTTTGGTTCGTTTATTTGCTGATATGCCGTTAGGGTTACTAAAAGATGCTTCTAATAAAGGGCCATCTATTTGCGCCGCTTGACCATTACCGGCAATGATCTCAATTTTTCCATCTAATGTTACTTTATAAATATAATTCACTGCGATTCCTGTAGCAAAAATAACATCATTAATTACGGTAAGATATCCAATACCAAAATTTTGAATTACAATATCCGGAATCGTGGTGATTAGAGATAACTCTCCTTGCTGATTGATAGAAAAAATATCCGCAGTATAAAAATTAGCTACGATTATATTTCCTTTACTGTCAATATCAATTCCAACTCCTCCCGCTAATCTTGGGTCAGTTGCATATACCTCTAATGTTCCTTCTGGAGTAATTTTATGAACTGTGGGTGCGGTGTAATTAGAAATATAAAGATTATCCTTTCTGTCTATTGCCATGCTACTGGGCCATCCATCTATGGTCGCTATTACTTCTCTTTCATCACCAGGAGTTATTTTTAGAACCTGCCCATTAATAGTATTGTTAGCATTATTTATATATAGATTTCCTTTAGAATCTTTTGCGGTACCCATAGGACCGGATAATCCTTGGATCGTATCAAAGACTTTACCACTTGGAGACACTTTAAACACTCTGGTTCCACTCCCTCCGGTATTCACAAATCTACCATACTCAGATACATAAATAATACCACTTCTATCTACAGAAACAGCACCATTTGCTGCAAAATTCTCAACCAATGTTTCGACTTCGGGATCAGGATTAATTCCGTCCCCATGACAAGAAACTAGAAATACTGACATTCCCAAAATAGCTAAAACAAAGATTGTACTTACATTAATTTTTTTAATTCTCGTTTTCATTCTTGATAATTTTAAAGAGTTAATAGTTCTCAAAAATAACTACCAATATGAGTATCAATCGACCGCTTGTGTACAACCGTCCAAATATATTTCTAGATTATTTCTATCTTTTTTATATAATTACTTGGGGTATCATTCATTTCAGATTTAAATGCCTTATTAAAAGTAGATTTAGAATTAAACCCTACATCCATTGACAAAGCCAATAACGTATGTCGATGATGTTCTCCATCCTGAATTTTTTCAATAAATTCTTTTACTCGATAATGATTGATGTAATCATAAAAACTATGTTGATGAACATTATTGAGCAACCAGGAAACATTATTTGTTGATGTATCTAATCGCTTAGAAAGATCTCTTAATGTCAATTTATGATTCAGATATATTTTTTCTTCTATCATAAGTTTTTCTAAATCGTTTTGTAGCTTTTGTAAAGCTTCGTTATTTAATCTTGCTCTGGGTATATCTTTTTCTTTTTTTACAACCGGAATCCTGAAAATAGCCGGCTGTTTTAAACTATAAAACCCAATAACATATATAAAAACCGGAATTATAATCCATATCAGATCGTAATCAAGGTGTTCAAATCCAAGATTACAAATAAATGTATTTGTAAAACTCAATATCCAAGCCAGCATAAAGAGAAAAATAGCTACTAAATATGTATAAAAGAAAGATGTTGCATTTTGGATAAAAGAAAGATTGTTTTTTACTTCTTTTATATACTGTTTTATAATTACTAAACTTAGAAGAAAATAGAAAATATTGGATATTAAGCCCAGTGTTTCGATCACAATAAAAGGAATGTTCAAAAATCCTTTTTGCCATAATGCATTTAACTCTTTTAAGGAAAAAGTATAAGACCAGAAAACAAAAATTAAATGTAATAAAGCCGGAACAAAATGTATTGCAGATAATCGAAACTTGGGAAATTCTCTAACAGAAAGTCTTCTAAGATATAAATAAGACAGAGGACCAAAAAGAAAAATAATTACATCTACCAATATAGCAAGCCTCTCAAAAAAGTGAACGCTCCAATATCTAAAATAAAACATCCTTCCAGATAACATCACTACAGCAAGAATTAATAATAATGAAAGAACTTTATTAGCTTCTTTATTTTTATTCCTTATTAATTGTAATGTAATTGCCAAAAATAAGCCTTGACTAATACCCAGGAATAGAATTAAGTCGATAAATTCTAATGATTGCATAATTAACAAATAAAAGTAAACATTAATTCAAAATAAAAAAACCGTTCAAACATTTTTGAGACGGTCTTTTCATAAATGCCATTATAGTCTTAATAAAGTTGGATTGTTCTTATTCTAGTTCTGCTATATTCTGATATGTGTAAGGTTCTGGTTCGTTTATCTATGGTTATACCATTTGGAGAATTAAAAGAAGCTTCTAATAATTCCCCATCTACAGAATCAGCTTCTCCATTACCAGCAAAAACTTCGATCTTTCCATCCAGTGATACACTAAAAATTTTATGTACTGATATACCTGTTGCAAAAATTGTATTATTAGCAACTGTAATATATCCTATTCCTGCACCATTGATGACAATATCAGGAATAGTGGCTATTAGAGAGATATTACCTCTTCTGTTAATAGATAAAATATCCGCAGTAGTATAATTACCAACTATAAGGTTTCCTCTATTATCAAAGTCTATCCCTACTCCTCCTGCTAATCTGGGATCAGTCGCATACACAGAAACCTCTCCGGTCTGAGTTATTTTATGAACAGTCGGACTGGTAAAGTTAGACACGTAAATATTATTACGTTTATCTAAAGTTAAACCTGACGGAAAACCATCAATGGTAGCAAGTTTAATTTGGGTTCCATCAGGAGTTATCTTAAGTACATCTCCATCTTCTCCATTGCTTCCATTTACAACATAAAAATTTCCTCTCTGATCTGTAGCATTACCTAAGGGACCCGATAAATCTGATGCAAACTCTTTTACTTCCCCTTTTTT
Organism: Aquimarina addita; assembly: GCF_039539305.1. Taxonomy (NCBI): domain Bacteria; kingdom Pseudomonadati; phylum Bacteroidota; class Flavobacteriia; order Flavobacteriales; family Flavobacteriaceae; genus Aquimarina; species Aquimarina addita. Next base: position 390,383 of record NZ_BAABCW010000002.1, on the reverse strand, counting down.
AGTTATTTTAAAAATTGAAGTTCCATCAGGACCAGAACTGGTAAATCGTCCGAATTCTGATACAAATATATTCCCCCTCTTATCTACGGTTACTGCATCAAATCCAAACCCGGGTAAATCTCCAGTAACGGTTTCTACCTTCTGACCGTTTCTAATCTTTGAGGAATAACTCGCGTTTTTTGAATCCAATGATTCTAACTCCACATCTTCATTATGACAAGAAACTGACATAAATAATACCCCTAGTGACACAAAAATAGTAGCACTTTTTTTACAAAAGCTTTCGTTGAAAATCTTCATTTTTTTAGTTTTAAAGTTTCCATAAAAGTATACTGTAGTATGCTAAAAATCGACGTTATGGATATACTCGCACCAATTTATACAACTTTTAATCGCTTTATATAATTACTAGGAGTCTCATTCATCTCTAACTTGAAAGCTTTGTTAAAAGTAGATTTCGAATTAAAACCTACATCCATAGAAAGTCCTAAAATTGTATGCTGACTATGCTCATTGTTTTCAATTTTATATAAAAATTCTTTAACTCTGTAATGATTGATATAATCATAAAAATTACTATCAAAAACATTATTAAGATACCAGGATATGTTATGTGTAGAAGTATCCAGTCGTTCTGAAAGGTTGCGTAAAGTAAGATCTGGTTTTAGAAATATTTTCTCTTGATTCATAAGATATTCTAATTCTTTCTCTAATACATCTATTTGATGTTGAGGAAGTCTTTTTTTTATATTTTTTTGTGTTTTCTCTGTAAATTTTACTCTAAAAAGCGCTGGGTACTTTAGGCTATAATATCCTACAACAAAGACTAAGATGGATACTGCAATCCATATGGTATCATAATTAATTAGATATATAGAACGATTAAAGAAATGAAATGTAATAAAACTAATTACCCAAACACTACTAAAAAAGCCAACTATTATCTGAAACAGCTTTAAAAATGATACTAGATTCTGTTGAAAAGAAATAGATTTTTTTTCTTCATTTTGATACCTATGTAAAAGCTGAGTATTTAAAAACCAGTAGTACAAATTAGAAACGATACCGATTGCCTCAATTACAAAATAGGATGTTTTAAAATACCCTGATGAAAATCGTTCAATAAATACTACATGTGCAAAAGAAACTATATAACAGGAAAAAACTAAATGAAGAAAAACTGGCACATAATGTTTCCAGGAAAGTTTGTAGTCAATATTCTCAAAAAAAGCTAGCCTTCGAAAATACAAATAACATAGAGGTCCAAATAGAAAGATGATTGCGTCTGCAATAATTGACCATTGTAATAATTGAGTTGAATAAAATCTCATTAACAAAATTCTACCGAATAACATACACGCAGACATCAATAATATCAGTGAAAGTATTTTATTTGTATGCTTGTTTTTATTCTGAATACACTGAATGGTAACCGCTAAAAATATTCCCTGACTCACACCTAAAAAAAGTATGAGATCTATATATTGAGAACCTTCCATAAAATTGATTAATAAGTACAAAACTATCCAACTTAGTTTAAAATCAAGACCGAATGGATCTATTCGTACTTCTAAAATAAGAATTCTTGATCAAAATAGTGATCCATTTTATTTTATCAATATCTTATCTATGACTTGTATAAAAATTAGGTTCGATTGCCTGTTGCATTTTCAAGAATTCCTCTTTAGACAATCGATCATTAGTGCTTGTTCCAATAGATTGTAGCAATTGGTCTTCTGATCTTATGCCGACAGCCGCAGAAATAATGGCAGGATGTTCCAACACAAATTTAATAGCTGTTTTACTCATCGTATTTCTTTTACCAGCGATCTCTTTTACAATAGTGCTTATTTGGGTCACTTCTGATGGAGTATATTGTAAATAATCTGTAGCAGTTTTTCCAGCTAATAATCCTTTGGCCAGTGCACCTCTGGCAATAACACCAATATTATTTTCACATAGAAAATTCAGGCAAGATTCCTCTGGTCTTCTATCTAGCAAGCTATATTGCATCATCACACTAATTATATTAGAACGTTTTGTATACTCTCTAATCACATTGGGTCGTATAGATGAAATCCCATAATATCTTATTTTACCTTGCGTTACCAAGGTTTCAAAAGCATCAATTGTTTCGTCAATTGGATCTTCAATAGTACCACCATGCAGTTGATACAAATCAATATAATCCGTTTGTAATCTGGACAAACTATTTTCTACTGCTTTTATGATATACTTCTTTTTCGGATTCCAATCCCAACCCTTGCCATCCGGACGGGGTTGATTACCTACTTTAGTTCCTATGATCACCTGATTACGATATTCTTTTAATGCCTTGCCAAGTATAATTTCATTTTCTCCATTTTGATATATATCCGCAGTATCAAAATAGTTAATTCCCTTATTAATTGCGAGGTGTATCAATTTTCTGGAGGTATCAAATTCTCGCTCTAAAGACATACATCCAAAAGATATCTCACTAATTTTTAAATCTGAATTTCCGAGCTGATGATAGTTCATAATTTCTAAAAATGATAAAAAGCATCCGCTAGATGCTCTATTTTGGTTCCTGATTTATTTTTAATAATGGCAACAATATCAAAACGAACTTCTACATCCAGATCATTAATAATTACATAATGGTTCACCGCTTTTATTAATAATTGTATTTGTTTTGGTTTCACAAAATCCTGTGGATTTCCAAAGTCAGGAGTACTTCGTGTTTTTACTTCAACAGCAGCAACAATATCACCTTTTCTCGCGATAATATCTACCTCTGCTTTACCAAATCTATAATTCTTTTCTAAAATTGAATACCCACTATTTTGTAACAAATTGATAGTCAGTTGCTCTCCTTCTTTACCTAATACATTATGTTCTGCCATACGTTTATAATTCCACAAAGGGAAATTGGTTTTTTACTATGGTACTACATAGTCTAATTTTACGTTATTTTTGGTGACTTCTAAGGAGACCTCTGCTCCCAAAACTACTGCTCGATTATCCGATATATGTCCCAATGGAAAATCAAAAACTACAGGAAAGTCATACTCCTTAACTGAATCAATAATAATTTCTCTCGCATTTTTACCAAAAGGAACTGTATTGTCGTGCATATTAGTCATCCCTCCTACGATCAAACCTGATAATTGATCAAAATATCCATTCCTTTTTAAATTTTGAATCATTCTGTCGATATGATATATGTATTCATCAAGATCTTCTATGCATAATATCTTACCTCGGGTATCCAGAGAAGAAACTGAACCACAAATTGAATACAAAATAGACAAGTTACCTCCCACTAATTTTCCAGTACAATTACCCAACCTATTCATATCAGAAGTAGGAATAGTATAAACAATCCTTCTTCCAAATAAAGTATCTTTCAAGGAATCTATCGCTTCAGTACTACTTTGATGAATATTTACAGGCATTGCTCCATGTATTGTAGAAATCCCCAAATTATGGATATGTGCATGTAGAACTGTGATATCAGAATACCCAATAATCCATTTTGGGTGTTGTATAAAATCAGAAAAATCAATTTGATCAATAATTCTTACGGTACCATATCCCCCACGGGCACACCAGATCGCTTTAATTTGTTGATTGTCCAGCATCTGTTGAAAATCAATGATACGCTCATCATCAGTTCCTGCAAATTGATTATTTTCTAATCCGATTGTAGTACCGATAATTGGTTGTAACCCCCAATTTTCAAGTAAAGTCACAGCATTTTCGATCTCTTCTATCAAAATCTTTCTTGCTGTAGAAATAATTGCTATTTGATCTCCTTTAACAATAAAATCAGGTTTTGAAATAATATCCGCCATATATATGTAATGAAATGATGTATATTCTAATGTGCCTGTTTTCTATTTTTTTAAGAACTATTTTCCTAAATTATAGCATTCATGGCACTAATTAACAATTGTTTTCGTTCTAAATTATTATATTACGCTTGAAAACGTCCCATAATTTACTAATTACCTTGCCTATGGCCTCTGATATTACCTGCAACTTAGCAACTTTAGAGCCTTATGTTCCATCTGGTACCAATCCTTGGAATGTAAGTAAAATTAATCATTTATATCGTAGAATTGCTTTTGGAGCTACAAAAGCCGAAGTAATTGATGCATTAAATCAAAATAATCCATCAGCATTAGTAGATGCGCTTATAGACGAAGCTCTTGCGATGGCTCCTAATCCAGCACCTGTTTACGGATTCTGGGATAGAGATCAGTTTGAAGCTGCTGAGATGGCTAATGAAGAAAATGATACTGGCTTCTATCGCAGAGAAGGAAAGTTACAAATGATTAACGACCTTGTCCAAAACAAAGTACGAGATCGCTTAACTTTATTTTGGAGTAATCATTTTGTAACAGAAGATGATGAGTACAGAAGCCCGGCCTATCAATATCAATATTATAATCTTTTACAATTGCACGGGTTAGGGAATTTTAGAGATTTTGTCTATGATATAGGTATCTCCTCTCCTATGTTAGTATATCTTAATGGAGACAGAAATACCAGAGATAGACCTAATGAAAATTATGCCAGGGAATTGTATGAGTTATTTACCATGGGTGTAGACAATGGTTATACTGAAACTGATATTATTGAAACTGCTAAAGCATTAACGGGATGGGTAGAAACTAATGATATCCCCTGGGGACCTATTGTATTTAACCCTGGGCAGTTTAGTAACGATACTAAAACAATTTTTGGACAAAGTGGAAACTTTGGATACGATGAATTAATTGATGATGTATTGTTCGCACAACGACCACAGGAGATTGCTACTTTTATTTGCGGTAAGCTTTACACCTATTTTGTAAGTCCCACCTGTAGTGATGCAATCGTTGCCGAAATGGCACAAACATTTATAGATAATAATTTTGAAATAGCTCCTGTATTAAGACAACTATTTAAAAGTGAACATTTTTTTGATCAAGAAGCTATTGGTGTAATCATTAAAAGTCCTTGTGATCTGCTAATTTCTTTTTCTAATGAAACAGATTTTACCTACCCGGCTACTTTTAGCTATTTAGAAGAAGTAAGAGATTTTACAGATCGTTTAGGACAAGATATGCTGAACCCTTTTGATGTAGCAGGTTGGCAAGGAGATGAAGATTGGATCAGTCCTGATTATCTTATTTTAAGATGGGATAATGCTACTTCATTAATCACACAAGCCTCCAGCGAAAATCAGGATCAATTCAGAAATTTTGTATTGGGATTACCTATTGGCACCGCTGCCGATGGTAATTTAGAAGGCACCATGGCAAGTACTGATGTAGAAATTGTAGTGAAAGCTATTTTAGATTACTTTTTTAGCCGTGGGGTATCGGATCCTCTTATATATGAAGAAGCTTTAGCTGTGTTTAAAGGAGATTTACCTGAAAGTTATTTTGAAGCAGGTGCTACTGCTCCTAATATATGGACGCTGGATAATCCATTGTTAAATGATCAATTTATCGCACTACTACGTTATATTGTATATGTCCCAGAATTTCAACTTAAATAAGACCCCATGAGTACAAATCCTTCCCATAATATAAAATTTAAGAAAAAAACAAATGCTACTGATGGTGTCTGTAATCCAGATGATCATAAATCCTGGAACAGACGTTCTTTTTTACAAGCTCTCGGTTTAGCTGGTGGTGGATCTATGGTGATGGCAAATACGAGGCTTTCTGTATCCAGTCCCTCTCCATTATCTGCAGCGTTGAGTGCCTCAGAGAATGATAATATTCTTGTCATCGTAAGATTAAGCGGTGGTAATGATGGTTTTAACACCATAATCCCTGTGTATGACTATGATAGCTATGCTAATAGAAGACCTCTCATAAAAATTCCTCCCAGTGAGTTTATCAATTTGGAACGAGATATGTTTGCTATGCCAAAATCTATGAATAAATTAGAGAATCTATGGGGTGATGGACAGATGAAAGTAGTACAAGGAGTGGGATATGAGGACTCCTCTTTATCTCACTTTTCTGGCTCTGATATTTGGGCAAATACTAATTTATTAGAAAGAGAACGATCCGGGTTTATGGGTAGATATTTTCAGGAATTGTATCCCGATTATACGTTTAACCCACCTGCTAGTCCTCCTTCTATCCAAATAGGAAGTATCGGGAACCTTATTTTTAGAGGACCTGAAAATGATTTTTCTTTTGCGTTTTCGAGCGCATCCAGATTAGAACAGCTTGGAGAAAGTGAAGCATTCTACGATCCAGGTGTAGATCCTGATTGTACATATGCAGAAAAAGTAAAATATTTAAGAGAAGTCACGAACACAACTTATAATTATGCAGACGTTATTTCTGCGGCATATAATAGTTCTACCGATTTTGGAGGGTACTTAGACAATAGTTTAGGTAATCAATTCAATGTGATTGCCAGACTGATCAAAGGAAATCTGGGTACTAAAGTATATATGGTAACTCTAGGAGGTTTTGACACACATAGTAATCAGATACAACGTCATCAGGAATTAATGAATCAATTTTCTGAAGGTCTCAATAATTTTTATGCAGATCTTGCTGCATCCGGATGGGATGATAAGGTATTATCTATGACGATCTCAGAATTTGGAAGAAGGTTCACAGAAAATGGATCACTAGGTACAGATCACGGTACAGCTGCTCCGATGATGTTTTTTGGAACAGGTCTTAATGGAAATGGTTTTATAGGTGAACATCCCGGAATCACTGATAATGACCTTACTCCTGGAGGTAATGTAGTAAATACAACTGATTTTAGGCAAGTATACTCTACAGTGATGAAAGAGTGGATGTGTATTGATCCTAATACCGTATCCAGCGCACTACTGGGAGAAGAGTTTGAATCGCTGGATCTTGGATTTAGTTGTGATGGACTCTCTTCTTCTAATCCTATCGATGAAAATTCCATTACTCATGGAGTCACTTACGATCCTCAGAATAGCAATGCTCCCACAATTGTAATTACAACTCCAAGAACCGCCCATTTTGATGTTGTCTTATATAATATTATTGGTCAAAAAGTAGGAACTCTAAGAAATGAAGTACTTACAGAAGGTACCAGAATCGAAATCGATGTAAAAGAAACGATTCAGAAAAGATTAACTACAGGTCAATATGTATATCAGATTCTTGTTGGAGAAGACAGTTTTAGTAAGCCGTTGATGATTTCATAAGAAGTACCTTTATAAAAATTCATGAAAAATGCTCTAACCCTTCAGTTGGAGTATTTTTTTTACCAAATTTCAATCTTAGTATATGAAATATAAATATTAAGTATACTTGTGCTGTTACGACCACCTTATCACTCATCATAGACGATATTAATATCATATAAATCTGATGAATCCTGCTATCAACCTTTTATAAGCATGTTGATTTTCATATCGACCAGATACCCTTTGTGAATAATGCTCCTACTAAAAATCAAAATCCAGAAATGTAGCGATCCTATATCATTTAGTACAACAACCTCTTTATAGTTATGGCTTATTTCATACCTTTGTGCCTTATTTTTATAAGCGTTATGAGCACACCAGGAAGATATACCATTACAGCAGCATTACCGTATACTAATGGACCAATACATATAGGGCATCTAGCAGGAGTTTACGTACCCGCAGATATTTACTCCCGATATCTAAGAATGATAGGAAAAGACGTGGCATTTATATGCGGTAGCGATGAGCACGGCGCTGCTATACCGATGCGTGCTAGAAAAGAAGGAGTTTCTCCACAAGTTATTATTGATAAGTATCATGCGATCATAAAAAAATCCTTTGCAGACTTTGGAATTTTATTTGATAACTATTCTAGAACCTCTGCTCCTGTACATCACGAAACAGCTTCAGAATTCTTCAGAAAATTATATGATGATGGAAAATTTATTGAAGAAACATCTGAGCAATTATATGATGCAGAGGCTGACCAATTTCTTGCAGATAGATTTGTTGTAGGTACATGCCCTAAATGTGGACATGAAGAGGCTTATGGAGATCAATGTGAAAAATGTGGAAGTTCTCTTAATGCAACAGAACTTATCAATCCTACATCCACTATTTCTGGTGCAAAACCGACGCTTAAACAGACAAAACACTGGTATTTACCTCTAGATCAATATGAAGATTTCTTAAGAGAATGGGTATTAAAAGGACATAAAAAAGATTGGAAAACTAATGTATATGGTCAGATTAAATCATGGGTAGATGATGGATTGCGTCCTCGAGCAGTAACAAGAGATTTAGACTGGGGAATTCCTGTTCCTGTAGAGGGAGCAGAAGGAAAAGTTTTGTATGTTTGGTTTGATGCGCCAATCGGATATATTTCTTCTACAAAAGAATGGGCTACACGAGAAGGAAAAGATTGGGAACCTTATTGGAAAGATAAAAACACCAAATTAATCCATTTTATTGGTAAGGATAATATTGTATTTCACTGTATAATTTTCCCTAGTATGCTAAAAGCAGAAGGAAGCTATATATTACCAGAAAACGTACCAGCTAATGAATTCCTAAATCTGGAAGGAAATAAACTTTCTACCTCAAAAAATTGGGCAGTCTGGTTGCACGAATATCTCGAAGAGTTTCCTGACAAACAAGACGTATTGAGATATGTGTTAACAGCAAATGCACCTGAAACTAAAGATAACGACTTTACCTGGAAAGATTTTCAAGATCGTAATAATAGTGAATTAGTTGGGAATTTTGGGAATTTTGTGAACCGTGTTGTTGTATTAACTAATAAATACTATGATGGTATCGTTCCTACACCTAATGCATTCTCAGAACTAGATTTACAAACATTAGCAGAACTTAAAGCATATCCCGCTGTAATTAGTAGTTCTATAGAACGCTACCGATTTAGAGAAGCAGGTCAGGAATTGATGAATATTTCTCGATTAGGCAACAAATATCTTCAGGATGAAGAACCCTGGAAATTAGTAAAGACAAATGAAGAGCGGGTAAAAACGATTATGTATGTCGCTTTACAGATCACTGCTGCATTAGCAATCGTATCAGAACCTTTTTTGCCATTTACCTCAGAGAAATTAAAAAATATGCTAGGTACTAATGGAAAAGAACTAAAAATAGATTGGAACGAAATTTCAACAAAAGAAGTACTCCTTCCTGCCGGACATCAGGTTAAAAAATCACAACTTTTGTTCTCTAAGATAGAAGATGCTGATGTACAGAAACAATTAGATAAACTAGAAGCGACTAAAAAAGCTAATGAGGCAGAAAACAAGATAGTAGAACCACAAAAAGAAACTGCTACGTTTGATGATTTTACCAAGTTAGATATGCGAATTGGAACGATCGTATCGGCGGAAAAAATGACTAAGACAAAAAAATTACTAATCTTAAAAGTAGACACAGGTATTAATACACGCACCATTGTTTCAGGGATTGCAGAACATTTTACTCCAGAAGAAGTAATTGGTAAGAAAGTAACAGTTCTGGTTAACCTAGCACCCAGAGCATTACGTGGGGTAGAAAGCGAGGGTATGATCTTAATGACAGAAACTCCTGATGGGAAACTAGTTTTTCTTAATCCTGATACAGATGGGGTGAATCCTGGAGCTGTAATTAGTTAACTGTTGAAAAATAGTGTCAAAAAAAGGTAATATTTATTGATCTTGAGACACTTATTAATAAACTGAAACTATATGAAAATACGGATCACTTTCACCATACTTACACTATGCTTTTTACACAACCTAATCGCACAGAAAAAAGTGTTTGAATTAGTTGATGGTTTTTCTCATAGATTTTCCTCTAAAAAAGAATCCTACTCGTTATCCAATCAAGTTACTAATGATTTGGTACTTTTGTTTCAAGAAGGGAATCAAATTAAAGGCTTACATCTTGATGCTGCATATAAAGAAGTATCTAAATTTAATACTGAATCATTATCTTCTAAATATAAAAATCTTTTAGGCTATAATGTTGAGAACTCTGTATATTCGATTTTTTTCAGCAATACAAATAGATCTAAATTCGGTGTTTTAGAATTTGACTTTTCAAAAAAGTCATCTACGATAAAAATTCTAAAGGATTTCAAGCTAAAAGGTGAGGTTTTCCTGGAAGCTGTCAATTATAAGAATAAAATGTTTTTGCTTACGGTAACAAAAAAAACTTCAAATCTTAATCTTTATAGCTTTGATAAAGATTATAATGTGGAAAAGAAAACAGTTTCTTTAGCAAAAATAAAACATCCAAAATCAAAGAACATTTATCGGCAATTGCAGCCAGCAGCTGATCCACTTAATAGTGATTTTAATCTTTTCGAGGAATCAGAAATTAGTCTAAAGAAAATTGAACCTCAAAATCCTAATGTTATTGAAACTACTTCTGAAGTTAATAAACTATATCTGATAGATAATCAATTGATATTTAGTTTTGATAAAGATGATAAGAAAACGACAGTAGCTTTTATCAATTTGGAAACCTTTGAAACAAATTTAACCTCTTTTGATAAGCCAGCAAGTCGTGAGGAAGGGTATAAGAAAAGTAATTCCTATATTTTTGAGAATAAAATTTTTCAAGTAGCCAGCTCTAATCAAAAAATGAAGTTTACCATAACAGATATTTCCACACATGAAATCATTAAACAATATGCTATTACAAAAGAAGATTCTATTACTTTTAAAAACTCACCAATTATTCAAGAAGGTGGAGGAATGTTTCCTGCTTTAACTGAAAACCGAATCCGTGAAATGGAAAAAACAGCAAAATATCTTAGAAAGATATCCTCTTCAAATTTAGGAATTTCAGTATATAAAGTAAATAATGAATACAATATTATTCTGGGAGGAACTAAAGAAATTAATAATGTTTCAGTAGATGCCGGAGGAGGTGGTTTTGCACCAGGATTTGGAGGAGGTATAACTATAACAACAGGAAACGCTGGCTCACAAATGGTCTCTGTAGGTTTCAATCCTACATACTATGCTTATAATGGCTATAGTTCAACTAAATCTACCTATATAAATTGCTTATTTGACGAAAATTTTGAACATCTTGAAGGAGATGTTCAAAGAAATGTATATGATAACATAAATGATTTTGAGGACACTCTAGGAAAAAGGATAAAGGTTGTCAATGTTTTTATCCATTATAATAATATTCATTATGGTTTTTTTGATGCGGATGCAAAAGCATATAAGATTTATACATTTCAAGATTGAAATTTCATGTTAAAAATCGCATATCACCCCATCTATAAACATTCATTACCAGAAGGGCATCGGTTTCCGATGATCAAATATGACCTATTACCCCATCAATTACTTTATGAAGGGACGTGTACAGAAGCAAATTTATTTACTCCGGAAATTCCATCTCCTGAGCCGATATTAGACGTTCATACCTCCCAATATTATCAAGAGCTGACTACACTAAGGCTATCTCCAAAAGAAGTCCGAAAAATAGGTTTTCCTCTATCAGAAGAACTTGTGAAACGAGAGGTTATGATCGCGGATGGTACCATTAAAGCCGCTAACTATGCAATTCAATATGGAATTGCAATGAATATTGCTGGCGGCACTCATCATGCCTATACAGATCACGGAGAAGCATTTTGTTTATTAAATGATCAGGCAATTGCAGCTAGGCACCTACTTAAGCAAGGGTTAGCAAAAAAAGTAATGATTGTAGATCTTGATGTTCATCAAGGAAATGGAACTGCAGAGATTTTTGCTCATGATGATCAAGTCTTTACTTTCTCTATGCACGGAGCCAGCAATTACCCTTTTAAAAAAGAACAATCTGACCTGGATATTCCACTTCCTAAAGACACCAATGATCAGGATTATCTTAAAATATTAAAAGACACATTACCTTCTCTCATCGATAAGGAAAAACCCGATTTCATATTTTATCTTTCAGGAGTTGATATTCTAGATAGTGACAAACTAGGAACCTTAGGGTGTACGATTGGTGGTTGTAAGGAAAGAGATCGTTTTGTATTACAAACTTGTAAAGATTTAGAAATACCTGTCATGTGTTCTATGGGCGGCGGATACTCTCCAGATATCAAAACTATTATCGAAGCGCATTCGAACACTTTTAGAGCTGCTCAACATATTTATTTTTAAAAATCTATTTTCTGAATTAAAATCGATGTATTATTTTTGTGATCCTCACCCTAATTACTAAAACGACTTGATATACTCGAACTATTTTGCTCATAAATAAAAATAGTATCTTAGTTTTCTAATTTCTAATATATGCAAAAAGATTGTCCGGAATGTGGAGGAAAAATCATAGGTAGAGCTGATAAAAAATTCTGTAGCGATTATTGTAGAAATGCATATAACAATAAGATCAATAAAAATGATAAAAATCTAGTACGGAATATTAATAACCGTCTGCGAAAAAACTATAGAATTCTGGAGGAATTGAATCCTAAAGAAAAAACAAAAACTACAAAAACAAAATTGATAGCTAAAGGGTTTGATTTTAATTTTTTTACCAGTATTTATACTACAAAGGTGGGAACCGTCTATTACTTTGTTTATAATCAAGGGTATCTTCCTCTAGAAAATGAATACTATGCATTAGTCAAAAGAAGTAGCTAATACAAGTTGATAGTTGAGATTTATGTACAATAGAAAAATTATACAAAAAAATTTAGATATAAGTTCATAAAGTATTTTACAAGAAATTGGAAAGAATTCGATCTAACTTACGGATCGATATTCTTCCAAAACCTTATTTATAACCACATTATCGGTTTTACTACAAATGATTCTGAGGTTTACCAATCAAAACTAGTCTTGTATTATACATCTCTCCAATTTTGACTATTCATTTTTAGCGCAGCCTTCATAACGTCTTTCTGACTAATTTGCCCTACAAGTTTACCCTCTTCCAGAATAGGAAATCTTCTACGTTTACTCTCTAAAAATTTATTGGCCGCATCAAAAATACTGGCATTACCGTCTATGGTATCCACATCCTTAACCATAAACCTTTCTACATTCGCATCATTAATTGGCATGTTATAATACCGACTCTCATTTAATTGCTTAATACAATCTCCCTCAGAAATGATTCCTAGTAGTTCATTACGTTCGTTTACTACAGGCCCTCCAGAAATCTTATTCTTTACTAAAGTCTCCATGACTTCCATAACAGACTGGTTTGGTGTAAACGTGATTAACTTTCTGGACATGTAATCTGAAACCTTAATTAATGTGCCATCCTGCTTTTTACTCTTAGGACGAGCACCTTGAAAACTTATTATTCCCATAACAATAGTGATTTAGTGAATCTTAAATATAGTCATTTTCTTATACTTTCCTAGTACTTATCAAACTGGTTTTTATTTAGATAGCATTTATTCTGTATCTTTTAACTTTTAAAAAATGAGAAATGATAAGTGATTATTAGATGTTTTTTAATGCACTAATAAGAAATCATTTGTGCATTAAATTAGCAAAACTTGATTGTTTCTGGTAAATTAGACCTACATATTTTTGTATGTATACAACGTATAGTAACCACATCTGATGAAAAATAAACTTTCGGTTCCTACATTTATATTCATTCTGGGTTTTATCTGGTATACATTTTATAGCAGTATGCCTCAACAAATTTCTGGATCAGATACTCCTACTCAGGAGTTTTCTACCATACGTGCTCTGGAACATGTTAAAAAAATTGCTACAGCACCGCATTATATAGGTAGTTACGCTCATGAAGATACCAAAAACTACATTATAGATCAACTTAAAAAAATCGGATTATCTCCAGAAATTCAGGAAGGATTTGCAGTAAGTGACCGAGGAAGTATGAGTAAACCTCAAAACATTATTGCTAAAATTAAAGGAACTACTAAGGGTAAAGCTTTACTGCTACTATCTCACTACGATAGTAGTCCCCACTCTTCTTATGGTGCCAGTGACGCTGGCAGTGGTGTAGCTACAATTCTGGAAGGTGTGCGCGCTTTTCTTGCACAAAATAAAACTCCAAAAAATGATATTATTATTTGTATTACAGATGGAGAGGAATTAGGTCTCAATGGTGCTGGTTTATTTGTTTCAGAACATCCCTGGGCAAAAGATATAGGACTTGTTCTTAATTTTGAAGCCAGAGGTAGCGGAGGCACATCCTATATGCTTATGGAGACTAATAGTAAGAATGGAAAACTTATTGAAGAATTTTCCAGGGCTAACCCAACGTATCCAGTCACTAACTCTTTAGCATATAGTATCTATAAATTACTCCCTAATGATACTGATTTAACCGTTTTTAGAAAACAAGGAAATATATCCGGATATAACTTTGCGTTTATAGATGATTTTTTTGATTATCATTCGGCAAACGATACCTGGGACAATCTGGATTTAAATACATTACAACACCAAGGCAGTTATTTGATGCCCTTACTTAATTATTTTTCTAATTCTGACATTACCAATCTCACATCAAAAGAAGACTTTATCTACTTTAATTCACCTGTATTTAATATTATAAAATATCCTTTCAGTTGGATATTTCCTTTACTTGTGATGGCAATTTTATTATATATAGGTCTGATTATATATGGTGGAGCTACATATCGTATTACTTTTGCAGCTGTTAAGCGCGGGTTTTTCAGTTGTAGTCTTTCCTATATTATTGCTAGTATATTGGGGTTTTGCTTATGGAAAATTATCTTTTTTATATTTCCTCACTATAATGATATTTTACACGGCTTTCCTTATAATGGATACTATTATATTGCGGCTACAGTTTTCTTATCCGTAGCCACTTTTTTTATTATATATCGTAAAATGGATGCCGAAAAACAACTGCCTGCAATCATGATCGCTCCTTTGTTATTTTGGATAGTTATTTGTGGTGCTGCCGCTTTTTTTCTACCAGGAGCCAGTTATTTTATTATTCCTGTATTTTTTAGCCTTCTTAGTTTATTCGTGTTGATCCGCCAGAAAAAACCATATTCATTACTGATGGTACTCTTATCTCTTCCATCAATATATATACTTACACCTTTTATTACTAATTTTCCTGTAGCCTTAGGAATTAGAGCTATATTTCTATCTTCATTATTGACTGTATTACTATGTTCATTTCTATTACCAGTGTTAGGTTTCTACAAGCATAAAAAAATATTGGGGATTACAGCTTTTATTTTGGCATTCCTTTGTTTATTAATCGCTCATTTTAAAGCTGGCTTTAATGATGAGAGACAAAAACCCAATAGTCTAGTATATATAATGAATAATGATGAAAACAAAGCATATTGGGCTTCTTATGACTACACATTAGATCACTGGTCTAGAAACTATATAAACCCCACGGCTAATCTAAGAGAAAGTTGGGGTCAGAATGCACTCGAAAGTGCATACAGCAATCTGTTTCAATATATAAATGAAGCCCCCGTAAAACAATTTACCTCTGTTACTGTTGAAACTACCTTTGACAGTATTCAAGGAAACATCAGACACCTTGATATCTGTATCCGTCCACAACGTGCAATTAACCGGATGGATTTATTTCTGCAAAAATCATTTAATTTTGAAACCCTTCGGGCAAATGGAGTTACCCCTACAGATAAAATGCATACGGATGGAAAGATTTACAATGTATTTACAAAAAGACACGATAACCGCTTACTAACGTATCACATCAGAAATAAGGAACCACTGGAACTAAACATGCAATTTCATAAAGATTCAGTTCCTGAACTGGTAATTTATGAATCCTCCTATGATTTGCTTACACATGATTTATTTTCCATTCCAGAGCGCAGTCCCGCTATGATTCCAAAACCATTTTTTATAAATGATGCTATTATGACTAAAAAAACAATACGACTGGTTTATCAGGAGAAAAAGACCGATTCAACTACAATGACTTTAGTAACACCGCCAGAAACGACTACTACAGCCAATGAATAAACAAATAAGCATACTTGGTACCGGATGGTTAGGATTACCATTGGCACAAGCATTCATAGATCAAAATTATACGGTAAAAGGCTCAACCACATCTATATCAAAATTAGATAGTCTACAAAAGGAAGGGATATCTCCTTTTCTAGTTTCATTAACCGAATCAGCAACAAAAGGGAGTATTAATGCATTTTTAGAAGAATCAGAAATTCTGATTATAAATGTACCTCCTGGACTCCGAAGAAACCCGGATAGTAATTTTGTAGCCAAAATTCAAAACCTGATACCTCATATTGAAAACTCATCTATTAAGAACGTGCTTTTTATAAGTTCTACCTCAGTGTACGCAGATCGTCTGGATTATCCTGTAATTACCACAGAAAGCCTTCCTGATGCATCTCATAATGCAGGAAAACAATTAATAGCTGCAGAGCTACTTTTACAGAATACTATTAGTTTTAAAACAACGGTTCTTCGTTTTGCAGGATTATTTGATGAGCGCAGACATCCTGCCACTATGTTATCTAAAAGAAAAGGTATTAAAAACCCATTAGCTCCTGTGAATTTGATTCATCGAGAAGATTGTATCCATATTATCAATAGAATCATAACAACTAATAGTTGGAATCATATTTTTAATGCGTCCTCACCTAATCACCCAGCAAAAGCAGCATATTATGGTGCCGTTTGTAAAAAAATGGAGTTACCTATCCCTGATTATGATTATGATACAATTTCTAAGGGTAAAATTATAGATGCCAGTACAATGGAGAAAGTTTTAGAATATAAGTTTATAAAAGATTTGATTTCTAGATAATTCTAATAAACAACCGTGCACGTTAAAACTAATTACCCAACCACTTCTCTGAAATGGAATATTGATAATTTAATCATTCCAATCTCTCATAATTTTTTTTAAAATTTTCATAAAAAAACTCCAAACCTTTTCAGATTTGGAGTTTCTATAATATTCTATAGAAATAAATTATCCTTTTAGACTAGCGGATAAGTATTCGCGATTCATACGTGCAATATTTTCTAAAGAAATTCCTTTAGGGCATTCGATCTCACAAGCACCTGTATTCGTACAGTTACCAAAACCTTCCTCATCCATCTGATTCACCATGGCTAAAACACGATCAGTAGCTTCTACTTGTCCTTGTGGTAATAGTGCATACTGCGAAACTTTTGCAGATGTAAATAACATTGCAGATGCATTTTTACAGGCAGCAACGCAAGCACCACAACCAATACAAGTAGCGGCAGCAAAAGCGTCATCAGCGTCTTCTTTATTAACCGGAATCGCATTAGCGTCAATCGTATTACCCGATGTATTTACAGAAATGTATCCTCCTGCGTGCTGAATTCTATCAAAAGCACTTCTGTCTACCATTAAATCCTTTACTACAGGGAATGCTTTTGCTCTAAATGGCTCTATAAAAATGGTATCACCATCATTAAACTTACGCATATGCAATTGACAGGTAGTAACTAAACGATCTGGTCCGTGAGGCTCTCCATTAATTTGTAATGAACAAGAACCGCAAATACCTTCTCTACAGTCATGATCAAAAACAACCGGCTCCTCTCCTTTATTAATTAATTCTTCATTCAACACGTCTAACATTTCTAAAAAAGACATGTCTCCTTCGATACCCTTTACTGGGTAAT
Source organism: Aquimarina addita (assembly GCF_039539305.1). NCBI lineage: Bacteria > Pseudomonadati > Bacteroidota > Flavobacteriia > Flavobacteriales > Flavobacteriaceae > Aquimarina > Aquimarina addita. Next base: position 372,803 of record NZ_BAABCW010000002.1, on the reverse strand, counting down.
CTACTATCTTCCCTTGTGACTTAGCATCACTTTGACGCCATATTTTTAATGTAAGATTCATATATCTTAGTTTTTGGTTGTCAGTTGTTGGTTGCTAGTTAGGAATATCCGTAAGCTAACAACGATCAACCATCAACTATTTATAACTACGTGTTTTCAATTCAATATTATCATAAACTAACTCCTCCTTATGAAGTACTGCATCCTTTGGCTCTCCTTTATACTCCCAGGCAGCTACATACTTATAATTCTCATCATCCCTCAATGCTTCTCCTTTCTGTTCACCATCTAACTCTACAGATTCTTCTCTAAAGTGACCTCCACAAGATTCGTTACGATTTAATGCATCTTTAGCAAATAACTCTCCTAACTCTAAGAAATCAGCTACTCTACCTGCCTTTTCTAACTCTTGATTTAGCCCATTTGCGGTTCCAGGAACTTTTACGCTCTTCCAGAAATCAGCTCTCAATGCTGAAATCTCATCGATTGCCTCTTGTAATTCTTTCGCATTACGTGACATCCCACATTTATTCCACATGATTTTACCTAATTTTTTGTGGTAATAATCAACAGAATGTTCTCCAGATCCACTCATTAATTTTTTAATGCGATCATTTACGTCTTTTTCTGCTTGCTCAAATTCTGGAGTATCTGTAGGTATTTTTCCTGTTCTGATATCATCAGACAAATAATCTCCTATTGTATATGGCAATACAAAATACCCATCTGCCAATCCTTGCATCAATGCTGAAGCTCCTAATCTATTTGCTCCGTGATCCGAGAAATTCGCCTCTCCTACAGCATAACATCCAGGGATGGTGGTTTGTAAATTGTAATCGACCCAGATACCTCCCATTGTGTAATGCACAGCAGGATAAATCATCATAGGTGTTTTATATGGGTTCTCATCCACAATCTTTTCGTACATCTGGAATAAGTTACCATACTTATCTTCGATAACTTTTTCTCCTAATTCTAATATTTGCGCAGCAGAAGGATCATGAATTCCAGAAGTCAATGCTTTTTCTTTACCATATCGTTGAATTGCTGCTGCAAAATCAAGATACACTGCTTCACCTGTTTTATTTACTCCAAAACCAGCATCACAGCATTCTTTCGCTGCTCGGGATGCAACATCACGTGGCACCAGATTACCAAATGCCGGATAACGACGTTCTAAATAATAATCTCTTTCTTCTTCTGCTAATTGTGTTGGTTTTAATTTACCCGCACGTATTGCTTCTGCATCTTCAAGTCGCTTTGGCACCCAGATACGACCATCATTACGCAAAGATTCTGACATTAAAGTCAGCTTAGACTGATGATCTCCGGATACTGGAATACACGTAGGATGAATCTGTGTGTAACAAGGATTCGCAAAGAAAGCACCTCTTCTGTGTGCTCTCCAAGAAGCCATCACATTACTTCCCATTGCATTGGTACTTAAGAAAAATACATTTCCATAACCACCCGTGGCTAATACTACTGCATGAGCAGCGTGACGCTCAATTTCTCCAGTTACCATATCTCGGGCGATAATCCCTCTTGCTTTACCATCTACCTTCACTAAATCCAGCATTTCGTGACGGTTAAAAGCTTGTATCTTCCCTCTATTAATTTGACGATTCATTGCCGAATACGCTCCTAACAATAATTGTTGTCCTGTTTGCCCTTTAGCATAAAAAGTTCTGGAAACTAATACCCCACCAAAGGAACGGTTATCTAATAACCCACCGTATTCTCTGGCAAAAGGTACTCCCTGAGCAACACATTGATCAATAATATTACTGGAAACTTCTGCTAATCTATACACATTTGCTTCTCGGGAGCGATAATCCCCCCCTTTTACAGTATCATAAAAAAGACGGTAATTAGAATCCCCATCTCCTTGATAATTCTTTGCTGCATTAATTCCCCCTTGTGCCGCAATAGAATGCGCACGACGTGGAGAATCCTGATAACAAAATGTTTTTACGTTATATCCAAGTTCTGCCAAAGTTGCGGCAGCACTTCCTCCTGCTAATCCAGTACCAACGACAATAATATCTATATTACGTTTATTCGCCGGATTTACCAGATTAATTTTATTCTTATAATTTGTCCACTTATCAGCCAGTGGACCTTCGGGTATTTTAGAGTCTAAAATTGACATAATAAAGTGGTTTTAGTGACTATGTTTAGATAAATGTAATACAATAGAAATAATGATAAATCCTAATGGAATCACAATAGCAAATGCTTTTGCAAATTTAGTTGCAGCTACAGAAAATTTATTATTAAAACCAACTGACTGAAACGAAGATGCGAATCCATGCCATAAATGCAAGGCAAGAAATACAAAAGAAATAATGTATAAACCTGTTCTCACCGGGCTTATAAATTTATCTTGTAATTCATGATAATAACGAGTAGGATCTTCTGGATGTGCTTCTACATACTTATGTACCAATTCCGGAACCCAAAAATCGTAAAAGTGTAATCCTAAAAATGCTAAAATCACTAATCCCGATAGAATCATATTTCTAGACATCCAGGAAGCATTAGCGCCTCCATTATACTTAGCATACTTTACAGCTCTAGCATTTCTGTTCTTAATTTCTAAAATGAATCCCATCACAAAATGAAAAACTACTCCAAAAATTAGTACCGGTTGCAATGCAAATTGAACGATCGGATTTGTACCCATAAAATGAGATAACTCATTAAATAGATCAGGGCTAAAAATCGAAGTAAAATTAATACTGAAGTGTTGTAACAAGAAGAATACTAAGAAAAGTCCCGAAAGTGCCATCGCTACCTTTCTGGCTATTGAAGATTTTATCAATCCACTCATTATTTAAATCATTTAAAATTTTGAGCAACAAAAATAAGCTTCAAACTTGTTTTTAACAAGACTTTACTATCTTATTACAGTATTTATAATGAATTAAAATAGAATTCTGAATTTGTTTAATAATGATTGCGAAATCGTTTGCAAAATGAGACAAACTTTAAACAAAAAATAATCACACCAGTAAGTATCCGTTAGTTTTGGTTTAATACCAGCCTAAAGAAGAAAAGATTTTAATCTGCTAAAAGCAATCTAATAGTTCCAAAAGTTTAAAACTACTTCAAAGCAGAATCGATAACAATTATATTGATTAAGAATTGAATCTCTTAACTAAAAATCAAAACGTAACTGTATAATTTCTATTACTTCTTTCTCTTTTTTTGTTCCTGTATTTAGGTTAGATAATGATATTCCTAATAACCGTACGGAGTTTTTCATTTTTTCCTGATACAATAATTCCTTAGCCGTTTCTAATAATATAGAGGCGTCATGTACATAGTAGGGTAATGTTTTACTACGGGTTTGTACAGAGAAATCGCTGTACTTAATCTTTAGAGTTATAGTTTTTCCCGCTGCTTTACTTTTTTTTAAACGTTTTTGTAATTCTTCTGCAATACTTTCTAATCGCTCTAACATATATATTTCTGAAGCAATATTTTCACTAAAGGTTCGCTCTGCTGCAAGAGATTTCCGCACACGATTAGGTTTTACAGGACTATTATGAATTCCTCTTACGATGTTATAATAATATCCACCTGATTTTCCGAAATGCTGTATCAAATAGTCTTCAGATTTTGTTTTGAGATCTTTTCCTGTATATATGCCTAATCCATACATTTTTGCCTTTGTCACTTTTCCTACACCATAAAACTTTTTGACATCCAGATTTTCTAAAAATTCAATGACTTTTTCTGGATTTACCGTTTTTTGTCCATTGGGCTTATTATAATCACTAGCGACTTTAGCTACAAACTTATTGATAGATATTCCCGCAGACGCAGTTAACCCTACCTCATCATAAATTCGTTGCCGAATCTCTTGGGCGATTAAGGATGCACTCGGATTACCTTTTTTATTTTCAGTAACGTCCAGATATGCTTCATCTAATGATAAAGGTTCTACCAAATCGGTATACTCAAAAAATATACTACGAATCCGAGCCGAGATCTCTTTATATCGATCAAAACGAGTCTTTGCAAAAATAAGATCTGGACATAATTTTTTGGCCAGAACCCCACTCATAGCCGATCTTACTCCAAAAACACGTGCTTCATAACTAGCAGCGCTCACCACTCCTCTTTTCTCACTGCCTCCTACTGCAATTGGTTTTCCCCGTAAATCAGGATTGTCTAATTGCTCTACAGAAGCATAAAATGCATCCATGTCTACATGTATAATTTTTCTATTAGAAGATATGGTATTCACTTTACAAAAATAATAGATTTTTAAGCGTATTACATTTTCAATCTGATACATTTTTTGATTAAAAAAATGCACTATTTAAACAGAAATTTATAAAAATAGGAGTCTAACAACCATAAAAGTTATCAAATTTCACTGAATACCGTGAAAAAAAGAAGCAGAACATTATCTACTTTTATCGACATTCTATAAATCTAATCATTATGAAAAACAATAGTTTATGTGTGCTATTGGTGCTCCTAACCATCTTTAGTACAAATGCTCAAGAAAAACCAACAGCAGAAAATACAGGGCCAAAAGGTAATTTAACAGAGTACACTGGCGAGACAAATATTACAACTGAGGGAACGGTTCTTGAAAATTTTATTATTAACGGTAGCATCAATGTTAGAGCTAATAATGTTACTATAAAAAACTGTTTGATTATTACAGATGGTACCTATGGTATACGTGCAACCTACGATTTTGAATCTCTATTGATAGAGGATTGTGAAATCAGAGGTATGCAAAGTGCCGGTATAATAGGTGATAATTTTATAGCTAGACGCTGTAATATATGGGATAGTGGGGCTGATGCATTAAAACCATTCAACAATTTCATAATTGAAGATTGTTATATTCATGACCTAGGCTACATAGAAACGTCTCATGCAGATGGTTTACAAATGGTTGGTGGTAGTAATGGAATTATAAGAAGAAATAATTTTGATATGCCTCATGATAATCCTACCTATAAAAATAGCCAGTGTATTATTATGTTAACCAATATCGCTCCAATTGATAATATTTTATTAGAAGAGAACTGGATCAATGGAGGAGGTTTTAGCGTACATGTAAGAGATAAAAATACCGGTTTTGGAATTCCTACTAATGTATCTTTAATCAACAATTTTTTTGGCAGAAATCATGAATTTGGAACTCATTTCTTAGATGAAGGAGTAGTGTTTTCTTGCAACAGATGGGAAGACACCAATGAGTTAATTGGTGAGTGTAATAGTCTTTCTGTAGAAGATTTTAGCGTAGCTTCGATAGCTATGTACCCTAATCCTGCATCAGAACAATTCACCATTGATCTTCATGAGGCACAAAAAGGTGTACTAAACATTTATACAGTGACCGGAAAAAAAGTGGCCAGCACTAATACCGAGGGTCAGTCTATTATTAATTTTACGGCCGAATCATTTGTTGCAGGTATGTATCTGGTAGTATTTAAAGGAGAAAAGATTCAACTCCAATCAAAAATGATGATTACAAAATAAAATTAAATACTGTCAATCAATGAATTAAAGTGTATAAAACTATGGGTATTTATCAATTCGTGTTAAGGCAGCATTAGAATTAAAATCGTTTTTCAAATAAATTAAACCAATCCCGACACTCTAAATATGTTTTTACATTAGATATGTCGGGATATTTGTATTCTTACTTTATATCATTTGTCAATTGAATTTACTGGAATAAAATAATCTTTTTTCCACCTCAGCTTCAGAATAAAAATAAACCGTAGTGCTGCTATAACTGATTTTTTATTATTCGCTGAGATAAAAAATCTAACTCTTCTTTTCCGATTAATTCAAAAAACAACTGGTATTGTTACTTTTTTTTTAGTGAACAAGTTACATCAAATGCAGTTAATATCCTACTTTTATACCTTTACAAAAACGATGTAATAATGTCTAAAATCGCAATTATACTTGGAGCAACAGGATTAACAGGAGAAATTCTTTTACAGCGATTACTAAATGATGATCGCTATAGTAAAATCAAACTTTTTTCTAGAAATAGTGTTGCTAATTCTCACCCAAAAATCGAAGAATATCTTATCGACTTGCTAAAATTAGAAAAGTATTCAGCTTGTTTTACCGGAGACGAAGTATTTTGCTGTATCGGCACTACTGCCTCTAAAACACCCGATAAGAAATTATATAGAGAAATAGATTATGGAATTCCCGTTGCAGCAGCACATCTTTGTTTACAAAATAACATTAAAACTATTGTAATCATTTCTGCTTTAGGCGCCAATGCAAAGAGCAATATATCTTATAATAAAATAAAAGGTGAAATGGAGGATACCATACTATCCTTAGCGATTGACAAAACACATTTTTTACAACCTTCTTTAATTGGTGGAACGCGCTCAGAAAAAAGAATGGGTGAATATCTCTTTAAACAATTCATGAAAATTGTGAATCCATTATTAGTAGCTTCTCTTAAAAAGTATCGTTCTATACATCCTGATACCATAGTGTATGCAATGATTTGGATAGCAAATAACAAATACTATAATGAAAAAGTTATATCTGATGAAATAAAAGAAATTGCGAGGAATAGTTAATGTAATCAACTGATTTAAAATAAAAACAGGATATTCTTTATACCTAAAATTAATAGTAAAACAAATAAAAACTCATGATCGAAATAGAACGTAAATTCTTATTAACATCAGAAGCTTTTAAACAAGTTGCTGAAAACAGCACTCATATTATTCAGGGATACCTTAATGCTGATCCCAATCGCACAGTAAGAGTTCGTATAACAGACAAGAAGGGTTTTTTAACCATTAAAGGAAAGAGTAATGAGACCGGTATCTCTCGTTTTGAATGGGAGAAAGAAATCGATTTTTCTGAAGCCAAAGAACTCATCAAACTCTGCGAAAAAGAAGTAATCGAAAAAATTCGTTATGAAATTACTTCTGGGACTCATATTATCGAAGTTGATGAATTCTTTGGAAATAATGAAGGGTTATTATTGGCTGAGATAGAACTGAATGATGAAAATGAATCTTTTTTAAAACCTGATTGGATAGGAAAAGAGGTCACGGGCGACCCTCGTTATTACAACTCATTTATTAGCAAAAATCCCTATACATTATGGTAAAAACACAGTATTTATAGTGTTTTAGTCTAATTTAACAACACATTAAATGTATTAACAAAAAGATAACATATCTGCAGTGTAAGTGCCTCAAAAAAGTGTCGTCTAACAGCACTTACTTTAAAAAAAAAGATATGTTACACACAAAAAAATCTTCACTCTTAACGGCATTACTTTTATGTCCACTCCTCACAATCTTTGGGCAGGTTCCCGTAGATGGATTCTATGCTAAGAAAAATACCTTAACCGTGGCTACTGGTTATCACTACAAAAATTATGATCAATTTTATATGGGGTCTACGTTATCAGAAGGGAATCCAGCAGGTCTTGGTGAGATTTCATCTTCCATCGTTTCTTTGTATGCTAAATATGCAATACTAGATGGATTATCAGCTACCGTTACCTTGCCGTATATTAGTGTCAAAAGTGACGATGGAGTACTGGATCCGGTACAGCAGGTAGATCAAGTAGATGGTCTTCAGGATTTGGGGCTTTTTATAAAAGCAAGAATTCTGGAAAAAAATTATGAAAACACTTCTGGGGTAACCCTGGGTGGTGCACTGGGAATCACATTACCAATAGGCGATTATGAAGGTGCTGGTGTGCTATCTCTTGGTAATCAAGCTACAACTTATAACGGAACTGCCATTTTTCATTACACCACCAGTTTTAAAATTTTTACAGAATTACAAGCAGGATATAGCATAAGAAATAGTAGTGATTTTGATATTCCTAATGCAGTTTTGTACAGTGCAAAAATTGGATACCTACATAAAAATTTCTATTTTCATACGGCTGTTGATGTCCAGAACTCTGCATCTGGACTAGATATAGGAACTCCCGAATTTACAGAAGCCGGTGCTGCAACTATATTACCAGAAACAGATGTAGACTTTACTAACCTCTCTTTTACATTATACGCCCCTGTTTATAAAAATAATTTTGGTGTTTCTCTTACCTATGGATTTACCATAGACGGAAGAAATTACAGTAAGGAATCAGGTATTGGAATTGGATTGGTATATAACAGCAACTAGCCATATCCTACTAAGTAATTTTTATTTAAATTAATTACAGACCTGTTAATCCTTGCGCTTAACGGGTCTTTTTTATGCTGTACTTTTTATGGGTTTTTCTAAAAATACGTAAAGTGACACCTAACTATTATTCTAATAAACAACTTATTACATCAAACCCTATATGGAAATTATATACGATAAAGAATTTTACTAAATAAATTAAAGTAATATTGTAGTATTCTATAATAAATTAAGCACATTTGACTTATGCAACAAAGTTCAAATTACATTCTCAACCTTTCTCCAAAAAAATTAACAATTTACTTAATTTTAGCACCTCTCCTTCTATTTTTAATTTACACTATAGCGACCCTTGGAATTCAAAGGTTTTCAGAAGATCATTTGACACAACAAGCAATTCTCGATATAGTTTTGGGTATGGGTTTACTATGTTTAGCTGTATTTTTTATTTTATTATTATGTTGGTCTTGGAGTACTGTTACCTCTGTATCAAAAAAAGATTTAGGTTTATCCCTTCGATGGTTTCGTATAGCCATAGCACTATTCGTTATCTACCTGTTGTACAGTGTTTGTTTTTCCTATATGAAAAATGTCCCTATGATTTATCAAGATATATTTTATCCATTAAATGAGTTTATAGCCTTTGGTGGTCTACTCATTGCTTACCCTACAATATGTCATTATATAGCAAGAGCAGCTATTGTAAAACGAAATAACCAACCATCTTCTTTTTTAAATGCATTACCATTTACATTAGTTCTATTTTTTGGAGCGGTGCTAGCAATTCCATTTTTACACACCTATTTTAGCACAAAATCTTCAACAATTGCCCAAATATTGGTTATCTATGCAATTGCATTTAGTGTATTTATACTCCTTTTTATAGTGGGACTAGTAGCTTCTATAGCTGGATTAGTTTAATCTAAAATAGTAATAGTACGCTTTAGCTCATTCCCTTTTTCATCTAATACAGTGATTATATGAGTCCCGGAAATGGGTTTAATAGGCATTTCGTGAAACTTTTTTGTAGTGCCAATAAACGTATCATCAATGTACCAAAACACAGAAGTTTCAGGATGTGTATGTGCAATTTTTAGAATAACTTCATTGGTTTCTCCATTAAATCCTTTAGGCAAATGAACCCTTCCGTTAGTTTTAGGAAAAATAAAGCCCATACTGCTCTGAGCTGCATTGGAACAATCAGAGCGAAATGGTGGTAGTGATTTATAAGTCGCATCTTTGTTTTTATAATAATAAGACTGTAATGGTGGTAAAACAAACCAAGGTTGATTGATAATATCAGCTACGGACTCGCATGAGGAGTTAACTTGATATTTCTTTTCTGCATCCAGATGTACCAATCTATGAAATGGGCATGGTTTTGAATAATCCGCAAGTACTGTGACATACTCCTTTTTAGAATTACAAATTGAGCTGGCCAGATACCCACTATCTTCACAAACATCTACTCCTATGAGATCACTAATAGGTGTAGGAAACCAATTAGAATTAGGGACCAAATTAAATACATCAAATAAAACAGGTGCTGCAGCATTGAGACCTGTCAGTTTTGGTCTCCCTTCTCCATCTGCATTTCCTATCCACACCCCAACTACATAATCTTTACTAGTACCTATTGCCCAGGCATCACGATTTCCAAAACTAGTACCCGTTTTCCATGCAATTTCTCTTGAAGAATCGTAATACTCCCAGGACTCCTGACCCTCAGGACGATTGACAGTTTTCAGAGCTTCAAAAGTAAGCCAAACACTTCCAGCACTATATATTGGTTTCTGGGTCGTTTTTTTTCCGAAATTCACCTTTTTATTAGTTAACATAATGGGCTCTGCAAACTCGTTTGTATAATAGTGCCCTGGATCTTTTTCATAATGATTAAGAATCCCTGTCAAACCAGCATACGTTTTACATAAATCCCACAGATTACTTTCTGCTCCTCCCAAAATCAATGATAATCCATAATGCTCTGAACTATATTTTAAATCCTTAATTTTAAATGCATTTAATTCATCACGAAAACGTGCCAGACCATATTGCTGTAATAATCGTACTGCTGGTATATTGAGAGATCTTGCTAATGCCTGATTTGCAGGGACTACACCGCTATATTGTTCATCAAAGTTTTTAGGTTTATATCCTGCAATTGTAGTAGGTATATCAGACACCAACTGCGCAGGCAACAATTCTCCTTTGTCCATCATGCTAGCATACAATAATGGTTTTAGTGTACTTCCTGTGCTTCTTGCCGCCTGTACAATATCTACATCCTTTTGATGTGATACATCTGTTGGAGTATTGCCTACATAACTTACTACTTCTCTGGTTTTGATATCTAAAACCAATACCGCCATATTATGAACTTCATTCTGTTTTAAGATTGTGTAGTGTTTTTTTACAATCTGATTTACCTGTTTCTGTAATATAAGATCAATAGTAGATTGTAAACGTTGACCATTATATTTATTAGCCAACCTATCTACCATATGAGGAGAAGTTTGTGGCAATTGATAAGGCTTCTGAGGCAATCGTTCACTAATAGACAGCTCATAAGTTAATGAATCTATTGTCTGTTCTTCCAGAAGTGTTTTAAGCAATCTATTCCGTTTTTCTAACAATCGTGTTTGATTTTTACCCGGATAAATCAGAGAAGGTGCATTAGGCAGCACAGCAAGGGTTGCACTTTCTGCCCAGGATAATTGATATGCTGGGACTCCATAATATCTCCATGCTGCCATATCAATACCTACTACATTTCCTCCAAAAGGTGCATGAGAAGCATATAGTTTTAGGATATCATCTTTAGAAGTTCCTAGCTCCAATCGTGTTGCTAATAGCAGTTCTTTTAACTTTTCCCAATAGGTACGTTTCTTTCCCTTTCGAGATAATCGTATTACCTGTTGTGTAATCGTGCTCCCTCCCTGAACCGTTTTACCAGCACTGATATTTTTTCGTATTGCTTGAGCAATTGCTACGGGATTAAATCCGGGATGCCAATAAAATTGTTGATCCTCAAAAGCAATAATACTCTGTTTAAATTTTTCTGGAACACTATCAGTTGCCGGAAATCTCCATTGCCCATCCACTGCAATTTTAGCACCTAATAATTCTCCTCTTCTTGTTTCTACCACCGTCGCAGTAGGATCATTGAAAAGCGGTTTTGGTAATGAAAAATAATACCAAGTTAACAATAACCCTATAATAACAAGAAGTTTAGGATACTTTTTGATCCAATTGATGATCCTACTTAAGAATCTGTTTTTTATAAAAATGTTATTTGCTATTACACTCATAAATGAGAGACTTCTAGAGTTCTGTAGTGCTAATATGAATTAAAAAGTGACAAAAGATTTATTTTTTCTTCCCTGATAGATAAAATCCGCCAGGGAAGAATCAATTAAAACTTATTCCTTAAAACAGCTTTCTGCTACTTAACGATCTCTACCCATTTCCCTTTGGTTCGCACTGCGTACTCATTATCATACATGGCTTCACATTGTACTCCTGGCAAATAATATCTTCCTAAGTAAGAAGAGTTGAGTAAGATAGTTACTGTTTTACTTTCTTTTGGCTTTAAATCAAAATAAAAATTCACCCGATCATCACGAATATCCGAGTAAGTGACATTATTAGCTTTAAAATCTCCAAAATCAGTAAATCTGGTGTTTACTATTTCCCACCCTGATGGGAAAATCTCTGTCAGGGCAATATCCTTTAAAGAATTACTGGTAGTATTAGTGATCGTTACTTCTGCTACAAAATCTGTTCCTTGAGTTAATTTGGAAACATCTATTATTTTTCCTGTTTTATTTTTATAATCTACAATTGCTCTAAAATTACTTTGGAACACTTTCTCCTCGCCAACCGGTAAAATTCCACTAGTAGCCAATTGCACAAAGATGGTATTATCTTTAGTATTCTTAAGCATCAGCTTATTCTCTTTATTGATGACTAATGCACCAGAAGTTGCTAATGTTTTATCTGATGTTATTTTGGCTGTTTTCCCATTGAGTATGTAGGTAACTGCTACTCCTTTTCCACCTACATATGCGGCATATTTAGCCATAGATTGTAACGCATAAGAGGTCGTTTGAGTACTCATCCACTCTTTTGATGACAACTGACCAGCAAGTACTACAGCTACTTTTTGTGCTTTAAATTTATCCTCTAATAGTACTAATGTTTCTAAAGCCATTGCTCTGTTACGATTTATAGAGCCATAGGTGTAGAGATTATTATTTTTGGGTTGAAAATCAATAGTAGCACTATTCAATACTTGTTTTGCCGCGTTTTTCTGTCCAATCAGTCCATAAGTAGCCGCCAACCTCAACTTTGCATCATTAGAGATCCCTGATGTTTCTCTTAATCGGTTCATAGACGACAAGTCAGGACTATCTGCTAATGCCAGTGTATATAAACGATATGCCTGCGCCAGATCATCTCCTCCACTTCTCCATTGCTTGGACTGCTGTTGTTGATATGTAACCCAATTACTTTTGAAACCAATCGGTAAGGTATAGCCCATTTTAGCTGCCTCTAATAAAAAATGACCAGCATAACTGGTTCCCCAATCATTAGTGTCACTATTGCCTGGCCAATAAGAAAGACCACCGCTAGGGCGTATAAAACGTTTCAATCTGGTAATCGCAGCTTCTACGTGTTGTTGAATCTTTTGCTTTTCTGCAGATGAAAGATTGAAGACAGTACCTAAGTATAACTGAGGGAATGCAGCAGAAGTAGTTTGTTCTACACATCCATGAGGATATTGAATCAAACTCTGTAGTCTACTTTCAAAATTCATAGCTGGTAACGATGATAATTCTATTGTAGAGGTATTGCTTCCATTAATACCAAAAGCAGCAAAATCTATTTCTTTTTCACTATTAGGTTCTAAAATAACAGAAGTTACAGCGGTTGTCATTGGGTTAGGATTGGTAATATCAATTGGCACCTCATAAGATGCTTTTTCTCCATGACCACTTGCAACTACTTCTATGATTGTAATCGTAGTTCCAGGTAATATTTCAATATCAAAATACACCATTTTTTCATCAGGTGAAGGAAATACCACTTTTTTAGTAGCTTCTCCAATTACTGTAAATCCTGCTTGTGGTTTTATTGTTACATTTACATTCTTAACCTTTTCCTCCATAGCAAAAACTGTCACTGGGATGGTTACTTTTTCACCAGGAGTAATTTTACGCGGGATGGATGTCAATACCATCAATGGTTTACGAACAGGTGTTGTTTTAGCAGCACTACCATAGGCTTCATTATCTATATCAGACGCTACAACCATTGTACGTACAGAACCAATATATTTAGGCATTTTTATCTGATGTGCTTTTGTTTCTCCCTTTTTTAATTCAAAAGGTCCCAAATACACAACCATTGGTTTAAAACGATTCGCTTTTTTAGACTTACTTGCTCCGGCTTCGTCATCTCCTCCAATACTAAATACCTGATTTATACTTCCGCCATAGGCACCAATCACATCATCATACATATCCCAGGTTCTCACTCCTAGTGCTTCTCTGGCATAAAAAGTATTCCAAGGATTTGGTGTTTTAAAACGAGTGAGATCCAGCAATCCATCATCTACTATTGCGACTGAATATGTCATTGGTTTACCAGCTGTTTCGCTAACTTTGAGCGTCATGGTTTCTTCTGGTCGTAATACATCAGGCATATCAATTTTTGGCAGCACCCTTGTCGCAGGGTTTTCTACGGAGATAGGAACCACACCATACAATCGAATTGGCAAATCATTAGCTGTAGACCCATGAGGTTGTAATAAGGTTACATGGATATAGACGTTTGGTGTATAGGTTTCTTCTATTGGCAGTTCAAATCTTGTTTCTCCTTTTTCTGCTACCACCCATTGCGAATGTAATACTTCTGTACCATTCTCTACCGTTATCAATGCTCTACCAGCTTCACTGGACGGAAACGTTACTGCCGCTTTTTCTCCAACAGTATAATTTCTTTTATCTGTAGAAAACAGTAGCATGGTAGCGGCAGAAGAATCACCTTCTTGTGCTCTGCCAGCCCATCCCGGCCAATCAATATAAACAGCTTTTCCTGTAGCGTGTCCTCCTTTAGGATCTACAACCCTGATGAGATAGCGACCCCAATCAGGATATGCAAGCTCAAATTTAAAAGTAGCTTGTCCCTTACTATTAGTCGTTACTTTTGTGGAGAATACCTGATCACGATAAGAGTCTCCATTATAGGAAGATAAATTATCTTCTGAGGTGTCCCACCACCATCTCCAATTTACCTTATAAATTGTAACTTCTAAATCTTTGACAGATTTTGGTTTCCCTTTCTCGTCTAAAGATGCTACTTCAAAAGTATGCGCTACATCTGTTAACAACATACCGCGTGCTTTATCTCCTTTAGGCACTTTTAACCCAATATAGGTTTCGTATGGAGAAAAATCTTTAGAAATCACATCGGTGCTAAAATCCCCTCCGTTTTCATATACTTTTGTAATAAAAGAGGCGCGCAGCATTCCTGCTGCTTGATTATCAAGGCTAGGTTTAAAATTAAATGTTGCTTTTCCTTCTGATGAAATGGTGCCATCATATACTTGCTGCTCGTCTACACCAAATTTTCTCGATGGATCATCAAATACGTAATCAGAAAAGGTTTTAAAACTGGTACGTTTTGGATTAAAACGAACATTGACATCGGCTTTTAAGTTTCTGGCAACAGCACCGTGCAGCCACAATACCTCCATTTCTCCCTGTATGTTCTTATTAGCGTTTAACACCTCATCACCAAAGGTAGTTTTGATTTTGAGTCGGTTTGGTTTAATTGTTTCTATTTTAATTTCTTTATGAAAACTCACTCCACCTACATGTACACTCGCCTGATAATTTCCTGTAGGCGCATCATCTGTGGTACTTACTGTAAAATTGTAGAAATTATTAACTCCCTTCCTCTTTATTTTCTGATACGTTACTCTACCGTACGGATCTCGTAACTCAAATTTTACAGGATGGTTAGACGGTAATTTATTCGCATTATCATTCAACATAAAGGATAAAAACAAGGTGTCGCCTGGTCTCCAAACACCTCTTTCGCCATAAAGGTATCCTTTGATTCCTTTCTGTAGTTTTACTCCCGATACGTCAAACTTACTTACGGATAATACGTTGCCATCATTTAACTTGATATAGGTTTGCTGTTTTCCAGATTTTACGATAGCAAAATACACAGAAGCGTCTGCATCAAACATAGTCATTCCTCGAGCATCTGTGGTGGCTCTACCTACCTCCTGTTGTTGGAAATTATAAAAAATAACGGTCGCGTTTGCTACTGAATTTGTGGTTATAATATCACTAACTGCTATTGCATATGAATTATTCAATCCTTTTTTGACTACAATCCCCAAGTTAGAAGCTAAAATATTTGCTGCTACTTTTTTATTATAAAAATAGGAGTTTGTACATGGATTATCACTTTGCTCCCAATCATAGTAATAACTTTCATCTTCACCATAACTATCCCAGGAACTACTTTCTATCTCTTCTTCACCATCAAAATTTTCTTCTATTTCCCGGATTGGGGAATCATCCGTTTGCCCCTCGCATTTGTACAACGAAAATGCTTTATTATAACTTATCTCTACTCTATAAATAGCACCCGGATCCGGAGAAATCAATGTAGTAAGATCAATAGCAAATGCATTCCACTTACTAAGATTTAAAGATCCGTTTTCTGTAAGGTCCATTACTTTTTTAGCAATTGGTCTAGCTACATTTCTAAGACTATTGGATCCTTCTAACTCGTTATTTTGTAAAAATTGAAGAACATTATTTTCATATATCTTTAATACTCTAATTTCAACAGCTCTTAAGTTAATAGCTTCAAAATTGAATTTCAAATTTTTTGAAGTTGGTAAAATAACACCACTCTTAAGTAATCGAACCTCTGGTTTAGGCTGCTGAAAAGAAATACTATTAGTATATGTGTTTTTAAGTCTAAAATTATCTATACTTCTGATTCCCTGAAAAACAGTTATATCCTGAGAGCCAGTAAGTTCGTTTGGAGGATACACTTTAAGAACGTTTCCATCTATAGAATATTTCAAGTTTTCTACTCCTTTTATAGTCACTAATCCATCAAAATTTTGGTTTTTCTCTATTGGATCAGAAAAGTTAATTTCTAAATACTGACTACCTGAGTTTGCTACGGATAAACCAATAATTGCAAAATTATTTTTGCCTGGTATTTGTAACATATATTCTCCTTCAGAATCGATATCAAAATCATCTCCCGACCATTCAATTTCTACCTCAGAATCTTCTTCAAATCGTTGTATGCTATCAATTCTAAAAATAAACTGACGACTTCTGGCAATGGATTGCCCAAACTTTATTGATACATTTTTCCCCTTTTGTGTCGCTGTTATTAATTGTTTCGCTACCTCATAATCCAATTGATCACTAGTGGTTAAGGTTCCATCTACATATTGCCAGTCCTTGCTATATGCTTGCATGTTTTCTGTAATTACAGAAAACTGTTGCTTAAGTGTTTGTACACTAAATGTAAATGTATGATCCAGTTCATCTGGTAGCTCATCTACTAATCCTTTTAGATTTAGGGTAAATTTATATTCGGTATCCTGATCAAAAGCATCTTCCGGCTGAAAAGAGATTGTTTGATTATTAACGGCTATTACTTTTCCTTTAATACTAGGAGAAACAGAAAACACATCCGGAGCTAATTCCTGATTGTCACTCCAACCTCCTACCGGAGTTTGCAGCACTACATATACATTATCATATACAGAAATCATTCCTGCTGAGACATCCGAAATATAGTCCTGATATTTCTGCATTTCTAAGGCATTTGCAGCCGCTATAGCAGCAGGATCTTTCTTGTTACAAGAAAAAATAAATAGTATGCAGATTATAGCATACAGAAGACGTGTTAATCGCATGTTACTTTTTTTTGGTTACATTATAAATGTACTACATTTTTTACAGGTAGTAACTTGTCAAAAATAATGAATGTACTATCTTATATAAAAGCAATATATATATTCGCAGAGGATTGACTAAAAAGTGATCAATAATTGTTTATTTATGTTTTGCTTTCTCTTTTGTAGATCTTTCTTAAAATACTATTATCACTTATAACTCTTACCTACTGATCAAATAGACCTATACCTTCGTAACCGCTTTCTTCCATTTTGTAATAAATGCAGAAAACAACTTTGCCTTCTCCTATAGAATAGATAGCTATTAGTGATTACTTTCCAGATATATTTAAAGAATCATTTATACTAATATATTGTTAATTTCTAATTACCAATGTAACATTTTTATTTGCCAAAACATTAATCATAGAATCCACTATTTAACAACATAAATCAAGAAATAAAAATTATCAAATCAATCACTCAAGACAAATAGAATGGTACCCTTTCGAGGAATTAAATAAGTAATCTTAACCATAAAAGGGAAAAGTTTATAGCCTGTAGTTATGCGAATTTCCTTTTACCAATTTATTAATATGTTGATTTATTCCTGAGAATTTCTATGCACAGTAATAAGGCAACTAAATATTGTAAATAAAAATGACTTTTAATTTTTTCACAAACTCAAATAAACAAAATACCACACAATCTTATAAGGCTGGCAGTTCTAATACTGAAAATCAGATACTCTTAGTAGAAAAGTTGTTATCCAAAAACCAGATCGCATATGATAAAAAGGAATTAACTTTTCAAATAAAAAGTCATCCATCATACCCAAGCTTACATGCTATAACAGGCGTATTGGATCATTTTAATATTGAAAATGTAGCTGCTAAAGTTCCTGTTGACATAGACACTTTAGCTCAGTTACCTAATATTTTTATTGCTCAAATACATACTGACAGAGGTAATGATTTAGTCACCATAAGTAAGAGTAAAAATGAGTACAAAATATTTTCAGGAATAAAAAAAGAGGAAACTATTTCGATCGAGGAGTTTTTACTAAAATTCACAGGAATTATTGTCGCAGTAGAAAAAGATGAAAACGAAAAATATTCACCACGTAAGAGCATCTTAAAAAGAATACTTTTATTTTCTATTCTAATTTTTGCCATTGGTTTCCTATTTATTGATAAGAATATCCAACTCAGCGGTTTTCCTTTCATACTTTTTACAGTACTGGGCATTATAACTAGTTACAGTATTTTAAAACAAGAATTTGGAGAAAATTCTTTTATCGGTAATGCCTTTTGCTCTGGTCAAAGTGAAAAAAAAGATTGTAACGCTGTACTGACATCTAAAGGGGCTGAAATTATTAAAAATCATAAGTTAAGTGACATCAGTATCATCTACTTTTCTAGCTTACTTTTAGCTTCTTTGCTTTCTAACGAGTTAACTCTTATATATACCATAAGTTTTTTAGCGCTTCCAATCACGCTATACTCAATATACTATCAATATAAAACAGTAAAATCTTGGTGCAGTTTATGCTTAACTATTGTTGGTATTTTATGGATACAAGCCCTAATCTCTTATTTCCATTTTGATAATCACCCTTTTCTATTGAATAGAAATGATATACTTATTACTATAATTAGTTTTGTTACCATTTACTTGGCTTGGAGTTTTATGAAACCTCTAGCAGAAAATGTACTTAACCTACAAAAAGAAAAAATTGAGTTTGTGAAATTTAAAAGAAATTTCAACTTATTTCATAGTTTACTTTCAAAATCACCCAAAATAGACACAAGAATTAAAGCAACTAAAGAAATTAGTTTTGGTTGTCAAAATACTACTCTTGAGCTTATAATGATTACCAATCCTTTTTGTGGTCATTGTAAGCCTGTGCATCATTTAATGAATCGAATACTTGAAAAGCACGGTAATTCTATAAAAATAATCCCTCGATTTAATGTTGATACAAATAATCCAGAAACGAACGGAGCTATTGTAGCTACTAGACTTCTTGCAATCTTTAACAAAAAAGGTGAACAAGTATGTAAAAAAGCTATGGACGAAATTTATAGCGGCATGAGCTATGAAAAATGGATTTCTAAATGGGGCAAATCATTAGATCAGTCATACCTAGAAACTATTCAAATTGAAAAAGATTGGTGTACTGCTAATGCTATCAATTTCACACCTGAAATTTTAATCAATGGTCAATCTTTCCCAAAAGAATATAAAAGAGAAGATTTATTGTTTTTTATAGAAGATTTAGAAGAGTCATATCAAGCCTTAGAATTACAAGAGGTACAAGCTTAAAAGGTTTTTATTTTTTCAAAATATTTTTCGCGAAGAGTAGACATACTTAGTGAGTGTCTATAAATGTTCACTATTAATAAACACTTTAAAAATTTCAATTATGAAACAACAAATTTTAGGTTTAGGAAAAGCTCTAAACAGAGCTGAACAAAAATTTATTAATGGAGGAAGAGCCCCTGTATGTAATTACCCTGAAGTAGCATGTTTAAATCCAGAAACCTACGAATGGTCATGCTCTTACGGTGGATACTGTGATTAATTTTAATTACAAATACACCTTTTTTAAAAAAATTTTAATACTGAAAAACGAATTATACTTTTTAGTGAGCTATGCTTCAATAAAGTGTATTCACCTTATTAATTACAATAAGTAATTTTTATTAAAATACCATGATTTTTTAAAGTTCTAAAAAATCATGGTTCTTTTAAATACAAACTTTAAGCAAAAATAATTACTGTATTCTTTGAAAAAATTTCCAAACTATAAACAAACAGAAGCAAAAGACTGTGGTCCTACTTGTATAAAAATCATAGCTAAACACTATGGTAAAACAATGAATACCCAACAGTTACGTAGCCTCAGTGAAACCACTCGAGAAGGCAGTAGTTTATTAGGCTTAAGTGATGCTGTAGAATCTGTAGGTTTTAAGTCTTTGGGCATACAATTGTCTTATTCTAAATTATTAGAAGCACCACTCCCCTGTATTTTACATTGGAACAAAAACCACTATGTGGTATTGTATAAAATAAAAAATGATACCATTTATATTTCCGATCCTGCTCACGGACTTATAACATTGACCAAAAAAGAATTCATAAAACATTGGATAGGTAATAATGCTAATGAAAATACAGAAGAAGGTATTGCTTTACTCATTGATCCTACTCCTAAATTTTATCAAGAAGAATTCGAAGAAGATGAAAAATTTGGTTTCTCTTTTATCTTTAAATACCTTTTTAAGTATAAAAAATTCATTGTTCAGTTAATTATTGGACTGTTAGCAGGTAGTTTATTACAACTTATTTTACCATTTTTAACACAAAGTATCGTAGATGTTGGTATTAAAAATCAAGATCTTAATTTTGTATATCTTATTCTTTTTGCTCAGCTTTTTTTGTTCCTAGGAAAAGCTTCACTAGAAATCATAAGGAGTTGGATACTTCTTCATCTAAGTACACGGATAAATATTTCTTTACTTTCTGATTTCTTTATCAAACTAATGAAATTACCCATTTCTTATTTTGATGTACGGATGACAGGTGATCTGTTACAAAGGATTAACGATCATAAAAGAATAGAAAGGATTTTAACAACCTCTTCTTTAAACGTACTATTTTCATTTATAAATCTTATTATTTTCAGTTTGGTTTTAGGCTATTATAGTTTGCAAATTTTTGGAGTGTTTGTGATCGGAAGTATTTTATATTTTACTTGGATATTATTCTTCTTCAAAAAAAGAAAAGAGCTGGATTATAAACGTTTCTCAGAAGTAAGTCAAGAACAAAGCAAGGTAATTGAACTGATCAATGGAATGCAAGAAATAAAATTGCATAACGCAGAAAGAAGGATGCGTTGGAATTGGGAATATGTACAAGCACGTTTATTTAAAGTAGCTAGCAAAAATCTGGCACTAGAACAAACACAAACTGTAGGTTCTAATTTAATTAATGAACTTAAAAATATGTTCGTTACCGTACTTTCTGCAAAACTAGTAATTGATGGAGATATCACATTAGGAATGATGATGGCTATTAGTTATATCGTTGGGCAATTAAATGGTCCTGTTTCTCAACTTATCAATTTTATGAGAGATGTGCAAGATGCTCAAATCTCTCTAGACAGATTAGGAGAAATACATAGTATGGAAAATGAAGAAAACCCAGAAGATGAAAAAATAGTAGATATCCCTACTGATACTGCCGTAAAACTAAACAATATTTCTTTTAGATATACCGGAGGTTTAGAATCTGTTATAAAAGATTTAACCTTAGAGATTCCACCAAATAAAACCACGGCTATTGTTGGTGCAAGTGGTAGCGGAAAAACTACCTTAATGAAACTATTATTAGGCTTTTATCAAGTAGAAAAAGGAGATATCATTATAGGTAATTTCAATTTTACCAATATTTCTCAAAAAGAGTGGAGAAAAAATTGTGGTGTGGTGATGCAAGAAGGGTATATTTTTAATGATACTATAGCTAAAAATATAGCAGTGGGTGAAGATTATGTAGACAAAGAAAAACTTATGCATGCTATTAATGTAGCCAACATTTCAGACTACATAGAAAACTTACCTTTAGGTTATAACACCAAAATTGGTAGTGAAGGTAATGGATTAAGCACAGGGCAAAAACAACGTTTACTTATTGCACGTGCTGTTTATAAAGACCCTAAATTCCTGTTTTTTGATGAAGCCACCTCTGCTTTAGACGCTCATAATGAAAAAACGATTATGGGCAAACTTAATGAGTTTTTCTCTGATAAAACAGCTGTCGTTATCGCTCACAGATTAAGTACGGTAAAAAATGCCCACCAAATAGTAGTCTTAGACAAAGGCAAAATAGTAGAAAAAGGAAATCATCAAGAACTTATACAATTAAAAGGAAGCTATTATCATCTAGTTAAGAACCAACTAGACTTAGGCAAATAAAAAAACAGGGAGTTGAATTCAGTCGAAACTAACCCTAACAATATTTTTCGCGAAGAATAGACACAAACCTTGAGTGTCTGTAAACTGTTCAAGGAGTTTATAATTTTTTTAATATAAATAATATGAAAAAATCAATTTTGAACTTGGGTAAAGCTTTGAATAAAGCTGAACAAAAATCAATTAATGGAGGTGATTTTGCTTGCCCACCATTTGGCTGTTATTATGCGGATACTACAAACTCTGGACCCGCTACTCATTGTGGTACGTGTAGTGACTATCGTGCCTTACCATCTAGTTGCCAATCAAGAGTAATGGTTGACTTTGAATGCTTTGGTAGATAATAAAAACTTCGAATAGTTTTTAGCAAACTTTTAGAAAATAAATAATAATTAAATTATAAAAATATAATTATGAAAAAATCAATTTTAAACTTAGGTAAAGCTTTAAATAAAGCTGAACAAAAATCAATTAACGGAGGTTTTAATTTTACTAGTCTTTCTTGTGAAATTCGATGTAGGACTGCCGAAAGAGGTACTCGTTGTTTCTCTACTGAAGCGGGATTAGCTGCTTGTGATGGAAATGGTGGTTTTGTTCCCTTTTAAGTCTGAAAACTAATTTTAAAGTCTAAAAATAGTACAGAGGGACTTTACATCTCCCTCTGTAGCTTATATCATATTTATTACACTAGTCATTAAAATGCCACAAACACCTCAAGATATAGAAATTAGAAGCGAAGAAGTACAAGAAATACTTACTAAAGTACCTAATTGGATGATTCGCTATGGCAATACTTTAATTTTTGCCCTTATTTTAATGTTACTTTTCATCAGTTGGTTTATAAAATATCCTGATGTTATTGCTACTGAAATAATGGTAACCACCTCTTTTCCTCCTGAAAAAATATACGCAAAATCTTCTGGACAGTTTGAAGTATTCCTAACGAATGATGGGCAACAGGTTACCGACAAAGAAGTATTAGCTGTTATAGAAAACAGTGCTTCTTATAAAGATGTTTTATTACTAAAAAGCGTGGTAGATACTATTCCTTTTAATATGACCAATTTCTCTTTTCCAATAGATGAGCTTCCTCCTTTATTATTAGGAGATATCACTACAAGTTTTTCTCAGTTTGAAAATGATTATTCGGAGTATGTGCTTAACAAAAAATTGACCCCTTATAAATCAGAGTCTCTTGCCAATAAAATGTCTGTCATTGAAGCAAAAAGGCGTTTACAAATTTTATTTTCCCAAAAAAAGCTCAATAAAAAAGAATTAGATTTTAATAAAAAAGACTTAGAAAGAAATAGGCTAATGTTTGAAAAAGGTGTCATTTCTGCTAAAGAAAAAGGACAAAAAGAGATTGAATTTTTACAGGCAGAAAGATCCTATCAAAGCATTGAAAATTCTATTTCTCAAATTCGGGAATTGATAACTAACTCTAATAAAAACCTGGAAGAAACTTCGATCAAAAAAACACAAGACGATATAAGACTCCAAAAAAAAGCCATTCAATCTTTCTTATATCTAAAAAAATCGATAAAAGATTGGGAGAAGGCCTACGCCTTAACCAGTTCCATAAACGGAAAAGTATCCTTCCTTTCTTTTTGGAATAAAAATCAAACCGTAAAAAATGATGACTTAATCTTTACCATAATTCCTGCAAATAGTGAAAATTTTATTGGAAAAATAAAAGCACCTACTGCTAATTCTGGCAAAATACAAACTGATCAAAAAGTTCAAATAAAGCTATCAAATTATCCTCCAGATGAGTTTGGGGAACTCAATGGCATTATAAAATCAATTTCTTTAACACCAGATGAAGAAGGTAATTATTTAATAGATGTTGAATTACCTGAAAAATTAAAAACTACTTACGGAAAAGACATTGAATTTAAACAGGAAATGAAAGGGACTGCAGCGATCATTACCGAAGATCTTAGACTCATAGAACGTTTCTTTTACCAAATAAAAAACATTATCGATTAAAAACATTCTCTCGCGAAGAAAAGACACACTCCTTGAGTGTCTTTAAAATGTTCAAGGATTTAATCATTTTTAATAAATCATTTATTATGAAAAAATCAATTTTAAATTTAGGAAAGGCTTTAAATAAAGCAGAACAAAAGACGATTAATGGAGGGTATCAAAGATGCCAGTCAACAAGAGATTGTGATCCTTATTTTACATGTATTATGGTTTTTGACCAAGGGGGAGTTTGCCAAAATAATGATTATCCAATACAGTGGTAATTGATTACCTAATAGGCTAAAACCAAGAAATAGAGGAGAGAAATTTCTCTCCTCTATTAAAATGAACTGAGCTTTTTAGTGACATATTAACCTAGATATAATCCCACTTGTATTTTGAAATCATTAATAAAGAAAAGTAATCATAGAGCTATATACTTTTCAAATCATGATTAAGAATTAGAGCTAATTTTGAAATAAGATTACTTAGAATTAATTTCGCAAAAGTAAAACTGCATATTTTACAATAAAAAGTTCCTCAAAATCAAGTTGAATTCACAAAAGAGAATCATTACTTATGGATCAGGCGTTCCTATATTTTCATTTTTATATGAGGAAGGTGTAACCCCTGTTACATCTTTAAAAACTCGATTAAAAGAAGCTTTACTATTAAACCCTGCATCATAGGCAATTGCCAGCATCGTAAGGTTTTCTGAATCATTCTCTAAACTTCTTTTTGCCTCTTCTACTCTATACAAATTGATAAAACTGTAAAAGTTCTTACCAAAATTACTATTCAATACCTCTGATAAATAATGTGTAGAGATATTAAGTTGATCAGCAAGCTCCTTTTGCGTTAATTCAGAATTAAGATATGGTTTTTCTGTATTCATAAAATTTAAAATCAAATCCATGTATTCTCTTCTTTGCTGATCAGAAAGGGAAGAACGTTTATATCTGGATGACTTAATTTGTGTATTAGTTGAGTTTAGATTTTCTGAAATCTTCTTCAGTTTTTCAATCAATGCTAGATTCGATTTATTTAATTCCTGATATTGAAGTTCTATAAAATTCTTTTCTTTTTTTAATTTCTTTTTTTTCTGATATGCACTAATAAAGAGGAATCCAAATCCTATGCTAACAACTATAATGACAGCATACAAAATTTTATTTTTTGACAGATATGTATTCATAATATCACTTTGTTCAGTGATTATTTTTTCTTTTTTATTAATTTGATATTTGTTTTCTGTATTATTGGCTGACTGTATTTTTGTGATTGGTAAGCTTTTATTTACTGATTCTTGATATTTTTTGAGATATCGAAGAGAATTTTCTGAATCACCTAGAAGTTGATATACCTCAAAGTATAGTGAATCTTGCTTTCTTTTTAGAGATGGAAATGTATGATCTTTTAATAAACTATCAGCTATATTTAGGCTAAGTAAAGCTTCATCAGATTGTTTTAAATTTAAATATGCCCATGCAATTCTATTATGCCTTATAGCTGTCTCCTTTTGCCTATAAGTACCTAGTAAGTCCAGCGATTTTTTAAAATTTATAATTGCTTCTTGATTTTCGTTTTTTGATAATGCTATTTCTCCTTTGAAAAAAAAGTAATTATTGTACTTTTCGTCACCATTATTTCTGATTTTAGAAAGACAAAATTGTGCTGAATCAACTTTTTTTTCTTTAAGATAAATATTGCACAAAGCACCGTATCTCATAGCACTTTGAGTAACATCTCCATTTGCTTTTTCTAATCGTTTCAAACTCTTAAAATGGTAGTATTTTGCCTTTTCGTAGTTTTTCGTAAAAACATAAAACATTCCAATATTGTATTCATATCCGGCAATTTCTATTTCGTCACCATATCCTTCTAAAATATCAATACTTTCAAGTAACCACGAGATCGCTTCTTCATAATTAGAACTGTAAATCGCAATAGCTGCTTTACCATTACGACTATCTGACATTACTTCTTTATACTGAACGGTATTTGCAATATTCAAACTTTTATCAAAATATATCCCAGCACTATCTAATTCTGATTTATCCAGATAATACTTCCCTTGTAGGTTTAACAAAGTAGCTTTTTGTTTCATATCAAGTTGAGCTTGATAGTTTTGTATCTGTTTAATAAAGTATAAAGTAGAATCTATATTTCTTCCTCTATATACAAAGTAATATCCTAATTGAAGTTGAGCTGTTAAGGATGCCTGATCAACTCCATTAGATTGCTTAACAAGTTCCTTATAATTTATCTCCTTGGGTGGAAATTGTGAGTGTGTCTTAAAGAAGAAAAGGAATAAAAAAATAAATGCACTATAATGTATTTTATGTATTGAAATATTTGTAAGAGATCGTAGATGTTTATAATTCAAGATCAATAGTCTTTTAGTTAATTAAAGAAAGACAAATTACAAATAAAATATTGGTTGTTTGTATGTATTCTATTGCTATTATTCATTAATCCTTTCTTATTAAACAAATTATCTACGGTTGTATATCTGGATTTAGTCTCTAAAAACTTAACAAATAGGTCTCAGCCGATAGGATGAGACTAATAAGAACTGCCATTTTTTACTTTTGAATATTATTTCGATAATCAAAAATAGATTGTAACCATCCTCAACGACTTTTTTTATAATTAAACCCTAGAATATGAACAAAAAAATTACAAAAAAACATTTTTATTACTATTTTTTAATATGTGTTATATTCATTGTTTCATCGTGTTCTAATGATGATGATAATCAAAAAGCAGAAACCAAATTTTCTGTTGGACAGTTAATTTTATCAGGCGATATAACCGATGATGAAGCAAAAATCAAAATTACTGAAAGTTTAAATTCGGATACACAGACATTAATTATTAGAAATACGACCAATCTAACAACTATAGAAATCCCAGAGATTACTTCTTTGATCAATCTTGAAGTTAGTAATAACCAAAAGCTAAAACAACTCTACCTTTATAATATTACCTCAATTTCTAATACTAGTGTTATTGAATATAATGAAGTGCTTCAATCTATAGATTTTTCAAAACTGGAAGAGGTCGGTGCAGCAACTATATCGTATAATCCTCTTTTACAAAATATATTATTTACTTCATTACAATCAATTTATAATGAGTTGAACATATATGTAAATGCAAGCTTACAAAGTATTAGCGCAAATAATTTGAGTTCTGCAGGTCTTATAAGAATAGGGATAAATGAACAGTTGTCCACTTTAGAAATGAATACACTTTCTGTTGTTGATGAAACGCTACAAATTAATTATAATAATACACTCAAAGCTATTAGTTTCCCTAAACTGGTATCTTGCAATGTTGGTATCGGTATAAGTTTAAATGAAAATCTAGGGACAGTATCTTTTCCTGTTTTAACAAGTGTATCTAATATAGATAAGCCAGAAGTCTCTTACAATGGTTATTTTACAATTACAGGTGGTGTATCACCTTCTAATATAACCCTACCCAACTTAGAAACCGCAAAAAACTTAACAATTGGCAATGATAATCTGGAAACTCTTATAATACCCAAATTAAACTCTTGTCTAAGATTTGTTACGTATTCAGATAAAATACTTTCATCTGTTGAGCTTAATTCTCTTCAGGAATTTGAGTCCTTAGATTTTGATGATTCTACCTTTAGTACTGATGTTATGGATTCAGTTTTAAATCAACTTGTATCCATTACTCCATCAATAACAAATAAAACAATTCAACTCTCTGGTGAAGTTTCTATTACAGGACAAGAAAAAATAGACTTATTAATGAGTAATGGCAATACTATAACATTTAAATAAAACATACCTACTTGTTAGGCCCAACAAAAAATATACTATGAGAAAAATAATATCACTTTCTTTTTTAGGAATCTTAATTTTACTCTTATCATGCAGATCAGATGATGATCAGAATCCTGGTACGATTATTAACAACGGATTAGGAATTATACAAATATCTGGAGACCTGTCTGATGAAGAAGCAATAAATTTAATAAATACAAATTTAGGAGATAACACCCATACACTACTCATAAAAAATACGACCAATCTCACCAAGCTCGATTTTTCTGATATTACCACATTAGTTTTCTTAGAAATAGAAGATAATGCCAAGTTAACGAATGTTAAATTTCCACAGTTAACAACGGTAGCGAGCGAAATTACTGTCTATAATAATGCGCAATTAGAAACAATTGAATTAGATGAATTACAATACACAGGGGTTATAACGATAGAAAGTAATCCATTCATCGCTGCGATTGCTCTGCCCAAACTTATAGAAGCAGAGGATATTAGTCTTAGCCGTAATTTATCTATAGAAACTATTGCGATGAGCCAGTTACAGAGTGTATCCAATGGAATTTCGATTACTGAAATGCCTGTTTTAAATAGTGTTAGTTTTTCAAACCTAAAATATTGTCAGGGAAATCTTCGCATTTATGCAAACGACGTTTTAGAAAACATAGAGCTATCTTCACTGATTTCTACCGGTATTGACTTTAGCTACAGCAAATCAGAAGGCGATATTTCTATTTATGATAATAACATTACACTTTTGGATTTACAAAACTTAGAGCAGACAACTTCAATAGTAATCAATGAGCAATCCTTAACCGCTATAAATCTCGAAAACTTAAAAACTAGTGAAAAGATATTGTTAATAGCCGAGGAAACATTGATAGAAGTTAATTTATCAAATATTGAAGATTTTTCCAGGTTATTAATATTTGCTCCTGCAAATATGGAGGCCTTAATGGCAAAATTAGTAGCAATTACACCTCCTATTACAAACACTACAATCCAAATGTCTGGCGAGGTATCAGTAAAAACCAAAGAATATATAGACATACTTGAAAATGGAGATAATACTGTTTCTATAAGAGATTAAATATTGTTTTTAAGGATTATAAAAAACTATGATCGAAAATCAATGTCAAAAAAATTAAACCATTATAATAGATTCCAATTTATGAAACCCTTATTCTATTTCATTATTTTAATTAGTTTTTTACTTTTTAATTCCTCTTGTAGCAAAAATGACGATGACTCATTCACGATAATTGAAACTCAATTAGAGTATATCATTCTTACTGGTGATATTTCTAATGAGGATGCCACAGCTACCATTGAAAAAGCAGTTGGCGATGGTACATTTGCTATTTTGGTAAAAAACACATCAAATCTTACCGCAGTAGAAATACCTAATGTAGCAGCAATATATAGCTTAGAAATCCAAAATAATAAAGCACTTGAATCAATTACTCTACCAGACCTGGAGGAAGCTGTGAATACTATAAATATTAAAAATAATCCATTATTATCTTCAATACAAATACCTAAACTTGCCTATGCTGAAAATCTTCAGCTAGAATATAATCCCTTATTAAATAGCTTTGAATCTCCATTATTAAAACATTGCAATAATTTAACTATTGAAGGTCATGGGAACCTAAAAAGCATTACTCTAAATGAGTTAAATACAGTAAGTACTTTCCAAATTGAAACGTTACCATCACTCACCGATATCAGCTTGCCAAATCTAAGTACTGCAACTACTGTAGTGATTAATGATAATGATAATTTAAAAAATATTGTTTTATCGAGCATTATTGAGTTGAGCTCCTTGAACATTGAATACAATGAAGAATTAGAAACCATATTGATGCCTAGGGTATCATCGGTTAATACATTACATATTCTATATAATCCTAAGGTTTCACAATTAAGTTTCCCTGAACTTGTATTAAATGAAGGATTAGGAGTTGAAATCAGCTATTTAGAATCATTGAAAACGCTTGAGCTACCTAAACTTCAATCTGTATCTAAAGATCTTCTAATTACAAACAACCCATTACTAGAAAATGTATCCCTTTCTCAACTAAATATAGCAGAGGATATTCAGGTTAACCATTGCGACCTCATAACTACCATAAATTTGCCTAGTTTAGAATCTGTGGATACTCTCATTATTGTGGGAGCCATATTAGAATCAGTCAATGTAGAAAAATTATCAGATGTGGCTCAACTTTTTATGTATTCAGAAATAGAGCTACAAACGCTTCATCTACCGGCTATTCAAAATTTTGAAAGAATGGATCTGAATAATGGCTCACTTGCTACAGAATTAATAGATTCATTACTATCTACAATAGTCAATATTACTCCTGCTATTACTGGTAAAAACATTGCATTAAAGGGAACTGCATCTTCGCAAGCACTCTTAGACATCGAAACACTCAATGCTAATGGCAACTCTGTAAGTATCCTTAATTAAAAGACTTTTATATTAAAAACCTTCTTAATACATTAGAGGAAAAATAACTAATGCTATGAATTTAGAATCTTATAAAAAAATGTATAATGAAGATGATGCTGTAGGTTGGTTAGCAATTGATGAGCAACTGAAAAAAGTATATGGGGACGCAGAACCCAGACATCACGCCAGCATATTAAAATATATGATAGGAGGTGAAGACCCTATAGATGGCACAAGCATTTACGATAGTCATCATCAAGAATTTCACAGACATCTTGTTAGTTATGGTATGTCAGAATTATATTATCATGAAGAAAAAGCAGGGGGTGATTTTAGTAAATGGGGATTTGAATTTACTTTTCGTTTAAAACCATTCTTAGAAGACACTGAAAATCCTCTTTGGGTAATTAATGTGCTGAACAATTTAGCCAGATATGTATTTAATTCAGGAAAATGGTTTGAAGAAAATCACTTTATACCTGCTAATGGACCGATTCGTCTCGATACAAATACACAACTCGTGGGTTTTGTATTTGCCATAGACCCAGAACTAGGTAAAATTCAAACCCCACATGGAGAAGTTACTTTTCTGCAGTTAGTAGGTATTACTGAAAAAGAATTGCAAAGATTACTTGCCAACCCAAAAACTGAGGAAGTAGCTAAATTAATTAGCGAACTAAAAGAAGATAACCCATTATTAATTACGGATCTGGAGCGTACCTCTTGATTTATACATTTCAAATATACTATCTAGCTAAGATTTGAATTTTTATCTTATGCGTACTACCTTAACTTTTACTATTCACCATAAATCCCAACAGTCAATTCTCCTTCTGCATTCATGGTTGCTCTGTACATTCCAGCTGTATTAAATTCCATCGCTATATTACCATTTTTGTCAATTGCGATAATACCTCCATCACCTCCCAAGTCAGGGACTTTTTTCTGTATGACTAATGTAGCAGCCTCTTGAAGCGATAATCCTTTATACTCCATCAGTGCAGAAATATCATATGCAACCATTGCTCTTATAAAATATTCTCCCCAACCAGTGCTCGATACGGCACAAGTAAGATTATTTGCATAGGTTCCTGCTCCAATGATTGGAGCATCTCCTATTCGATTCCACTTTTTATTAGTCATTCCTCCTGTAGAAGTTCCAGCAGCCAAATTTCCTTGCTTATCTAATGCTACACAGCCAACAGTTCCGAATTTAGAATCTTTAATTGCCGGATCATAAAAGCCAGTTTTTTTAGTAGCTTTATTGTCTTTTTCTTTTTGCTTTACACGCTCTAATGATTTTATGCGTGCTTCAGTGAAGAAATAGCCAGGATCTACCATCTCTAACTTTCTTTCTTTGGCAAATTGCTCAGCACCAGCCCCAGAAAGCATTACGTGCGGAGAATTGATCATTACTTCTCTCGCCAGATTAATTGGATTTTTTACTGTCGTTACACCAGCAATAGCTCCAGCATCCAGATTGCTTCCATCCATAATAGAAGCGTCCAGTTCATTAGTACCATCATTAGTAAAAACAGCTCCTTTTCCTGCATTAAACAATGGAGAATCTTCTAATATATTAATCGTTTTCTGCACTGCATCCATACTGGTTCCTCCATTATCTAAAATGGTATGGCCCACTCTAATAGCTTCTTCCAGTTTAGCCTTATAAGAAGCTTCTTTTTCTGGTGTCATATTTTCTTTAAGAATTGTACCAGCTCCTCCATGTATAACGATCCCAAACTTTTCTGAAGATTCTAGTGACTCTTCTGCTATCGGTTCTGATAAATGGGCTTCTGTTACTTCCTTTGATGCTTTTTTACATCCGATCAAATATAAACAGGATAAAAAAATAAGTATAAGTCTCATACAGTATCATTTGAGTTTGTGAAAATCTATTAATGCAATTCTTCCCT
The DNA here is from genome assembly GCF_039539305.1 of Aquimarina addita. Lineage (NCBI taxonomy): Bacteria > Pseudomonadati > Bacteroidota > Flavobacteriia > Flavobacteriales > Flavobacteriaceae > Aquimarina > Aquimarina addita. Next base: position 340,560 of record NZ_BAABCW010000002.1, on the reverse strand, counting down.
GAAAAAACCGCATGGTTAAATGTATTATATTTCCTCCATTATCTTCTAAGGATATTGATTTATTTAACTCAAAATCATAGGGTTGATCTACTCCTCCTTCTATAGCTATATTATCGGCCAGTAGTGAAAAGCGATTACCAGGTTTCAAAACAGGTTCTATTTTTCCAGAAAGACCGGGTATTTGTCCTGATGTATTAATTATGACAGAACCTGCATCATTTGTTTTTTCAATATTTACTTCGATATCCTCTTTAGGATTCATTTTTTTAAAAATAACTGCTGGATAACGCTCGTGCGCAATTAAAACAGTATATAGTTTTCTAGTTCTAATCACAAAATGAGCTAAACCATCTTCATCAGAAAAACCCTCCAGATATGTCGAATTATTAGCTATGAGCACCACTTTTGCATGTTTCACCAATTCATTGTTTTCGTTCACTATTTTTATAGTAAAAATAAACGGTTTAGCATTCATCATAGTAGAGAGTTTCGACCATCCGTTCTTGAAAAGAGTTTGATCTTTTTTTAGTTTATTTTCGATCAATATGGCTAATTCTTCGGGTGTTCTGTTTTTAAGACTTATGTACCCGATAGTTTTCAAAATTCCCGGAATTTCAGTGTCATCAAATCTAGCAGGTAAAATATACTCACTACTTTCCTGGAATGCCCTTGCCTGCATCGAAACTCTCTCATGATTTGTCCATAATTTTTTATTATAAAAACTTGATATAAATAATACAGTATATCTTGCTTTACTCTGATAAATCTCTGACAAATAATCATATAAATTTTTTCCCCACAAATTAGCCTCTTCAAAAAGATCATAAAACACATTGATCCCTTTATCTTGTAAGCTATCCGCAACCTTCTCTACATACGCTCTATTTTCTCCTGCAAAGGATAGCGCAACATCATATTCATACCTTTTTTCTTTCATCATTCACTATTTTTTATGATTTACTAACCTATTACAAAATTACTTTCTTTATTTGGAAATATTCCACTTTTTATTGGAAATATTCCAATAAAAGTTTTACTTTTAAACCGTAAAGATGTAACTTATGGAACCTATTAAATCAATAAAAGGTAGAGGCGCTCAGGGGAAAATACATAATCGATTCTCTGAAAACCAACACGAGATCAGAGACGATTTTTTGAATTATTTACAAAAAGAAAGAGAAACCATTACTCACCCAACCAATTTTATAGAAACATTTCCTAAAACAATTATTAATAAGGTAACCAGCCCAGATGTAGGAATGTCCTTTTCTTTAAACCCGTATCAGGGGTGTGAGCATGGATGTGTGTATTGTTATGCTCGGAACTCTCACGAGTATTGGGGATATGGTGCAGGATTAGATTTTGAAAGTAAAATTTTAGTAAAAAAGAATGCTCCGGAGTTATTAGAGAAAAAACTAAGAAGTAAACATTGGAAAGCATATCCAATAGCTCTTTCAGGAAATACAGATTGCTATCAACCTATCGAAAAAAAATTACGCATCACCAGACAGTTGCTAGAAATTTTCCTAAAATATCGTCATCCAGTTGGCTTGATCACCAAAAATGCCTTAATACTTAGGGATATTGACATTTTATCCCAATTGGCAAAAGAAAATCTTGTATCTGTTTTTTTATCTATTACCACGCTGGATGAAGAAACTAGAAGAATTCTGGAGCCCAGAACAGCAAGTATTAAAAAACGGCTGGAAACATTAGAAAAACTAAATATGGCAGGAATTCCTACAAATGTAATGATGGCGCCCATAATTCCATCAATCAACAGTCACGAAATCCTACCTCTTGTCAAAGCAATTTCCGAGATAGGCGCAAAAAGTGTTGGATATACTGTAGTACGTTTAAACGGTGCTATTGGTCAAATTTTTACTAAATGGTTAGAAAACACCTTACCAGATCGCAAGGATAAAATCCTGCATCAAATTATGGAATGTCACGACGGAAAACTTAACGACAGTGTATATGGTAGAAGAATGAAAGGTACTGGAAATATAGCAGATCAAATACACCAACAATTTGCGATTGCCCGTAAAAAATACCTACCTGAAAAATATAAAATTCATCTTAATTGCGATATACACGAGGATTTTAAAAGCGGGCAATTAAAACTTTTTTAGTTGTAACCAACTGCTATTGTGATATATTCTTATATTTTAATTGATCAATAGTACATTCTTTCTTTTCTATATCTGTTCGTAAATGTAAAAAAGTAGGTTGATATAAGCTACCTCCTTTATATGCGTATAAATATCGTACCTCTATAATAGCGCCAGTTTCCGGAATTTCTTTATTACTAGAAATCGTTACGTTTCCAATCGCTATCTCCTTACTGCCATCATATACGATCATAGCAACACTTCTTTTATCATTTACCTTAGAAACGATCACTGATGCAGTATCGTAAAATTTAAATTTAATTTGAGTTCCTCCACTATTAGGTCTACCTGCTGTATAAACAGCTCTATGCTTTTTAAAAACCACTCCTTCTGAGTCTGTTTTCATTAATTGTTGATATAACTCCTCCTTTTCTTTAGAATTCTTTGTCGTTTTGATCACTTTAATAGCATCACGAAAACCTACAGCTAATAAAAGGTTCAATCGTTCTTTATACGATCTCTCTCTAATATCCTCACCATTCCAGAATAAGAGGTCAAATACGTAAAGTATCTCTCCTACAGCTTCTCCATCCACGATGAATTGTTGTTCTATTAACTTGGCTGCATTCAAAATAGATTCTGGAGCTCCAATCGTAAGACCACGTCTGTTAATCGCTGTAATTTCTTTTGTTTTTCTGATTAGCATCCTTCTTCCATCCTTTTTTTCCTGTGCCCACCAGCTATCTTCTGTAATACATCCTTGTATATAAGATTTGTCAACAGGATTTAGAAGTTGACAATAAATACCGCTATGTACTTGGTCTTCGGCATATACGTATTTTGTACTATTCTCATCTGGCACGTAGCCTTTTGCCGATTTATCATTAACCAGCTTATCATAGATTTTCTTCGCTTTTTCGTAGACTACTCCCGATTGTGTTTTTGTTCCGGTTTTAAGTGTTGCGCCTCGTCTACCGTAAGCAAAATTTACGATATACATGCCATCCTTCTCTTCTAAATGAGCCTTATATACTTTATCACTACCTCCTTGTTTAAAATATAGTGTTATTTGTTCTGCTTTCATTTCCCGTTTTTAAATTTAATATCCTTTCTTGCTTTCTTGAATCTTTAGTGTAATCACCTTAATGATACTCGTACTACTATTAATTTAATACTTTTAATGCTATTTCTACCATTTTAAAATTTTAAAATTAAACCATAGCTAAGGCTATGTTTTCAATTTATAACTTGAACCAGCAAAAATTATTCAAAATATGCAAGCCTAAAACAAAAACAGAACTGGTTTTAGTTATACATTAAAAAGTAGTAAATACTTACTAAACCTAGACTTTTAAGAGATAAATTTCAGAAAAAACTGTAGTTATTAAAAGACGGATTTCAGTGAAATTTATATACCCGGTTTACAGTAGTTTTGATATGTAACCACACTTCAAAAAACAGGCATATATACATATTAGTTATGATCAACCTCCATAGACGGTGTTATGCAAATTCTATTCAATCTTAAGATATATAAAATGCAATATACCTGTTATCAGAATACAGTTAGAATTGTTTAGGATATCCCTTCCCACTCCTGATAAAACTGCTCCAGAAAACGCTCCATATATTGGTGGCGTTCTTCGGCTATTTTTTTACCAGTCGAAGTATTCATTCTATCCTTAAGAAGTAACAATTTTTCATAGAAATGATTAATCGTCGGAGCTGTTGAAGACTTATATTCTTCTTTAGTCATTGTAAGATTAGGCTTGATTTCCGGATTATACAAGGCTCTATTCTTAAAACCTCCATAATTAAAACATCTGGCTATTCCTATTGCTCCTATGGCATCAAGACGATCCGCATCTTGTACTACATCGAGTTCTAATGATTTAAATTTCTGAGCTTGATTTCCTCCTTTAAAAGAAATATTCTCAATAATTTTAATTACGTGATCGATAACTATTTCCTGAACGTTTAGCGTTTCCAGAAACTTTGTTGCCACCGTTGGCCCTATAGTTTCGTCTCCATTGTGAAACTTAGAATCTGCAATATCATGAAGTAGGGCGCCTAAAGAAACAATCAAATGGTTCACATTTTCTCCTTGAGCAATGAGTTGAGCATTGTTTAATACTCTATGTGTATGAAACCAATCATGTCCTCCTTCTGCTCCCTGTAGCGTATCTTTAACAAAAACAATAGTGTTTTCTATAATTTGATTCTCAGTCACCTCATTACTTAATTAATGCCGGTTGTACCCATTTAAAATGAAAAATTTCATCAGGGATAACTAATCTTTCACTTATTCTTTGCATTCTTGCAGGTAATCTCATTAGGTAATCTCTTGCTTTTTCTGCTTCATCAGTAAGATTGACAATTTTATCAATTTCCCACTTATCTATCAGACGTTGTAAAATATCTATATAATCCTGTGATGTATATACTCCCAGACGTTGTGCAGCGTTAGAAAACTCCTCAAAAGCAGTCCCTATTCCATTACCTGATTCTCTAAGATAAGAAGCTGGCATAATGATTTTATATTTCATCATATCACTAAATGCGACCATCATCTGACTGGGATCCACCTCAAAAATATTTTTCACAAATTCACTATAAGCATTGTAATGTCTCATCTCATCACCGGCAATAATTTTACACATTTTAGCCAGTGATTTATTAGAATATCCTCTTGCTAATTTTGCAACACGGCTATGAGATACATTAGTTGCTAGTTCCTGAAAACTAGTATAGACAAAGTTCTTATATGGGTCTCTATCGGTTCCTATATCAAAACCATCATTGATTAAATGCTGTGTTGTTCGCTCTACTTCAATCATATTCACCCGACCGGATAGGTATAAGTACTTATTAAGTGTATCTCCATGACGATTTTCTTCACTTGTCCAGTATCGCACCCATCTTGACCATCCGTTTCCTTTGCCATCTTCATGCTGGTTTACACCTTCTACATCCATCAACCAGGATTCATAGGTTGGTAATGCCTCTTCTGTAATAGTATCTCCTACTAATACTACCCAAAAATCATATGGGAGTTCTTTTGCTAGTTCTCTTAATTCTTTTACCTCATCAAAAAAGGTGTCTTCGTTTTGAGAATCCGGCAAGAAATCAGTGGGTTGCCATACGTCATCAATTGGAATCAAAAATTTATCTATAAAAGACCCTATTTTCTTTTCTAACAATTGCATTACCTCTAATCGTATATTATCTATTGCCATAGCTTTGAGATTTATATTTTTATTGCGGAAATCACTCTGTTTTCTAACGTTTCTAATAATTCGTTAGTATCATAGTCTTTTATTTCCATTGGTTTTTGTACTTCTAAGGTAAGTTGTATACCTACACCCATAGGAAAGTTACCAAATCGCACTAATTTCCAACTATTATTAATTGTCAAAGGCACTAATAGTGCCTCTGGAGCATTTTTAAACAATAATTTTAATCCAGTATGGGCAAACTCTTTAGGTCTACCGTCTTTACTTCTTGTGCCTTCTGGAAAAATAACAGCTGCATATCCATTTACTGCTATATGTTTCCCAAATTTTGATAACGCCGGTATCGCTTGTTTTGGATTTTTTCTATCGATCAAAACATGCTCTCCATGTCTCAGATTAAAAGAAATACTCGGAATCCCTTTTCCTAATTCTATTTTAGAAATAAACTTAGGTTTATGTTTATGCAAATACCAAGATATCAAAGGTACATCAAACATGCTTTGATGATTAGCAACCAATATTAAACAGCGATCTTTGGGCAATTGATACGTGTTTGTAAAACGAATCCTGGTCCCTAACACATGTAAACACCTTAACAAACATAAATTCATCAAATTTATGACGCCACGATGCCATTTTGCTCCTCCTACTGTTACTCCTAACCATTGTAGCGGATGAAATACTACTAATGTTGATCCAAAAAATAAATAGAAGACTACTGAAAGCGGATACGAAATGATCCTTTTTATTGCCTCCATGAACTATTATACCTATTATTAAATTTGACTTGTGTTATAGTACTGCAAGTTCTAACATTATTTTTAGTTAGCCAATAGTTTGGTTAACTAAATTATATGGCTTAAAAATTTCCTGTAAATGAAAGTAAGGATTGATTTAAAAACTACAAAAACCGTCTACAAAAGTAAACGGTTTTGTTATATAATTTCATAATCATTGCAGAATACTAGCAATGCTGATTATAGGCATCTTTAAGATTCTCTGCAATCATGTCTGCTGGTCTTCCTTCTATATGATGACGTTCTAACATATGTACTAATTCTCCATTCTTAAACAATGCCATTGATGGCGAAGATGGAGGAAAAGGGATCATAAACCCTCTTGCTTTATCGGTTGCTTCTTTATCTACTCCTGCAAAAACTGTTACTAAATTATCAGGTTTTTTATTATTTTCTAAAGATGCTTTGGCTCCTGGTCTCGCATTTGCCGCTGCACAACCACATACAGAGTTTACGACTACCAGAGTAGTCCCTTCTTTTGCTATAGCAGTCTCTACAGCTTCGGCTGATTGTAATTCTTGAAAACCTATATTAGTAAGATCTTCACGCATTGGTTTCACTAAATCTGCTGGATACATATTTTTTTACTTTTTTATTTTAAATTTTAAACAAAGGTACAAATAATGTACCATATAGCTTTATCTGTCAAGTCGTCGTAAAAATTGCGACTAGCTTACCATTCCCTCATAAAATTGATGATATTCTTTCTATAAAAAATTAGTTTTTAGAGACTTGTATAAAACTCATATGATGGAACGATTTTACATTTCTTTTTTAATTAAGTGGAAAGAATTACATGGATCAAAAGTCTTTTTTAGTAACAAAACCTGTTTTTACACTAATAATCATTTACATCTTAGGTTGCCAAGATATATCCTTGGATAATTCGGTTATCTTTACAGCTTACAAAATATTATGGAATGATTAAATGGGTTGCAGCTATATTTGGTTTTGTTTTTTTTAGATTTTCTGGAGCAATTGTAGGATTCATCATAGGCAGTTTTATAGATAACTTAACCTTCAAAAATACAGGTGGTTTCAAAAAGATTTTTGAGCAGGAAGCACGAGTAACACCTGGTGATTTTGAACTAAATTTACTTTCACTTTCCTCTATCGTTATCAAAGCGGACGGTCAGGTAAATCAAACAGAATTAGATTATGTACGTCAGTATTTTGTTAGCGCATATGGAAAAGAACGTGCTAATGCCACTTTTCGTACTTTTAATGAAGTTATAAAAAACAGAGAGATCTCAGCGCAACGAATCTGTATGTTTCTGGCACAACGCACTCGGTATGCCGCAAGATTGCAAATTCTTCATTTCCTGTTTGGAATTGCAAATGCAGATGGCAGTGTCAGTGAATCTGAAGCAAGAGAAATACAGAAGATTGCTGGTTTTTTACGTCTTAATTTTAGTGATTTTGAAAGTATTAAAGCTATGTTTTTTAAAACCGCTGGTCATGCATATAAAATTCTGGAAATAGAAAAAACTGCTACCGATGCCGAATTAAAAAAAGCATATCGTACAATGGCAAAAAAGTACCATCCTGATAAGGTTCAACATATGGATGAAGTGCACATCAAAGGTGCAGAAGCTAAATTTAAAGAGGTTCAAAAAGCATATGAAGAAATTCAAAAAGAACGAGGACTGGGTTGATTACCAGTAACTTTAATGAATCATCTTTGCGTAATCGATTATTTTTGAGACACTAATAGTTTACACTCTATTGCTACAACAATAATAATCACGATACATTCTAAAATAAAATAAGTATATCCTGGCGCTGTGAGCTTTTCAGAATGCAGGACTATCATTGCCAAAGAAACTACTAAATGGCTTATATTACATATTATAAGAATAATCAAAAAAGATTTCCAGCGTGTCTTACTAAACAGGTAGCCAATTATTGAATATACAAATAAGCAACCTGCAATTCCGGATAAAACATATATCACTTGAATTGGAACTCCAAAATATGATTCTAATTGAGCGAGGATACAACATAAAAAAAAGGAGGTTAGTAATGCACCTAAAGCATCCATTAGAAAAATTCGTTCTGGTTTTACTTTACATATAGTAAGGAAACTTTGTTTTCTACTAACATCGGTCATTGTAAGATTTCTTTATACGCTAGGAACTACGTGAAAAAATTCGCTTTAAAATCATCCACAGAAATGTACCTGCTGGCATAGTAGCCATAATTTTTAAATCTTCTAAAAAAGTAGTCTCCTCATCTAAAAATTTTAGGATTTTTGTTGTTTTATTTTTTCTGAATAATCTAGAAAACAGTGCTGCTCCATTTTCATTTTTGCTATATAAGACATCCAGAAACAATAGATCATAATACCAAAATTTAGTTCTTCTTTCAAACCCCGACATGTCATTATTTTTCTTTAAAAAAGGAAGTAAAGCGTTTACTTTTTTATATGCATTATGAAATGTATAGCCTGTACTTGGTTTTGTCCATCCGCCAGCAGTCCCTATATGCAAGACATTTTTAGAGTTCTGATTTCTAAATTCATAGCAAGTCATCGGGATACATCCTTTCTCTTTTTCTGTAATCGTATATTTTCTAATTCCTTTATCTTGTAAGTACTTAATAATTTCAGATTCGTATGCTGGTATTGTTAATACATCCTCAGAAAATAACGTATACTCAAATAACGCCTCTGTTTCAGAAACTGGCAACACATACATGAATCTCGTGTTTCCTTTTTGATCTACTGTAAAATCCATAAACGTTGCCGTTTTGTCATCAAAAACAGGTATTTCTGTTTCTATAAACCAACCAACAAAATGTTGATTCAATAAAGGATAAGTATTTTGATTTTTATATGCTGAAGAAAATAAAATACTATTAAAGACGGTATTCCCTATATATACACTCTGATCTGTTTCAACACGCGCCTGTGTATCATTATCAATAATATTAACTACTTGTTCGTTAACAATCTTAATATTCGAGTTTTCTATTAATTTTTGTAAAACAAACTCATAAAAATCAATGCTTTTAATCAATTTATATTGATATGGAGCAATGTGTATTTGGTTAGAAAATCTATCACTACCAAAAAAGATATGATCCCATTTTTTATGCAAGATCTGATCAAACACCCCAATTTCTTTTTCCCAGAAACACCAGTTTCGATCTTGTTTATTTTTTATTTCTTTGTCAACTAATAAAATTGTCTTTTGATCAAAAAACGAATCCATTATCATACGATATGCAAGCATCAAACCAGAAGCTCCGGTTCCCGTAATGATGTAGTCGTATTTTTGCATAGCTATTAATTCAACAATATTAGAAAAATAAGAAAGTACTAAAGAAAACACATATAGCCATATAAATATGAATGGATAACGTAAAATCTAATGTTTTACATACCTTTTGAAATAAAAGATGTGCAATAAAAGCGGTGCCAAACCATCCTATATAATTTTGTAAGGGAACAATACCATTACTAAATTCCCAAAAATCAAATCTTGGAGCAGATACTTCTATAATCAGATCTGACAAGACCATTAATGTGGCTCCAATCAGGGATGAGATTGCGAGATTATGATGTATTCTCTTTGCAATTGCAGCGGTACAATACACGAGCGTAGCCCAATTAACGCCAATCATTAAAGGTACTCCTTCTATTTTATATCCTAAGTTTTCTCCATACTGATATGTTCCAAAAATCAACCCATAATTAACTCCCAAATATTCAGTAAACATTCCTATTGCAAAAGGAATGACTAAAGCAAGTATTAGAGTATTAAATCTTGTAGCGTTCCAAAGAATTAATCCTAAATATATTAGCAGGTTTAATGGGGTTAAAGGAATAAACCAAGCTTCATATCCAATAAGAATTCCAATAATCCCGGAAATATTAAATAACCAAATGACAACGATCGAAATCAGTAATTTTCTATCTGCTTGTATTTTTATACTCATGTAAAATCTTTCTTTACTAATTCTGAAACTATTTTACCAGACAGCAAACATAACGGAATTCCACCACCTGGATGAACACTTCCACCACAGAAATAAAGGTTTTGAATCTTACGAGAGAAATTGGGATGTCTTAAAAAAGCTGCGTATTTATTATTACTACTTGATCCATATAATGATCCCTGAAAGGATTGCGTTTTACTTTCTATGCTTCTTGGGTCTAAAATTTCTTCGGTTTCTATTAAAGGTTCTATATCTACGTGTAAAAGACGACTTACTTTTTTAAGGATATTCTCCTTTGCTGTTCTTAAAATCTCATCCCACTCTTGTCCTTCATTTCCAGGAACATTGATCATAACGAACCAGTTTTCGCATCCATCTGGCGCATCTGCCTTTTCATTTTTAGAACTTATATTAATGTATACCGTAGGGTCATCAAACACTTGTTTTTTGTCAAAAATATACTCAAATTCTTCTTTATAATTTTTGGAAAAAAAGATATTATGTAGATCCATTTCTGGAAACTCTTTTCTAATCCCCCAATAAAAAATTAATGCCGAACTAGATCGATTCTGGCTCAATACTTTTTTGGGTGCTTTTTGATCCGGTAATAACTTCTTATAAGTAGGAACAATATCCATATTAGAAACTACAAGATCTGATTCTTTAACCAGATCACCTATTCGGACACCTAAAGCTCTTTTATGTCGTACAAGAATTTGATCTACCTTAGTTTCAAAATGAAAAGTAACTCCCAGATCTATTGCTAACTGATACAAGCTTCTTGTAATACTATACATACCACCTTTTGGAAAAAAGGTACCATATCCCTGCTCTAAATGAGGAATCATGGACATAATACCAGGAGTCAGATAGGGCGATGACCCGTTATAAGTAGCAAACCGATCAAAAAACTGCACTAACCTACTATCTTCAAAAACACCTGAATTAAATTCGTGCAAACTCTTATTGAGATCCAGACTTGCCAGATTTGCAATTGCCTTTATAGTATCTGTAGTAAGATATGTAGATAGTTTATGTAAAGAGTTTTCTAAAAATAAGGAAGAAGTTAAGTCATATTTCGATTTACTTTTTTTGAGATATTTTTGAATTGATTTCATGTCTGTATCAAAAACAGAGGTAGCTTCTTTGGCAAATTTATCGATATCCGCAAAAGCAGTAAATCGAGTACCGTCTTCATAAAAATAATTGCAAATAACCTCCTTCTTACTGTATTGAAAGTAATCCTTAATAGATCTCCCTGATTCTATAAACAAATTTTCTATAAACTGAGGCATGGTAAAGAGCGAAGGACCGCAATCAAATCGATATCCTTGCTGATCCAGCTCTGTCAATTTTCCTCCGGGATACATATTAGACTCATATACAGCTACTTCAAAACCTTGGTTACGTATACGAATAGCGGTTGCAAGTCCTGCAATTCCTGATCCTATGATTATAGCTTTTTTAGTATGCATATTCTGGTATAAATATATTAGTAAAATTCAGTAATCCGTAGTTGTTTAGAATAATTTGACACAATTTTTTACATATCTTTAGCAAACCATATCGTTACTTATGAAATATTTTATTCTTTTTATAGTATATATTTTCACTATTATTCCTACACATGCGCAAAAAGGAGTATCAAAAAAATCTCCTGAAATTATAGCTAAACTTATGATTGGTAAAACGACATACCTAGATAATAAAGGAGTAAAGTTTATTGGTGTAGTAGAGGATTCGAGGTGCCCTACAGGTGTCAATTGTATTTGGGCAGGAAAGGCTAAAATACTTGTGGGTATTTATGAAAATAATATGCTGGTAAAAGAAAAAGAGATTACTTTTGAACCTAAGAATACTAAAAAAGAGGCCATGCAAGAATTGTTAGTTTCTGATACTAAAACAATATATGGATATACCTTAAGCCCTTATCCTGTATCTGGACAAAAGAAAAATCCATCTGACTATTTTATAGAGATTCTAATTGAATAATCCGCAAACCAATCTTCATACCACTTAGAAGGTCATAAACTGAAAATAATACGTCTCATTAACTAGTTTAACTTTTACTATTAATAATCTATCAATTTAATTAGTTTCTTTGCCCAATGATTTCTAATGCTGCCAAAGCGCATATAGCGTTGCTTAGTGTAAATATTATCTACGGAGCAAATTATTTAATTGCTAAAGGATTAATGCCTAATAAAATAAGTGCTTCTGCACTAGTTTTTCTTAGGGTAGGAATAGCAGGATTGCTATTCTTTATTTTAAAACTAAACAGCAAGGAGCGAATAGAAAAAAAAGATATTCCCAGATTATTTTTATGTGGTATATCCGGGGTAGCTATTAACCAGCTCTGTTCTATGAATGGGTTAAGTCTTACTTCTCCCGTAGATGCCTCCATAATCGTTACAGCGATGCCAATATTCACTGTTATTATTAGCTACTTTTTACTTAAAGAACCGCTCACATTGCAACGAATATTAGGAGTATCGGTGGGTGGTCTTGGGGCTGTATTACTAATTTATCTTGGTAATTCGAGTATTGGTTCGGGATCATTAACCGGCAACGTACTTATTGGCATGAATGCATTAGCATTCGCCTTCTATCTAGTTATTGTAAAACCTCTTATGATAAAATATCAACCTATTACGGTTATCGTATGGACATTTCTCTTTGGCTTTATTTTTATGTTTCCTTTTTGCATAAGTCCACTTCTTATGACTAATTTTGGAGAGTTAGAAACATATAATTGGATATCTCTTTCTTATGTGATTTTAGGACCTACTTTCTTAGCCTATCTATTAAACATGTTTGCTCTTAAACATGTAAAGCCTACGGTTTCGAGTAGTTATGTATATGTACAACCAGCCATCGCAATGATATTAGTAGCGGTAATAGGATATTATCTTATGGATAGTCAATACAAAGGTGATATCACTATTGCAAAATTATGTTGCTGTGTACTTATCGTTATAGGAGTCTATTTAATTAGTAGCCGTCCTATAAAATGGTTAAAACGATGAACAGGTACATGTTATTTTTAGTCAATAAGTATATTATACATTTATTCTAGTCTAAATAAAAAAGAATGAGCAATTAGATTTCTATTTCTCTCTTAATTAATGACAACCACAACCTCCATTACCGCAAGGGCTAGAGTTGCTTTTAGTAGACGAAGTTACTTCTTCAGACTTCCAAAAGAATTTTTTAATCAAAAATCCAATCGCAACACCAAAGACTAACAATACTAATATGTTTTGGATAAGAATGTTCATTATTATATTTGTCTCATAAAGGTACTAAAAACTTACATACCCTTTATTTATTTTAAGATCTGATATGCTACCAGTGCCACACCATACGCCAATAAACTCATAGATACGAGCTGTATTACAGGCCATTTCCAGCTATTGGTTTCTCTTTTTACAATGGCTAATGTGCTCATACATTGCATAGCAAAGGCATAAAACAATAACAGTGAGATACCACTCGCAAGATTGAATAAAGGACCACCTGTTATCGGATTAATCTCTGCTGCCATTCTATTTTTTATCGTTTCTTCTTCATCACTTCCCACACTGTAGATTGTTGCTAAAGTCCCTACAAAAACTTCTCTAGCCGCAAAAGAACTTATAATCCCTATACCAATTTTCCAATCATAGCCTAATGGCAATACAATTGGTTCAATAGCTTTACCTGCATACCCAATAAAGGAATATTCTAATTGATGAGATGCTATCTTTTGATCCAATTCTTCTTGTGAAAGATCTGTATACTGCTCTTTTACAATTTGTGCTGCGTTGGTAAAATTATCATTAGGACCAAAACTTGCTAACACCCATAAAATTATAGAGATCGCTAAGATAATTTTTCCTGCTCCAAAAATAAAAGCTTTGGTTTTTTCAATTACATTAATTGCTACATTTTTAAACAATGGAACTTTATATCCTGGCATCTCCACCACAAAATAACTTTTACTTTTGATCTTAAGTAATTTGTTTAATAACCAAGCGGATCCCACAGCAGTACCAAAACCAAGAAAATACAACAACATCAGTGTCAAACTTTGATAACCAAAAATCCAACCTACCTTTTCATTGGGAATTACTAATGAGATAATAATCAAATATACTGGTAATCTTGCTGCACAGGTAGTAAATGGAACTACCAGAATGGTAATAAGACGTTCTTTCCAATTCTCTATATTACGTGTTGCCATCACAGCCGGGATTGCACAGGCAGTTCCAGATACTAAAGGCACCACACTTTTACCGCTTAACCCGAATTTTCTCATAATTCGATCCATCAAAAAGACTACCCTACTCATGTATCCACTCTCTTCTAAAACAGATATAAAAAGAAATAAAAAAGCTATCTGAGGAATAAAAATGACAATACCTCCTAGCCCTGGAATAATACCTTCAGTAATCAGATCTACAAAAGGCCCTGAAGGCAAAATAGATTTAGTAGTCTCACTTAACCACGCAAAACCTTCATCAATAAGATCCATAGGATATGAGGACCAATCATAAATTACTTGAAATATGAGCAATAAAATTGCAAAAAATATAACATATCCCCAAATTTTGTGCGTAAGCACTCTGTCAAGTCGTTCTCGTAATCCTGTAGCTGCTTTTTCATCAACAAAAACCCCTTTTTTTAATACGTCATTTATAAATTGATAACGCTTTATCGTTTCTTTTTGTTGAAATCGTTTCAATTCACTTTCAGATTTAATTTCAAAATCCGGAGTTATCGTTACTTGACTTTTATCAATCTTTCTGAAGTTAACATCCTGAGTGATCACCAGCCATAACTTATATATTGATTGTTTTGGAAATGCCTTTTTAAGCCTATCAAAGTATTCTGGTGCAAATGTCAGCGCATCTACACAAGGTTTTGTTGGCAACGTAGCATATGATTCTATCAATTTTTTAAGCTCGTCAATACCTTCATTTTTTCTGGCACTTACTAAGGCTATTTTTGTATTTAGCTCCTTCTCCAATAACTGAATATTCAAAGAAATCCCTCTACGTATCATACGATCAGCCATATTAATAACCAAAATCGTAGGGATTTCCAGATCTTTAATCTGAGTAAAAAGCAATAAGTTTCGCTTTAAATTTTCTACATCGCTTACCACAACAGCAACATCTGGAAAATCTTTATCTTTTTTATTGAGTAAGATTTCAATCACGACATTCTCGTCCAGCGAGGAAGCGTTAAGACTATAAGTTCCTGGCAAGTCGAGTATATGTGCTTTAACACCACGAGGCAGCTTACAAACCCCTTCTTTTTTCTCAACAGTAATACCTGGATAATTACCCACTTGCTGATTTAAACCGGTAAGCAAATTAAAAACTGAAGTTTTACCTGTGTTAGGGTTTCCTATAAGTGAAACTTTAATTTGTTTAGACATAAAGATTGCTTCTATTAAATAATTTCGATTTCAATTTGTGAAGCAATATCTTTTCTGATTGCCAGATGACTGCCATTAATCATTAAGTACAATGGGCACTTAAACGGTGCTATTTGTAGCAATTGCACTTCATTACCAGGCAAACATCCCATTTCTAATAATTTTAATGGGATTGTGTCAGAGGCAAATTCTTTAATCAATGCACGCTGACCCCGCTTGAGATTGGCGATAGTCACTTTTAGTTTTTATTTAGATTAATTTTAAACAAGGCAAAAATAATGGAAAAAATGTTACTGTAAAAGCGAAAACTTTCAAAATCTTCTCAGAAACCCTTTTTATTCATTAGAATACCTATTATGCTGTTACAGGACTTCAAAAATTAATACCATTATTTTTTCTGATGTAAAGTTTTATCATCGATAAACGATTTCTCACATGGGCATTCACCTCATCATATACAGTTAAAAAACCCTTTATTAGTCCGAAATTATTGAATTTCAAAACTATGGGACTTCTCTCTTAAAACTCCAAGGTAGTTTTACCTCATCTAAATTTAGAATCAGGCGGAAACTGAAAAGCCTTCAATAGAGTATGTAATTAAAAACTTACAATTATGAAAAAATTAAAAATAAGTATCTGGTTAAGTATGCTCTGTATCACCATATCTTGTGAAAAAACAGACAATCTATCCATAGCGTCAGATAGTATTAAGGAAATATCAAAAATCACTGATGCCGAAGCTACTATCATTTTAGAAAATGGAAATAGTATACGTTTTCATGAAATCGATGATGGAGCCCTGCAAGGTTTTTTTCTATTAGAAGAGAGCGATTGTGGAACGTGTTCTGCTTTGAATACCATAAGCGAATCGAGTGGAACACCACTATCAGGAGAAGAAATTTTTTGGGCACTTTCTGAGCCAGGAACTATAGTACCTTCATTTTTAGAAACTAAAAGCGATATCGCAAATGCTAAAAGTACAGCGTTAGCACAAGGGTGGGCAAGAGAAGTTACATCAGATTTTCCCATTTTAGGGGAAGAAATTCCTAGCAGAACACTGGCTTGTAAGAATAGTAACTTTACTAGTTCTATAGCAGGTGGATTTTTAGGAAATCCAGAATTTGTTGCACTTGATAAAACGCCTAACACTTATAAGGGTTTTATAAACGATTGCGCCAACCTTACTCCTTCTGCATGTAATAAAGGCCCCAGATACCGATTGCATGCAGTTATGAAGGGGATAAATACCTGGAGAGGCAAAATATGTAGTAAAGCTATTCAGAACAGTACTAATGATCACAATATACCAAATACCACTACAGGAAGTTTTTGTCAAAGTCCACCTTGTAGCGCCTATGTTGGACCAGAACTATATTTTGAATATTATGCTGGTAACACCTGGAAATCTATGAAAAATCCATCAGGTCAATATCCGGAAGGTTTTGAAGTTCTTGCTAATTCAACCAAGGTATACACCTATTATTGGAGTACTAAAACAGATACTTCTTTTAGACTACGGGTCAAAAATGCAATGGGTCAAGATCAATTCGATTTTATGATGGACAGAGAAGACGTTGTGATTGATGACAATGACAATGATAATAACAATGATGATGATGATGATGAAAATAATAATACGGGTCCTGTTCCGAATTATATTAGCGTGTCAAACAATGATCCCTATATGGTCATCGATTTTACCTCTCTGGATAGTGATCAGACCACACCCCAGATCAGCATTCCTTCTTCAGCATTAACAGCATTTGAAAATAATGAAGGAGGTTATGAAATTCCTCAAAATTTTTGTGGAATTAAAATAATCGGAGCGCGTAGTTTTCAATGGATGAACGGTAACAATAATAGAAAATGACACCTTTAACAAAGTTTTCGAATTATATGATTTTCAAGGTGTTAACTATACGCTAGATGGTATTCAATTCGATGGCCCATTAGAAAATTGTCCAGATAACCCAGTTAATTGGCATTTTCAATATCCATTAGCGAATGGTAATCCTACCATTTTTGAGGAATCATTAAAACTATTTATAGAGGTTTTAGATGGAGAAGTCATCTTTTTGGATTAAAAAACAAAAGATCAAACGCTGTTTATACATACAAAACAAGTATTTCTAAAGAACAATGAACCACCTCAACCCAAGAGTACGAGGTATTAAAAATAAGATCGCTTCCTTATAAGAATCCGATAACAAGACCACTTTATCCTGATTCTATACACTATACTCGAGGCTCTGCCTCGAGAAATCCTATTGATCAAAGCAATTCTGAGCTATCGGGATTGCTTTAATACTTCTATATCTTCCAGTAAACGTTCGATTTCTTCCATTTTGGTGCCATCATAGAATCCCCTAATGCGTTTTTCCTTATCTACCAACACAAAGTTCTCTGTATGAATCATATCATAAGGACCTCCATCACCATCTGTCTTAACAACCAAATATGATTTTCTTGCCAACTCATAAATTTGCTTTTTATCGCCAGTAACTAAATTCCATTTTGTGTCATCCACACCTTTCTCTACTGCATATTTTTTTAATTGTGGCACCTTATCTGTTTCTGGTATTACGGTATGTGATAATAATAATACCTCTTTATCATCTTCTAATTCATCTTGAATCTTTTTCATATGATCCGTCATCATAGGACAAATCGTTTGGCATGTAGTAAAGAAAAAATCCGCTACATAAATTTTATCCTTATAATCTTCTTGTGTAACCTTCTGCCCATTTTGATTTAACAGACTGAAATCTTTTATTTTATGAAATTTACGGATATGTTGTACCGTACTATCTACTAATTCTGTACTGACATTAGCTGGTTCAAAAATTTGTAATGTTCTGTTTGGTTTTAAAATAGTGTAAATAATAGAAATGATAATCGCAGACAGAATGAATAAAACGATTCCAAATGATTTATACTTAGAAAAAAATTGAAGCATGACTCTATATTTATATCAACAAAATTACGTGTATTACCTCATAATAAATTATAGTTTTCGCCAAAAAATTACTAAAACGAATATCTGCACCCCTGATTTCTTTCATAAACTGGCGTAAAAGGTTACTTTTGCGTGATTTAATTTTGAATAAAGACTATGAGTCCATTTTTTATAAAAGCAATACAACTATTATTAAGTTTATCATTCCTAATTATTTTACACGAGTTAGGACATTTTATACCAGCCAAACTATTTAAAACAAGAGTAGAAAAATTCTATTTATTTTTTGATGTTAAATTTTCGCTTTTTAAGAAAAAAATTGGCGAAACAGTATATGGAATTGGTTGGTTGCCCTTAGGCGGTTATGTGAAAATTGCCGGAATGATCGATGAAAGTATGGATAAAGAACAAATGGCTGGTCCACCACAGCCCTGGGAGTTCAGATCTAAACCTGCTTGGCAACGTTTAATTATTATGCTTGGTGGTGTAACTGTAAATATCATTCTTGGGTTTTTAATTTATATGTGTATCGTATTTACCTGGGGCAGCTCGCATGCCAATGGAGATGATATTACGTATGGTTTTGGGGTAACTAAAACCTTAGAAAATTATGGCTTTCAGCAAGGGGATAAATTAGTATCTGTAAATGGCAAACCTTTATTTGATGATCGTGATATTGGTAAATATTTATTATTAAGAGATGTAGAGACCGTTACTGTAAAACACCCAGATGGGACTAATCAGACGATCCAGATACCAGAAGACATAGGAGATGAAATCTTTCAATCCGGTCAGATGATGGCAATGCAGTACCGATATCCATTTAAATTGGATTCTATTGTAGAAGAAGGGCCAGCAGATAAAGCAGGTTTATTAAAAACAGATAAGATTTTAAAAATTGGTGGTGTGCCTGTCACTTATCAAACCGATTTTGTTTATGCGGTGAATAATCACAGAAAAAATGATAGTACTGCAGTCATTACTTATGAGCGTGATGGAGTGGTTAAAGAACTTGATCTTATTCTGAATGAGAAAAAGCAGGTAGGTGTACAGATGACATCGCTAGAAAAGAAACCAATAATCACACATGATGTTGAGTATAGTTTTGTAGAAAGCATCTCTAAAGGTTTTGAACTTGGATACTGGACATTGAGTGACTACATTGCGCAATTACCTTTTATTTTCACAAAAAAAGGTGCTACTTCTGTAGGTGGTTTTGGCGCTATTGGTAGTATTTTTTCTGACACTTGGCATTGGCCTTCATTCTGGGCAAATACAGCATTTATATCTATTGTTCTGGCATTTATGAATATTCTACCAATACCAGCATTAGATGGAGGTCACGTTATGTTTTTATTATATGAAATTATTAGTGGCAGAAAACCAAACGATAAATTTATGGAATACGCGCAACTAGTTGGTTTTGTATTACTTATTTCATTATTATTGTTTGCAAATGGTAATGATATCTATAGATGGATTTTTGAATAGTAATAAAAAACTTAAAAAAACTTTTTGAGAATCAAAAATTAGTATATATTTGCACTCGCAAAAGAGAAAAACACTCTCGCTTTGTAAACATAAATTCCTCTTTAGCTCAGTTGGTTAGAGCATCTGACTGTTAATCAGAGGGTCCTTGGTTCGAGCCCAAGAAGAGGAGCAAAAAGTCCAACAGCAATGTTGGACTTTTTTGTATGTATTATATAATATAAATAGCTATAACTAGGGATCAATCCTTCACTATTAGGAAAGTTTGCGGGAATTCAGGAATAAGAACTTTTATCGTATAAAGCCCTGATTCTAATTTTTTAATGGAGATACTTCCGTCTATAGAACTTCCCTTTTTTACCAATTTGAATTGATAATCATACACCTCATATTCAAAATTCTGATATTCAAAATTTTTTATGTACGAGATATCCACAGTAGGATTAGGATAGACATACGGTTCTAATGTAATTTTATTTTCTGATAATTCTAATGATGTGCCGGAGCATGATGCCTCAAGATAATTTTGCAAATCATCCCTATCGAATTGTTTCTTATAATTTAAGGAATCAGATTTTTGTAATAATTGACAAGCCTCTTCATATTGACCAAGATCATGATAAATTACTCCCAGGTTTCTCATGGCAAACGCATTATTTTTATTGATATCCAATGCTTCCTCTAAATCTGCTATGCCCTTTTTTGATTCTCCTAATTTGTGAAATATCAACCCTCGTATACTTCGCACATCTTTCTGAGCATCTCCTACACCCCATTTATTAATAGAAGCTTGTTTTTCATAAGCAATATTAATACACCGCATAGCCTTCTCATACTCTCCCAGATCAGAATATAATGCTCCAAGTGACATATTCGCAAAAGAATGCTTAGGTTTATCCTTCTTTGCCTTTTCTAAATAAGTTATTGCAAGCCGATAGAACTTTATTGAATACAAATAGCTACCCAAATTATATTCTAATCTTGATTTTTTTTCAGCATAATAAATAGCTAAAAGTTTATGGTGTATCGCTTTATCTTCATTCTCATATTCCCCGTAAATCATCCCTAAATAATCATGAATACTAGACATTCGTTTACGGTATGTTTTAGAATCCTTATTCATTTTACTTTGATTCATAAACTTAAGAAGTTTATGAAAGTCCTGTAAACCAAGTGTATTATTACGCAGCGAAACTCTAAGTCTTCCTCGATAGAAGTTATTCTTTACTGACTCAGGATTACTTTGTAAAAGCTGGTTTAAACTATCCAAACTCTTATACATCTTTTTCCTGATATCCTCATTATTTTTATTATAGACAAGCTTGTGATTGATACGTCTAATTAATTTTCCATTATCAAATTGCCAAGACACTATCTTATCTCCCTGAGGATCATACTGCACAGCAGTACCATGAAATTTTCTTTTTGAATTATAGTAAAAAACCTCATTTAGGTTTCCTGATTTATAAAAAGTATACAGGCTATCAACCTTATTACCTTTACCAAACCAGCGTTGGATAGCAGTAACACTATCATTATAAAAAAAACGTTGAACTTTTTTCTCGTTTTCAATACTTTGCACAAAATTATTTTGACTGGTAACAGTTATGGAAAAGAATAATGCAGAAAATAGTAGTAAAAAATGAACATTGAGCATAGCATAATTTTTAATTCTTTAGCACTAATACAAATTAGCATCAGATCAATTATGTATGAAAAGACTAAAATTACAATCAGCCTATCTTAGTTAACAGAAAGAAGCTCGATATCGAAAACAAGTACTGAACCTCCTGGAATTGGTCCTCTATCGAAACTCCCATACCCAAGATGAGATGGTATTAGTAGCATACCACTACCACCTTCTTTAAAATAAGTAATGCCTTCTGTCCAACCTTTAATAACCTGTTGTAACCCAAAAGAAATACCATCAGCACTACTCTCGTCAAATACGTTACCATTAGTAAAAAATCCCTTATACGCTACTGTAACATTACTTGTAGCGGTAGGCTCCGCGCCATCACCAGGCTCATTAATAATATAATATAATCCGGTATCACTTTTCTGAGCTACCAAATTATTATCTTCTAAATATGCATTAATTTCCTGATCATTTTCTACCGTAAAATCAGTTTGGGTTGTGGTAGTTTCATTACTGGAATTATTACACGAAATAAAAAGGATCAAAGATAGACTGTATAGTAAGTGTTTCATTATGCATATTTTATAGAAGTCACAAATCTAAGATTATGAATTGTTTTATTCTATAACAAACCTAGATAATTTCATAAAAATTCACTGCAGGTTCTTATTTTTTAATCATACATGCTTACCTCTGAAATTTTACACCACTAATAGTAGTAAAACCTTACAATACTATTTATTTTTTATTCACTTTAAACCTTTTATTATGAAAAGATTATCATTAGTATTCGTAGTAGCGCTTATCTCTTTTTGGTCATGTGAGAGAGAAAGCATCTCAGAAAACACATCATCTATAAAAAAAGATGCTGATTTAATAACAGATGCTGACAATCAAAAGAAATTTAACAGGACTATTTGCCTCTTTGACATAGAGTTTGGTAAAAAAGTCTATTTCCCTTCATCAAACACTTTTTATTGTTTTAACCAGCAATTTGCCATCTGCTCCATTGAACCCGTGTGTTTTCCTGAAATTATTATTGATCCTTGTGAATTTATTCCATGTTGGCTGGATGATTTAGATCCTTGGATACTTTATGAAAAACTAGACCCTAAAGAATTCTTTTCTATAAAAGATAAATTAGGACTAGAATTAGACTCAAAATCCGGAGCTATACCTTTTGCTTTAAATGAAGGAGTGATCGGTTTACAATTTTACAACAAAAATGATTTAATGTCTTTTAACAAAGATGGTAATGCCGTCTTTATTCTTAAAGAAGCCACTATTTTTGATGTAGAAATATCAGAGAATATAGGCTTACAAGGGAATGTAGTTAACCCAGGCGAGTACCCTATTATTTTTAATGAAGAAAATGAAACTTTTAATATCATTGCTAATGTAGAAGAAGGTTTCAAAAAATAAATCAAATACAACAATTGAGCTTATTTTTTATAAAAAAGAGACCCGGAGTTATAATAAATCCAGGTCTCTTTTATGCTTAGAATATATTTTTATTATGACTGGTAAGCGCCAAAAGCTAACTCTCAATTAATACCCTATTTTTTCTCTTACTCTGGCAAGCACTTGATTAGCAACTTCAGAAGCTTTTTTAGCACCTACTGCAAGTGCTTCATCAATTTCATCTAGATGTTCCATAAAATAATGATAACGCTCTCTTTCCTTAGAAAATTTATCAATTAACACCTCATATAAAGCCTGTTTCGCATGCCCATAACCATAATTTCCTCCCAGATAATTTGCTCTCATTTCTGATACCTGTTCAGAAGATGCGACAAGCTGATACAAAGCAAAGGCATTACAAGTATCTGGATCCTTAGGCTCTTCTAATGGAGTGCTATCAGTTTCAATGGACATAATCTGTTTACGCAACTTTTTATCCGGCAAAAACAAATTGATGGTATTTCCTTTAGACTTACTCATTTTAGCACCATCCCTTCCGGGCACATACATCGTATCCTTTTGCACCTGAGCTTCAGGTAACACAAATAAATCTCCTACTTGATGATGCATTCTGGAAGCCACATCTCTGGTCATCTCCAGATGCTGTAACTGATCTTTTCCTACCGGCACAACCTCAGCATCATATAATAAAATATCTGCTGCCATAAGCATGGGATAACTAAACAATCCTGCATTCACATCTTCTAACCGATCTGCTTTATCTTTGAATGAATGCGCAAGGGTTAACCGTTGGTATGGGAAAAAACAGCTTAGATACCATGTTAATTCGGTCACTTGTGGAATATCGCTCTGACGATAGAAAACGGTTTTTTCTATATCTAAACCAAAAGCTAACCAGGTAGCCGCGGTGGCATAGGTGTTTTCTCGTAATGTTTTAGCATCTTTAATCTGCGTTAAAGAATGCATATCTGCAATAAAAAGAAAGGATTCATTCTCTGGTTGATTTGCCATTGCTATTGCAGGAATGATAGCTCCTAATAAGTTTCCTAAATGTGGGGTTCCCGTACTCTGGACTCCGGTTAGAATTCTGGACATAGTAATTTTGAGTTTCTAGCAAAGGTACTTTTTTTGTCTACATACCTCAAGTCAATTGTGTATTTTTGCGCGTATGATTATTCTTAGATATCTATTACTTACATTATGGCGTATCTGGTTTTATATCATGATGGCAATTCCTATACTGGTTTTATTTCCGGTTTTGTTACTATTGACATCCAGAGAACAATGGTATCCACATTTCTTTGTGGTAGCAAGACTTTGGGCAGCCATTGTGTTATATGGAACTGGTTTTATCCCTAAAATAAAGAAAGAAGCAAAAATAGACTCTGATAAGAGCTATATGTTTGTCGCTAATCATACTTCTATGGCAGATATTATGCTAATGCTGTATTGTGTCAAAAATCCATTTGTTTTTGTTGGCAAAAAAGAATTAACAAAAATTCCGGTGTTTGGATTTTTCTATAAACGCACTTGTATTTTAGTAGATAGAAATAGTCAAAAAAGCAGAAAAGAAGTTTTTGACCGCGCTCAAGCAAGATTAAATAGTGGCACGAGTATTTGCATCTTTCCAGAAGGAGGAATTTCTGATGATGAATCTCTTATACTGGATGAGTTTAAAGATGGAGCTTTTAGATTAGCTATAGACCATCAGATTCCTATTCTTCCTTTGACATTTATGGATAATAAAAAACGATTTTCATATGTTTTCCTAAGTGGAAGCCCCGGTGAAATGAGAGCTTATATTCACAAAGAAATTCCGACTTTTGGGTTAACACAAGAGAATAAGAGAGAATTAAATACCACGACCAGAACTATTATTCTAAACAAATTACAATCAGAGAAGTTATAATATAAAAGTGCTAAAATAACAAAAGCTGTTCTTTTTCAGAAACAGCTTTGCCATCATTGCTATGATGTAACTAAACAACTCTAACGCTATATACTTTGTCACTATTTATCTCCTAATTCAGAAACAAATGTGCTATTAAAATTCGAAACTCACTCCTGTATATACTCCAAAATAATAAGGTTTAAAATCTTCTGCAGTCTCTTTAAACCCGTTAAACTGGTATTTAAAAATAGGCTCCATATTAATCCGGAATTGTTCTGATATTTTATAATTTAATCCTAATCCTACATTACCACTAAAGCTAACATTATTCACATTAGTTCCTTCCCCTAAATTGGTTTTAAAATCACCTGCTATTATAGAGACTTCATCATCCTCCAGAAATAACGTACTAACACCTCCTATCATACGCACCCCAAATTTCTTATCGCTAAAAGCATACGTCATTTCTAACGGAACTTCAATATACCCAAGCCTGTGGTTAAGTGATCCCAGATTTTGTTCTGTACTAAGATTTCTACTACCTAATTCATCAAAGCTTGATTCAGACCCTTGTTGATTTACAAAATCAAAGATTTCTATGTTTTGAGAATTTGTATTATAATCGATACCTTCTTCACGCTTCTGTGCAGTTGTTGCAGAAAAACCTATACCTCCTGTATTGTAACCAACATCTAATTTATTGACACCAGATCTAATACTTATTTTTTTATTTAGATTATAAGCTATCTGTACGCCATAACTCATATTTATCTGTCCGTTTTTAGAATTGTCAGAAAACTCAGAATCTACCGTTGATGCATTTCCTGTTGGATTGTAATATACCGGGGCAACAGTAGGCGCAATATCCCACTTTTTATCACTAGATGTCTGTGCTAACTTAGCAACCTCATCTTTTTCTATAATAGCATCAAAAATCGACGTTTTTGCAGAAACTGGCTCGTCTGCTTGTAACGAATCTGTTTTGGTTTTCCTTTCAACAATATTATCTTCAACTCTAAAATCCTGATCCAGAGTACTACCAGCAATTAAATTTTTCTTTTTCCTGATCGTTATACTGTCATTTTCAACAGTATTAAACAAAAAATCATTTGTCACGATATTATGATTCTTAGTATGTGAAGGATGTGTATCAGAGTTTAAAGAAACACCCGCTTTTTCTTGAGCTTGATCTAATATTCTTTCTTGTTGCGTAACGACATCCTGACTCTTTGTGCTACGACTCGCAACAACACTATTTTTTTGTTGGTTCGCATCATTGTGACCAGTCAAGCTCGTGATAGAAGTCTTTTCTTCTGCAGACACAATCGGTGTAATACTTTCTTTTGTTGAGTTATCTGTTTTTATTGTATTCGTAGTTAAAACTTCATTTTTTATATCAACATTTTGCAAAACATCTTTTTTGTATTCTCTATTTGACTTATCAGGAATATTAACAAGTTCTTTAGGAGTATCAGGAGCTTTAAGTAAATCATCTGTAGGCGTCTCATTCACTTTTTCTATGGATGGGTTGACAACCACCTGTTCTTGTTGAGAATTATTTGGGATAAGAAAAGAACCTATTAACAAAATCGCTGCTACTAATGCTGCTACTCCAGTAATACGATACCATAAAGGTAATATCAATACCCGTTTTTTACTTCCCCTTTTTGAGTTAATTTTTTCCCAAACAGAATCATCAGGAGTCACTTCAAAATTTTTGAATTTCTCCTGAAATAATCGATCTATATTCTTCTTTTCATTCATAATCATCCTTCTAATGACTGAACGCGCAGTTGTTCTTGATTTGTTTCTATTTTTTCTTTCAATATATTTCTGGCTCTTGCCAAATTGGACTTAGAGGTTCCAATAGAAATTGTCAACATTCCAGCAATTTCTTTATGGGAGTACCCATCTAGCACATACAGGGTGAATACCAAGCGATAACGATCTGGTAATTGTTGAACAATTTCTAGAAGAAAATCGAGAGAAATCTCATCTTCCTGCACCTCTACTTCTACTTCTTCTATTTGTTCTTCACTAATAATTTCAAACACCTTTTGTTTTCTAAACTTTTGTAGTGCAGTATTGATCGTGATTCTTTTTATCCAACCTTCAAAAGAGCCTTTACCCTTATATTGAGCTATTTTATCAAAAATTGTAATAAATGCATCCTGCAATGTATCCTCAGCACTCGCATAATTGTTAGAATATTTTAAACAGATAGAAAATAATTTACTACCATATAATCTATACAATTGTTCTTGCGCCTTAGCATCTTGCTTTTTACACTTTTTTATGAGTTGGTCTAAACTCACCAATCGCCCTTGTTTTAGTTAAAAAAATAAATATCCAATCAACTATAAAACAAACCAATAAACGTCTGATTTTACTCTTTAATTGGTATTCGCTAATCTGTTGTAGAAGCCTCCTCTACAACAGGAACTTCTATCGTTATAAATTCACCTTCATCCTGATCGTTCGTACCTTTCCAAAAATTAAAAATATATGATTCTTCAGATCCTACGATAAAATTTAGCTTCTCTTCAATTAATTCTGTAGGTTCAATATCTATACATTCACGATCATTAAAAACAACATTCACCGCAGCTAATGTAAGTTGATTATCAAGGGTTTCTAATTCGAAACCACTAAAAGAATGGCAATCAGAAGGTCTGTAATAAAAAACAGACACTTCGTAAGTTTCATTTCTTACAAATTCCTCTGGAATATCTACTTCTTCTATGGGCACTAATTCAAAAAAAAAATTAGTACCATCATCATCACCTAAACAGCTGGTAAGGCAAGCTGAAAAGACAAGAAGGGTAAAAATTAATATTTTTCTCATGACTTTTAATTTTGGGTATGGCACTTCACATGTAATTTAAAGATGGCTGAAAACAAATTAGGTTGCGTTTGTTTTTTTAGTTTTTTTTTAACGAACTCAAAATTGAGTCTTTACCATTATACCTAAACACAAAAAGAAGTAAGTTTTGCAATGTAAATCAAAAAGTGGCATTATTATATTTTATAAACAAAAAAAATCCCGAAAAATCGGGATTTTTAACAATCGATACAAACACCTGTTTATTCTTTTATAATTTTTATCGCTTCTTTAATTTTTTCTTCTAGCTCTTCCATAAGTTCTGGATTATCAAGTAGTAATTTTTTTACTGCATCGCGACCCTGACCTAGTTTTGTATCTTGATAACTAAACCATGAACCGCTTTTCTTAATGATCTCATAGTCTACACCTATATCAATAATCTCTCCTACTTTAGAAATCCCCTGACCATACATAATATCAAATTCTGCAGTTCTGAAAGGTGGTGCTACTTTATTCTTAACAATCTTCACCCTTGTTTTATTTCCCTGCACTTCGCTATTACTGTCTTTAATCTGTGTAGATCGACGAATATCCAATCGTACAGAAGCATAAAATTTTAGTGCATTTCCACCCGTGGTAGTTTCAGGGTTACCAAACATCACACCAATCTTTTCACGAAGCTGGTTAATAAACATAACCGTACAATTGGTTTTACTGATAGAACCAGTTAGCTTTCTTAATGCCTGAGACATTAATCGCGCATGAAGTCCCATTTTAGAATCCCCCATTTCTCCTTCGATCTCACTCTTTGGTGTTAATGCGGCAACAGAATCAATTACAATAATATCAATTGCACCAGATCGAATCAGGTTATCAGCAATCTCAAGGGCTTGCTCTCCATTATCAGGTTG
Organism: Aquimarina addita; assembly: GCF_039539305.1. Classification (NCBI taxonomy): domain Bacteria; kingdom Pseudomonadati; phylum Bacteroidota; class Flavobacteriia; order Flavobacteriales; family Flavobacteriaceae; genus Aquimarina; species Aquimarina addita. The sequence goes on along the minus strand of NZ_BAABCW010000002.1, from coordinate 311,927 downwards.
AGAAATTATAAGATCATCAATATTAACCCCTAATTTTTGTGCGTAAAAACGATCAAATGCATGCTCAGCATCTATAAAAGCAGCTATACCTCCAGCTTTTTGAGCCTGCGCTATGGCATGTAATGTTAGCGTAGTTTTACCTGATGATTCCGGACCAAAAATTTCTATAACTCTTCCTTTTGGATATCCTCCTACACCCAGAGCTAAGTCCAACCCTAAAGACCCAGTCGAAATTACCTCTACTTCTTGTATAGCAGCATCACCCATTTTCATCACCGTACCTTTTCCGTAAGCCTTATCAAGCTTATCTAAAGTTAGTTTTAACGCTTTTAATTTTTCATCTTTTTCTTTATCAGTACCCATGCGCTTACTTTTCTTTTTTAATTGATTTTCGCTAAAATACTATAAGTTTTTTGCAAACCCATTTTAAAAATCAGACTAATACAACTAATTTATTAACAATGAAAATGGATCCATTAAAAGTGATTTTGAGATATAAAAATAAAATTTTAGTAACACAACGCAACCCTTTCTCTATTTCAGTATCTACTACATAAAGCAAGATAGAACAAACTAGAAAGAAAGAAGATGTAAGATGAAATTTCTTAAAAAAGTCATACAATATAATTTAACAGGTTGCACAACTACAACAATCAGTAATTGTATTGTAGAAGGTGGTTAGCTTCGTTATTTAATTTTAATCGTTACAATTGAAGTACAGTAAATTAAATAACGAATTAGCCAAAAAAATGCCTTGAAAATTAATTTTCAAGGCATTTTTTATTGAACAAACTTTATTGCAAAATCAGCAATGCCTCAGACAAACGGATAGATAGGTATCTTATTTGATTTTAATCATAGGAGTTTGTATTTTTGCCATTATAATTATTTCTTTTAACTTAAAAATGTAGGTATAGCATGCAACTGTACAACAAATTAAGCGCTAAGGAAAGGGCAGCTCTCATTGATGAAGCCGGAACGGAACGGTTAACGCTCTCTTTTTACACATATGCGCATATAAAAAATCCTGAAATATTCAGAAATCATCTCTTCATACACTGGAATGAATTAAATGTTTTAGGCAGAATCTATGTAGCCAAAGAAGGTATTAATGCACAATTATCGGTACCTGCTCCTGATTTTGAAGCTTTTAAAAAACACTTAGATAGTATCTCTTTTTTAAAAAATGTGCGTCTTAATATCGCTCGTGAGCAGGATATCAAATCTTTTCTAAAGCTTAAAGTAAAAATTCGTACTAAAATTGTTGCTGATGGACTGGATGATGGAATTTTTGATGTAACGGATAAAGGAATACACGTAAACGCCTCTACTTTTAATGAATTAATCGAAGATCCTGATACCGTATTGGTAGATATGCGCAATCATTACGAGAGTGAGATTGGTCATTTTAGAGGAGCAGTGACCCCTGATGTAGATACTTTTAGAGACTCTCTTGACCTAATAGAAGAAGACTTAAAAGATCATAAAGAAGATAAGAAACTGGTTATGTACTGCACAGGAGGAATTAGATGTGAAAAAGCCAGTGCTTATTATAAACATAAAGGATTTAAAAATGTATTTCAGCTGGAAGGTGGAATTATAGAATACGCCCGACAGGTAGAAGAACAAGGTCTAGAAAATAAATTTATGGGCAAAAATTTTGTTTTTGACCATCGCAGAGCAGAACGAATTACAGATGATGTGATCGCTCACTGCCATCAGTGTGGGCAATCGTGTGATGTACATGTCAATTGTGCTAATGAAGCTTGTCACTTGTTATTTATTCAATGTGAGGCTTGTTCTGAAGCCATGAATACCTGTTGCTCAGTAGCCTGTAAAGAGATTAACAGCCTTTCTTATGAGGAACAAAAAGAATTAAGAAAAGGTAAAGGAAATAGTAATAAGATCTTTAAAAAGGGACGTTCAGAAGTATTGAAATACAAGCAATAATACTAAAATGATATAGATACTATGGAATTAAAAGAAATCACAGTATCTTTATCGATCAAGATATCGGACATATAAAGTGTCTGATCTAAATAAGAATCATATTTGCTGCAATGCATTGCAAGCAGGTTTCAATATATAAAATAATATGGGGTGTAGTAGTTGTTCCTCCGGGAAAGACGGACAGCCAAAAGGATGTAAAAACAATGGTACTTGTGGTACAGATGGCTGTAATAAGTTAACCGTTTTTGATTGGTTATCGAATATGTCGCTTCCTAGTGGCGTATCTCCATTTCATTGTGTTGAGATCCGGTTTAAAAATGGTAGAAAAGAGTTTTTTAAAAACACGGAAAATCTTTCTTTGAGTATTGGAGATATCGTCGCAACAGAATCATCTCCAGGACACGATATTGGTATGGTAACACTGACTGGTGAGCTAGTCCGTATCCAGATGAAAAAGAAAAAGGTGGATGTGGAGAGTGAAGAGGTTAGGAAAATCTACAGAAAAGCTTCCCAAAAAGATATTGATATCTGGCAAAAAGCCCGTGATCGCGAAGAACCTATGAAGGTACGAGCACGTCAGATCGCTATTAGATTAGAGTTGCAAATGAAAATTTCTGATATAGAATTTCAGGGAGATGGTTCTAAATGTACTTTTTATTATACTGCAGAAGATCGCGTAGATTTCAGACAGCTGATTAAAGAATTTGCACAAGAATTTAACACAAGGATAGAAATGCGTCAGATTGGTTTTCGTCAGGAAGCTGCAAGACTGGGAGGCATAGGATCTTGTGGACGCGAATTATGTTGTTCTACATGGCTTACTGATTTTAGATCCGTAAATACAAGCGCTGCACGATATCAGCAATTATCATTAAACCCTCAGAAATTAGCCGGGCAGTGTGGAAAATTAAAGTGTTGTCTTAATTATGAATTAGATTCCTATATTGACGCACTCAAAGAATTTCCTAAAACAGATATAAAACTAAGAACCGAAAAGGGAACTGCAGTTTTTCAAAAAATTGATATTTTTAAAGGATATTTATGGTATGCCTATGAAGGCGAATGGATGAATTGGCATATGATTTCTGTAGCCCATGCAAATGAGATTATAGAAGCTAACAATAACAAGGAAACAGTAGCAAGTCTTGAAGAATTTGCTTCAGAGCTATTAGCAGATACTAAAGTTGATTTTGAAAACGTTGTAGGACAAGACAGTTTGACCAGGTTTGATCAACCTAAAAAGAGTAATAGAAGAAAGAAAAAGCGAAATCGTAATACTAAAAACAAACCAAAAAGTGAAGCAATAAAAAACAATGTACAAAAGCAGCATGCTTCTAAAGGGAAATCAAGAAATACTGAAAACAAATCACCAAATAAAAAAAGTAGTCAGTCCAATAGAAGACGTAAACCACAGCAGGGTAAAAATAATGACAAAGCTTAGATTTTTTATACTGTCTTTTATATGTATTGGTATCATTTCTTGTGATGATGCTCAGGTTTTTGATCAATATAAAACAGTAGCTGAAAGTTGGGAAGCGTCAGAAAAAATTGATTTTACTCTACCAAAATTAGACTCTTTAAAAACCTACAATTTATTTATTAATGTACGTAATACGGATGCTTATCAGTACAGTAATTTATTTTTAATTAGCGAAATGAAATTTCCTAATGGAAAGATAATAACAGATACATTAGAATATCAGATGGCAGCTCCTGATGGAAATTGGTTGGGCACAGGTTTTACTGATCTTAAAGAAAGTAAACTTTGGTATAAAGAGCATGTTAGGTTTACTGAAGAAGGTGAGTATAAAATAGTATTACAACATGCAATGAGAAAAAACGGAGAAGTACCCGGAATACAGTCTCTTGAAGGAATTACAGATATAGGTTTTAGAATAGAATTTGCAAAAAACCCTTAATACATGGCAAAAGCAACACCCAAATCAACAAAGAAAAAAGGAGCAAAATCTCCAGTAAATGTACTAACCTATATAAAATGGTTTTGGATCCTTTTTGCAACAGGGCTTCTTTCTGTAATCTTTCTGTTTTTACTAGCAAGCTGGGGTGCTTTTGGAGAAATGCCTGGATTTGATGAATTAGAAAATCCGCAAAACGATCTGGCTACTCAGATTATATCTTCTGATGGAGCGCAAATTGGTACTTTCTTTAAAGAAAACAGAACTCCTGTAAGTTTCGAAAGCTTGCCTCAACATTTAGTAGAGGCTTTAGTTGCTACAGAAGATGCTAGATATTATAAACATTCTGGTATTGATGGCAGAGGTACTTTAAGAGCTTTTGTATTTATGGGCACAAAAGGAGGAGCGAGTACACTCACGCAGCAACTGGCAAAACAACTTTTTCACGGCACTAAAACCAAAGGTTGGCAGAGGTATACACAAAAAATTAAAGAATGGGTTATTGCTACCAGATTAGAACGTCAATATACCAAAGATGAGATCATGACTATGTATCTCAATAAGTATGACTTTTTGAATCAGGCAATTGGTATTAGTTCAGCATCACGTATTTATTTTAATAAAGGGCCAAAAGAATTAAAAACAGAAGAAGCGGCAATGCTTGTAGGTATGTTAAAAAACTCTGCTCTTTTTAATCCGTTGAGGAGACCTGAAATGGTTGAAAACAGACGAAATGTAGTGTTAGCACAAATGGCCAAGTATGACTATTTGACTGTAGAAGAAAAAGATAGCCTGCAACAGCTACCAATGAAATTAGATTATGCTCCAGAAGGACATGCAGATGGAATTGCCACCTATTTTAGAGAATATGTAAGAAGCTGGATGGCTACTTGGGTAAGCAAAAACCCAAAAGGAGTAAATGACGAAGGAAAAAAAGAATTCTATAATATTTATAGAGATGGTCTGCAAATTAATGTCACTATCGACTCCAGAATGCAGAAATATGCAGAAGAGGCAGTGCATAGTCATATGGCTAATCTGCAAAAAGAATTTGATAAACGAGAATTAAAAAATAAAACATCTCCTTTTAGAGATCTTAATAAAAAAGAAATAGAAGGGATTATAAATAGAGCAATTCGTTCTTCTGAGAGAAGAAGAAAAATGCTCGCAGAAGACAAATCCGAGGAGGATATTCTAAAATCGTTTGATGTTGAAACAGAAATGAAAATTTTTTCCTGGAAAGGAGATATTGATACTATTATGACTCCCAGAGATTCTATTTTGTATTACAAAAAATTCTTGCGTTCTGGTATGATGTCTATGGAACCCCAGACAGGACAGGTAAAAGCTTGGGTAGGAGGAATTGATATTAAGCATTTTCAGTACGATCATGTGTACCAGGGTACACGCCAGGTAGGGTCTACTTTTAAGCCTTTTGTATATGCGACTGCTATTGATCAGCTTAAATTATCTCCCTGTGATACTTTACCTATGTCTCAAATAACAATTCCCGCAGGATCTCATGGAGTCACAGAAGATTGGTCTCCTAAGAACAGTGATGGAAAATATACTGGATATTATTCTCTTAAAAGAGCCTTGGCAAATTCAGTAAATACAATTTCTGCTCGTTTAATGGATAGAATAGGACCTGAGCCTATTCTTAGATTAGCAAAAAAAGCAGGAATAACATCAGAAATCGCTCCGGTAGCGTCAATCGCACTGGGATCGGTAGACCTTAAACTTTCAGAAATGGTAGGTGCTTATAGTACTTTTGCTAATGAAGGGGTCTATAATAAACCGGTGATGATTACCAGTATAGAAGATAAGAATGGAACTACCTTATATCAATTCGAACCAGAAACCAGAGATGTGATAAGCAAAGAGGCTGCCTATGTAACTCTTAATTTGATGGAAGGTGTAACGCAATCAGGATCTGGGGCTCGTCTTAGAAGTCGAAAATCTGATCAGTATATTTATAAAAATGTAATGACGGGACACCCGTATGAATTTAGAAATCCCATTGCTGGAAAAACAGGAACTACACAGAATCAAAGTGATGGTTGGTTTATGGGGATTGTTCCTAATCTATGTACAGGAGTATGGGTAGGTGGAGATGATAGAGCCGTTCATTTTGCTTCTACCACTTATGGACAAGGAGCTACCATGGCTCTGCCAATATGGGGTACTTATATGAAAAAGTGCTATGAAGACGAAACACTTAAAATTTCTAAAAAGGGCTTTAGCAGACCTGAGAGCCTAAGTATTGAGACGGATTGCGATGAGTATAAAAAGAAAAATAGCATTGAAGATACCGGAAGTGATGAACTTGGCTTTTAAGAAAAAAAAAAACTTGATGTAATCAACTATCCCAACTCAAGGGTACAATGTATTAATAAAATGTATTAATAATAAGACCTCTTTGTTTCAAAAATCGGAAGGCATGACTCCTTTTCTCCTGATTCTATGAACTAAACTTGAGGCAAAGCATCTAGAAATTCTGTTGATTAAAACATTCATATTACATTCTCTATTTACCATGACTTCAACAGATTTATTTTGTAGCATTAGTGCGGGATTTTAATAATCGTTTTACTACAAATGCTAGCAAGATCTTTAAATAAATTTATTCATACTAATATTGATTCTTGGCCTGTGTTCAGGCTCCTACCTATACAATACTAATTAATTCCTAAAACTACCAGTATTCAAACGATTTAGTGTTCAATTTTTAGTACTTTTAAAATGAAAAAATTGAACACTATGATTCGTAAAACAGTATCCGGCGTAACTGAAGCTACAGAAGGTGTAAAAGACAACATGACTTTTATGCTAGGAGGTTTTGGACTTTGCGGAATTCCTGAGAATGCCATTGCAGAATTAGTAAGAAAGAATATAAAACAGCTCACCTGTATTTCAAATAATGCAGGAGTTGATGATTTTGGTTTAGGATTACTACTACAACAAAAACAAATCAAAAAAATGATCTCTTCTTACGTAGGTGAGAATGAAGAATTCGAACGCCAGATGCTCAGTGGCGAATTGGATGTAGAATTAATTCCGCAAGGAACATTAGCAGAACGATGTAGAGCTGCTCAGGGAGGTTTTCCTGCTTTTTATACACCCGCGGGATACGGTACAGAAGTCGATCAAGGAAAAGAAGCTAGAGAATTTAATGGTAAAATGTATATTCTGGAACATGCTTTTCAGGCTGATTATGCGTTTGTAAAAGCTTGGAAGGGTGATGAGGCTGGAAATTTAATTTTTAAGGGAACTGCACGCAATTTCAATCCATGTATGTGTGGTGCAGCAAAAATTACCGTTGCAGAAGTAGAAGAACTAGTACCTGCAGGAAGCCTGGACCCTGATCATATTCATATTCCTGGAATTTTTGTTCAACGTATATTTCAGGGCAAACACTATGAGAAAAGAATTGAACAACGCACCGTTAGAAAAAATAACTGATTCCAGAAGAGAATGAAGATCTGGAGACTTATATAAATCTTAAAACATATATCATGGCAGTATTACGATTAGGTGATGAAGCACCTAACTTCACAGCAGAAACAACAGAAGGACAAATTGATTTTCATGAATGGTTAGGAGACAGTTGGGGCATTTTATTTTCGCACCCGGCAGATTACACTCCCGTTTGTACTACAGAATTAGGAACTGTAGCAAAATACAGCGATCAATTTAATGAACGTAATGTAAAAGTTGCGGCATTAAGTGTCGATGGAATAGAATCGCATCATGGTTGGATCAAAGACATTAATGAAACTCAGCATACTACCGTTAATTTTCCAATAATTGCGGATGAGGATAGAAAGGTATCTGAATTATATGATATGGTTCACCCTAAAGCAGATAGTCAGCTAACAGTGCGCTCTGTTTTTGTGATCGGACCGGACAAAAAGATAAAACTAACAATTACATACCCTGCTTCTACCGGGCGTAACTTTGATGAGCTTATACGAGTGATTGATTCTCTACAATTAACGGCATATCATAAAGTAGCGACGCCTGCTAATTGGAAACAGGGAGACGATTGTGTAATTTCACCATCTGTTAGCAATGAGGAAATACCTGACTTATTTCCAAAGGGTCATAAAGAAATCAAACCCTATTTGCGAATGACTCCACAACCTAAGTAAAACATAAACATACAAATAGATATGAATTATAGAGGTCATAATTAAGTGGGATGTATTCAAATAAGAAAACAATTACAAATCTGAGAAAGAAATACAACATAATATGTAGCAAAACAGGTAACTGTATTGTTTTCTGTTTTGCTACATATTATCAATCTTTTCAGTTTTCATAAAATGATAATTTTATAACTATGCTTGATAAAAATGGAATTGCAAGAAGAATTGCAAAAGAACTTCAGGATGGATATTTCGTGAATTTAGGGATAGGGATCCCCACATTAGTCGCTAATTATATACCAGAAGGAATAGAAGTTGAGTTCCAAAGTGAAAATGGAGTATTAGGAATGGGACCTTTCCCTTTTGAAGGAGAAGAAGATGCTGACATAATTAATGCAGGAAAACAAACGATTACTACATTACCAGGAGCTTCTTTTTTTGATTCTGCCACCAGCTTTAACATGATAAGAGGTCAACATGTAGATCTTACGGTACTTGGAGCGATGGAAATCTCAGAAGATGGAGATATTGCTAATTGGAAAATCCCTGGTAAAATGGTTAAAGGAATGGGAGGTGCTATGGATTTAGTAGCTAGTGCTGAAAATATTATTGTAGCTATGATGCATACCAATAGAGCAGGTGCTTCAAAATTATTAAAAAAATGTTCTCTGCCGTTAACTGGCGTAAAATGTGTAAAAAAAGTAGTCACAAATATGGCTGTGCTAGAGATTACTAACGAGGGATTTAAATTATTAGAAAGAGCTCCTGGAGTGAGTATAATCGATATCCAAAATGCCACAGAAGGATCTTTAATAATTAAAGGAAATATTCCGGAAATGGATTTGAGCTGAAAGTCACAAATTCTCTTCAGAAAGAAACGCTTTTTAAATATTTAGGCACGAATAATAATTTCAAAAAAGATTCGTTATATTGTAGTGCATTTCTAAATCATCATGTTTGTAAGAAATAACTCTCAAAATGTCAAGAAATCAATGAACTTAAACCTTTACTTTAATAACAAAAAGGTAAAATAAGTTTTAAATGTTAAAATTTAGTGTATTTCATCGATTTTTTATGTATTTAAACGTGTTTTTGTAAAATGTTTTGCATCTTTGTAGTGTAAGCAAACCATATTATTATATGGATTTAAAAATTAAAGAAAATTAATATTAAGTATAACCCCCACACATTCGTTCTATTATGAAAAAGCGCATTAATAATTTACAAAAATCAGTTAAACCTACAATTGTTCTAATTTCTAATTGTATGCATTTAGCTAAAAAAGTATTTTTGTTTATGTAATTTTTATTAAAATTACGTATCGTAACTCCCCCAAGTAGCGATAGAAAAACCTGTTAAACTATAAATAGTTTAACAGGTTTTTTTCTTTACATTTTGACCAATCTATAACAGGTCAAGTCATTGTCTATATTAATGTAGACAAAATAAACTCCCACACTAAGCAGAGATGTATCTATAGACATTATTTCTTGTTTAATAGAGGTTTGATATATTAGTTCTCCAGTTATTGAATACACATCCACCTGATCATTCTCAGATATATTTAATGCAGAAAAATCTATATAAGACATAGAACTCGTTGGATTAGGATATAAATTCATTGAATTATAATTTTCCAAATCAGCGATAGAAAGTGCGAAGTCACTATAACAGGAGTTCGTATAAGCAGAACTTAATTCTTCACTAGATGTTAATATAGCATTAGCCGATTTACAGATACATCTTCCATCACTTTCTTTGTAAGTAATATATGCAGCATCCGTTTCAAAAGCTTTTACATTACATTGCTCAAAAGTTAAGGGTCCTGTTACTGTCTGATCTTCGTGGCTCCAATTGGTAAATAACGTATCTCCTCCACTCCAAAAATTAAAACCCGGTTCTTCTGTAAATTCACAAGGGTTAAAAAATAGCACATATAGTGCTCCATCAATTCCTGCGCCTCCTCCAATATTTACAGCAATGCTTCCATCATCTCTCAGGTCACCAGCAAATGAAATCGAACGAGAAAACCTTTCCTCTGCATCGAGTGTCAAATCAAAACCGCCATCGGCATCGTTTATACGCGTATAGGTTTTTACAGTTCCATCATTATTTAAATATAAAATATATAACCATCCTTCATATTGTTGATTTGCTCCAGTAATCAAGTCATTGATTCCATCTCCATTAAGGTCACCAGGGCTACACAACGCGTGACCAAATTGTGCTCCAAACGATCCATTGGGATTAATCTCTGTTGTTAATGTATCTGTGAATCCATTTAACCCTTCCGTAATTTTTAATTTGGAGACTACATTATAATCCGTAGCATTTAAAGAAAGTATCCAAACGGCGCCTTTTCCTGCATCAGACATGAAAGCACCCACTGCGAGCTCTTTAGTACCGTCCTCATCTAGATCACCAAGCATAGCAACCTCTCTACCTCCAAATTCATCACCATCTTCCAGACCAGTTCCAAAACCTCCGTTATTGGAGTCAATAGTAACCGTACTGGAGTCAATAATTTGTGAAGATATATCTAAAAATAAGATACTAATACTACCTCTATTTGTGCCACCCTCATCCGATGCTGGGTTGCACGCTACTAAATCAATCCTTCCATCTTCATTAAGATCTCCTATAGCGGATAATCCCTGCGCAATTACGCCAACATTTTTAACGTAACTTTTTACCGTACCATCATTATTGAGATGAATAACATACATAGCAGTATTTGGTGCAGAAGGTGCAGAAACAGCTATATCCGGAATTTCATCATTATCATAATCCCCTATCCCAGCAACGCCATAACCAAAAAAATTACCTTCAGTCAATGTTTCGGTAAATCCACCTTCTATCATAGATATTTTTTGATGAGATTGCACGGTTCCATCATTATTTAGAAACAAAATATACACAGCGCCTGCATCTGTAGCTCCATCATCATCAGACCTTGCTCCTATTACCATGTCTGCTACTCCGTCATTATTAACATCACCAACTATGTCGTGATCTCTGCCAAATCGATCTCCGCCATCAATAATGCCAGTAAATCCCCCTATACCTTCCGCTATTTTGACAAAACCATCAGGACCAAATTGACTATTGGTTTGTGCTGTTAAACTTATTACCATAACCATTGTTATAATACCAAAAATGGATGTTCTAAAAATTTTCATAAGTATGTGTTGATTTGTGAGTAATTCTGTGTTACATACAAAATGAAAATATTACGTAAACCACTATTTCATATACAACTTATTATTAGACCTCTACAATTGCAAAAAGTTTATTTTCTTAAAAAAATTAATAAAAAACCTTGTGAATGATAGATTTATAAGGCAACAAATAACCGAATTAACTAAGTGATAGTTGTATTTTGAGCTTATCGCAAAAGGAAAGTACAGGTAACATTTGTAAATCTATTAGAAACTGTTATTATAAAAAAGAGAATTTTGCTTCTTTATATTAATAGGAAGTCTTACAAAAACAATAAATAAAAATTTAATTGTAAGAATTAAAAACTAAAATTAGATTGAATTATAAGTTTCTAAGAAATCAATGGTACGATACTCGCTGTAATAGGATTCGCCAGAAAGATAAAAGCCAACATGGCCACCATAATCAGGCATTTCAAGAAATAAATTAGGATTTTTCTCTGCCTTTTCTATCGGATAACAGCTTTCACCAAGAAAAGAATCATTTTTAGCATTGAGAATAAGTGTAGGAATATTGATGTTTTGTAAAAACTGCAAACTACTACATTTTGTATAATAGTCTATAGCATCTTGATAACCATGAGCTACACTAGTATACAAATTATCAATGTCTATAAGGGATCTACAAGCATTGATCTCCTCCTTATTTATATTATCAGAAAAAACTTTTTGTCGTTCTAATAATTTAGCTTTCAAATTCGTGAGGAACCGTTTTTGATAGATATAGTTATGAGGCTTATTAATTTCTGATAAAGAATTATATAGATCGCAAGGCACGGAAATCGCTACTGCAGCCATCACCTGACTCGGAATCAATCTCTTTTCACCTAAATATTTGAGCATTAAATTTCCTCCCAAACTAAAACCCACTAAAGTAATGGATGTATATGAATACTTCTGTAAAATGTGTTGTATGATAGCATCCAGGTCGTCACTAGCTCCTGCATGATAAGATTTATACTGTCTATTTACTTCTCCACTACAATTGCGCAAATTAATAGCAGCTACATTTCGATTACTTTGATTGAGCTGTTTAATTAACCCCAACATATAATGCCGTTGCGCATTCCCTTCTAATCCGTGTATAACGATCGTAAGATCCGAGCAATTTTGATCAATCGCATAACTCCAGTCAAGGTCTATAAAATCATCATCTATTAATTCTACTCGCTCTCTATCGTGAACTACTCCTTTCACCTTTCTAATAAGATTAGGGTAAATAGTCGAAAAATGATTATTTCTGAATAAGTAAGGCGGCTTATATAATGAGGGCACTACAGGCATTAATAAAGTATATTATCTTTTGGTTTTTCTTTTTCTGGTAGTTCTTTTTCATCCAACATATCCCGTAGATCAATTTCTATCGTCTTACATAATGCAGTCATAGGGACATCATTGATTCTGCCTTCAAAAGGGTCTTCACTATTACTACCTATTTTCTCCATAGTTGTAAAAATCCAGGAAATTAAAACAGATAAAGGAATCATTAAAAAAATAAACCATGATTTAAAGTGTTCCGACATATCATGCATTTCATTTTCGAAAACATTTAATAAACCAAAAGGAAGTAACAATACAAAGATCCAAGTAAAAACCGTACTAAAATATGCATATTGACGTGGAAATGGAGTATTTTTAATTCTTTCGCATTTGCCTTGAAGATTATATAATTCCTCCAATACTCCATGAAGAAGCTGCTTATCAAATTCAGTAATTTTACCAGTATCTAATAATTCTTTAACGTGTAATCCTTGATTTTTCACTAAATGTGTTGCAGGATTTTTTCGATTAAGTAAGTCTTGATATTCATTTTCAGAAACAAACGATTTAGTCGCATCACAAGCAGGGTTTTTTTCACCGTGTTTTTTAAAAAGACGCTCTACTGCTGCATTTTCTTGTATAGAAAAGGAATTGGGTTGTCTTAATTGTATACGTAGTGCATTTATCCATGCAATATGCCTGTAAATAAGTATTTTTTTTGTTTCCTTATTGTCATCCACAAGACTTAAAATCTGATTTGTCCAAGTTCTGCTATAATTAACAATACCGCCCCATATTTTTCTGCCTTCCCAAAAACGATCATAACTTTGACTATTTTTAAAACCTATATAAAATGCCACAGCAATACCTATTACAGAAAGCGGTTGAAAAGGAATATCAATAAATTTTAAATCCAAAAAGTAATATACCGAAAAAATACACGCAGTGTATATGGTAAAAAATAATATATTTTTCCAAGCATATCTCAGAATGATGTTCCAGCTAATATTTCTTTTGATATACATCTATAGTTTTTTGTCTAAAATAAGAATACGCTAAAAGTATTCAAAGCTTGATATGTATTATTATCATTTTTGAATATTTAATCAGTTTTTCTAAAAACAGAATACCTGATCTGCTAATCTATTTTAAAAGGCAAAATACAACGTATTATATTAACATTACTTTATTATGCTTGCATAATACATCTTTTGTACTTTTACATAAATAAACTCCAATTATGTATCTAAAAGAATTTGAAATCAGATGGAATGATATGGATGCTAACCGGCATCTGGCTAATAAAGCTTATATTGAATTTGCAGCGCATACACGTATGTCGTTTTTAAATGAAACAGGATTCGATCATGCTTCTCTAGGCAAATTTAATATGGGGCCTGTTGTATTTTATGAACACATTTATTATTTTAAAGAAGTTTTTTCAGGTAAGCCAGTTCGTGTTTCTTTAGAATTGGCAGGTTTAAGTGAAGATGGCACTTTCTTCGAATTCAGGCATAATTATTACGATTATAAAGGTAGAAATTTTGCTCATTGCGAAATGATGGGTGCTTGGATAGATCTAAATACTCGTAAATTAAGTCCCTTACCAGATGAGATGCAGCTGCTATTGGCAAAAATAGAGCGCCCTTCTGACTTTAAAATTCTGACTAAAGAAGATACTAGAAAGTTTGCTAAAATCCCTAAAGATTTACCTTAAACTTTAGTTGGTTTTTTTGTTGCCAAATATACTCCAATACATATAAGAATGGCAGCCAGTATCTTGATAACATCAATTTGATCGCTTCCCAGCATAATAGCAAAAACAGATGCTAAGAGTGGTTGTAAATAAATAAAAACAGCTACTGTAGTTGGTTTTAATTGTCTAATGGCAAAAATGTTACAGATATAAGTGCCAAATGTTGCAAAAAGAATTACATACCCAATTTTTAAAAAAATACTAACGGGAATATCGGTGACCTGAACATCTATTAGTTGATTATACCCGAAAGGAAGTACCAGCAAAAATCCAATGGTATACATCCATTTTATAAAAGTAAAAGGATGATATTTCTCGGTAATCTTTTTGACAATTATAATGTAACCAGCATAAGAAACTGCATTAATAAATACTAATAAATTGCCTAATGCAGGATTAGCCGCTGTTACTTGGTCTCCCTTACCATAAACAATAATGAGAAATGCTCCAGACAAGCCAATTAACATTCCTACAATTTTAAGAAAAGTTAGTTTTTCTTTTAGAAAAAAGGTGGAAAGCCCCAATACAATGATTGGCACGCTAATCATAATTACCGAAGCATTAATCGGTGAAGTAAGACTAAGTCCTTCAAAAAATGTAAGCATATTAAGTCCTACACCAAAGAAAGCCGCTGCAAAAATTCTGAAATAGTCTGTTTTGTCAATTCTTTCTTTGGGTCCCCAAAAACTAATAAACCAAAATAATAAAGAAGCACCAAAAACTCTTACTACAATAAAGCCAAAAGGCTCTATATATGCAGGCATAACATCCTTAGCAATTGTATAGTTTGCTCCATAAAATAAAGCAGCAAAGCTAGCTGCAGTAAGCGCTAAAGATCTTTTACTCATCTATTAGAGTTCATTTTTTGCTGCTTCAACCGTTTTTTGAGCATTTCCTATAAAAATCTGATCATTTATTAGAATTACAGGTCGTTTCAAAAATGTATAGTGCTCCAGAAGTAGATTTTTATAATCCTCCTCCGTAAGCTTTTGAGTTTTTAAACCTCGCTTTTTATATAATTGCGCTCTTTTGCTAAAAAGAGCTTCATAGCTTTGAGAACGATCATACATTTCCTGAAGCTCATCTTGTGTCACTGGATTTTTTTTAATGTCTTGAAGCGTATAATCCGCAGGAGGATTTAATTCTTTAAGAATCCGTTTACAGGTGTCACAAGTAGAAAGATGGTATATTTTTTTCATGGATATTTTACTTAAATGCTAAAATCAACACAAAGGAAATTTATTTACCATTAAAACTTATATTTTTGGCTAAAAATTATGAATAATTAGAATTATGGACATCAAAGATCAGTTAGAAATCACCAGAGTGAATAGAAGAATATTAGAAAAAATTCTTGACGGACATTCATTAGCGCAACTCAATAAAGTTCCTAAAGGGTTTTCCAATAATCTGATCTGGAACATTGCCCATGTAATTGTTACTCAACAATTATTGGTTTATCGACTAAGTGGATTACCGCTATTAATAGATGAGGAAATGGCACGGCGGTATATGAAAGGTACAAAAGCAGAAGAGGATGTTACCCAGCAAGAAGTAGAGACAATTAAATCGTTACTTTTTAAAGTCATAGATAGAACTTCTGTGGATATTGATAATGCTATTTTTAAAGAATACAGAGCATATCCTACTAGTACAGGATTTGTTTTAAAATCCGTTCAAGACGCTATTATGTTTAATAATTTCCATGAAGGAATTCATTTAGGCTATATACTAGCATTAAAAAAGATCATCTAATAATTTATAAAATATCAACTACAAAGAATAGTGCCCCTTTTTCCTTCGGAATTTTTAGTTCCACAGGCCCTTCAGCAAATGAACTGATTTCATATTGATTGTAGAATAAAATAATATTCTGATCAGTAATTCCTATTGTTGACGGAAGTGCAAATTTATCTTCTTCAAAAGAAAATCCGGTACTATTAATTGTTTCAGTTTCGGGAATCCCTTGTGTTTTCTTAAATTCTTTTTCTGCAAATTCTACAAATGGATCATATGCTTTTAACAAAGAAGAAATTGGCATAGATTTTCCGGTTTTGGGATCAATTATACTAAAAATTTTGCTTTCACTACCGTGAGCACCTCCTGTAAAGATATAGGAATCGATCCCAATAGAAAGTATGTCTTTATTTTGAAAACTTAGGTTAGTATGAATACGTACTTCATAAGGAATTATCTCTTCTGGAAACTCCTCTTTCATTTCTTGATAAGACACATTAAATTGTCTGAGGGATTCTTCTAAAGTTAGAACAGACGTATCATCATCAATATTTAGCAAACTGCTAGCGGCTCTTTCTATTTCAAAATTCGCCTTTACAGCAATTTCAGTATCCTGTATGCATTGTAGTAGTATAATTTCAGTTACCACACAATCTGTGGTTTCACAATCAAAAAAATCATCAATAGCAATAGGTTTTTCTATAAATATCAGCGGTTCTGTCTTTGTACAACTATGCATAGAAAGTAAAACACCTGTTAGAAAAAGCAATTTCAAAACTACGGCCATTTTTGTGTTAATCATCTACTAAAGGTATTTAACGAAATATGATTAGAACGAATTAAATCATACATTTGTTTAGGTTAACTGGGTAAAAGAGCAAGGTAATTATTCTTTTTAAAGTAAACCTGAAAGATCATTCAAATATAAAAGCAAAACACGTGAAATTTAATACAAAAACAATACACGGAGGACAAAAACACGATCCTGCATACGGGGCAGTAATGCCTCCAATATACCAAACTTCAACATATGCACAAACAACACCAGGAGGCCATAAAGGATTCGAATACAGCAGAACACATAATCCAACCAGAAAAGCATTAGAGGATTCTTTTGCCAGTATAGAAAACGGAAAATTTGGTCTGGCATTTGGTTCTGGATTGGCTGCCATTGATGCAGTTATTAAATTATTAAAGCCTGGTGATGAAGTAATCTCTACTAATGATCTATATGGAGGAACATACCGATTGTTTACTAAAATATTCGAAGGTTTTGGCATCAAGTTTCATTTTATAGGCATGGAAAATGCTGACAAAGTTGAGGAGTTTGTAAATAAAAACACCAAACTGATCTGGGTAGAGACACCCACAAATCCTATGATGAATATAATTGATATCAAAGCAATTGCTTCTGTGTCAAAAAAACACAATCTACTCTTAGCAGTAGATAACACTTTTGCTACGCCATATCTGCAAAGACCCTTAGATTTAGGAGCGGATATTATTATGCACAGTGCCACAAAATATTTAGGAGGTCATAGTGATGTCGTTATGGGCGCTTTGATTGTGAAAGATGAAGAATTAGCAGAACGCCTATATTTTATTCAGAACGCTAGTGGAGCAGTTTGCGGTCCTCAAGATAGCTTTTTAGTACTGAGAGGAATTAAAACCTTACATATTCGTATGCAACGTCATTGTGAAAATGGTGAAGCTATTGCGAGGTATTTAAAAACGCATCCTAAAATCGAAAAAGTCTATTGGCCTGGTTTTGAAGATCACCCTAACCACAAAGTCGCTAAAGAACAAATGGACGGATATGGCGGTATGATCTCCTTTGTAACTAAGGGAAATAATTTTGAAGAAGCGATTAAAATAGTAGAAAATTTAAAAGTTTTCACATTAGCAGAATCCCTGGGAGGAGTAGAAAGTCTTGCAGGGCATCCTGCAAGCATGACGCACGCTTCTATACCTAAAGAAGAACGTGAAAAAACAGGAGTAGTAGACTCATTGATCCGATTAAGTGTCGGCATAGAAGATATTGATGATTTAATTTTTGATTTAAAACAGGCAATAGATTAAAATTTTACTAAATTTAAATTTTTTCACATCTATTTTTGACAATATCATATATTTGATACAATTTAAGCTATATTATATACGAATCCATTAATTAAATTAACATATGCAAGATAAAATTAATACATTCATGGACGAGGTGAGATCTCGTAATGGTCACGAACCTGAGTTTTTACAAGCTGTGCAGGAAGTTGCAGAGACTGTAATACCTTACATTGCATCTCAGGAAATTTATAATGGGAAAAATATTCTATTAAGAATGGTAGAGCCAGAGCGAGCAATCACATTTAGAGTACCATGGGTAGATGATGATGGAGAGATTCATGTAAATCGCGGATATCGCATACAGATGAATTCTGCTATTGGTCCTTATAAAGGAGGGCTTCGTTTTCATCCGACAGTAGATATGAGTATTTTAAAATTTTTAGCTTTTGAGCAGACTTTTAAGAATAGTTTGACTACGCTTCCTATGGGTGGTGGAAAAGGAGGAGCAGACTTTGATCCAAAAGGAAAATCTGATGATGAAATTATGAGATTTTGTCATAGTTTTATGAGTGAATTATTTAGACATATTGGTCCCAATACGGACATTCCTGCAGGAGATATTGGAGTTGGAGGACGTGAAATAGGATTTTTATTTGGAATGTACCGTAAGTTGCGTAATGAATTTACAGGCGTCTTAACTGGAAAAGGATTGACTTGGGGAGGTTCCTTAATTCGTCCTGAAGCTACTGGTTATGGAACTGTATATTTTGCAGAAAATATGATGAAAACCAAAAATGACTCTTTTGATGGTAAAACAGTTGTTATTTCTGGGTCAGGAAATGTAGCTCAATTTGCAGCAGAAAAAGCACTTCATCTGGGAGCAAAAGTAGTTACATTATCAGATTCATCTGGTTATATACTGGATGAAGATGGTATTGATGAGGAGAAGTTAGAATTCGTGATGACGCTAAAAAATGAAAAAAGAGGACGTATTAGCGAGTATATCGATACCTATAGCAATGCTAAATTTTTTGAAGGTGAAACACCTTGGGAAGTACCTTGTGATATCGCTTTACCTTGTGCGACCCAAAATGAGTTAAATGGCGAAGATGCTCAGAAATTATTGGAGAATGGATGTATCTGTGTAAGTGAAGGAGCAAATATGCCATCCATGCCAGAGGCCATTGCAGAATTTCATAAAGCTAAAATACTTTTTGCCCCTGGCAAAGCTTCTAATGCAGGAGGCGTTGCTACTTCTGGACTCGAAATGTCTCAAAACTCCTTAAGAATGAGCTGGTCATCTGAGGAGGTAGATAATAAACTGAAAGACATTATGAACGATATTCATGAAAAATGCTTAGAATATGGAGATGATGGTAATGGATTTACTGATTATGTCAAAGGAGCAAATATTGCAGGTTTTGTAAAAGTTGCTGATGCTATGCTCGCACAAGGTGTGGTTTAATTAATTTTGAATTTACAGTACAGAGCCGTTCTAACTATATTAGAGCGGCTTTTTCATTATTTAAAAACAATAATTACTTATTTTAGCGTGTTATCAAGCCGGACTTAAAGTCATTCAAGCCGTATGCAATATTTTAAAGTAATAGTTTTTATAATTTTTCCTATCATTCTTTCTGCTCAGGATTTTACCAATCAATGGACAGGGCATTTCTCTTATAATGAGATTAACGATTTATATGCCTCAGAAAATAAGGTGTATGCTGCATCAGAAAATGCAGTTTTTATATACGATTCTGATACTAAAACAACAGAACAATTCTCTACTATACAAGGATTGTCTGGAGAAACAATTTCTGCAATATATCACAGCACAGTATTCGACATCACAGTTATTGGATATGACAATGGATTGATAGAATTATTAATAGATGATCAGGTGAGAACATTTATTGACATTGTAGAAAAGGCAACTATACCTCCAATACAAAAAAGAATTAATCATTTTTATGAAAATCAGGACATTCTTTTTATTGCTACAGAATTTGGCATTGTAGAGTTTAATTTATCTAGAATTGAATTTGGCGATACATTTTTTGTTGGTCCTGGTGGTTCGCAAATCAATATAACCGGTATCACAATATCAAATGAATTAATATATGCGAGTACAATTGGTAATGGTATATTAAGCGCTAGTGAAAATAGTACTAATCTTGTAGATTTTAATCAATGGTCTACAGAAGTTATCGGAAATTTTAATGGTATTACCTCTTTTGGTGATCAAGTGTTAGTTTGGCAGGATAACACGACCATAAAAAGTCTGGAAAATAATACATTAACCACCGTGATTACAGCACCGTCAGCAATTCAGGATATGCAGGCAACATCAGAAAGTTTACTCATCACTACGGCAGATAGGGCTATACATTATGATTCCAATCTACAAGAAACCAACGCAGTACAAAGTACGGATGCAAACAGTTTTAACCTCAATACATCAACATTATTAGGCGAAACTATTTATCTGGGAACTGAGAATAACGGGCTTCTTGAGGTAGCTAACACACTAACTCCTGTTACAATATCTCCAGAAGGTCCTCTACTTAATACAATATTTGGATTAGAAGCGTTCAATGATAATTTATGGGTTGTTTTTGGGGAGTACGATATCAACTATAATCCTTTTCCTCTTCAACAACAGGGTATTAGTAAACTTACAGCTAATGGATGGACGAATATTTCCAAAGATGATGTACTCGGAGTTACTTCATTAACACATATAACGATTAACCCAGCGAATGAAGAACAGGTTTTTATTAGTAGCTATCAAGATGGTTTATTAGAAATAAATGATAATCTAGTCACTAATTTATATAACACAAATAATAGCGGATTTGAAACATTAGTATCAGAGCAAGACGTTATAAGATTGAATGGTTCTACTTTTGATAATAATGGAAATTTGTGGATCAATAATTCCAGAGTAGATAATGGATTAAAAAGATTCTCACCAGAATCCGGTGAAGTTCTTAGCGTGGATACTTCTTCGCTAATTAGAGGCCTTAATTTAGGGTTTTCTGATACGGTAATTGATGCTAACGGCAATGTATTCTTTGGAGGGTATTCTACGGGTGTTATAGGCTATAATTCCCAAACTGAAGAATTAATACAATTGTATGGAGAAGCAGAAAGGTCAAACCTACCTGACGATTATGTTCTTGCCCTAGAAGTAGATTTAAATAATCAACTTTGGATAGGTACTTTTCAGGGGTTAAGAGTCGTTTTCAATCCAACCACCTTATTTCAGGGCGGAACTCCCCAAACTAATCAAATTATTATTCTGGATGATGAGGGTGTACCACAAGAATTACTTTTTAACGAAACAATTACGGATATAGAGGCTGATGGATCTAATAATAAATGGGTTGCAACTGCTTCTTCCGGAGTCTTTTATTTTTCTTCTGACGGACAGGAGACTTTAGCTCATTTTACTCAGGATAATTCTCCACTACCTACTAATAATATCCGGGATATCTCTGTAGATGACTCCACGGGTTCTGTCTATTTTGGAACAGATAAAGGTTTACTAGAATATAAAGGTACAGCAACGGGACCAGAAAACAACCTCAATAATGTTGTGGCTTTTCCTAATCCTGTCAGACCAGGATTTAGTGGTGATGTTACAATTAGAGGCCTCACCAGTAGA
The DNA here is from genome assembly GCF_039539305.1 of Aquimarina addita. Classification (NCBI taxonomy): domain Bacteria; kingdom Pseudomonadati; phylum Bacteroidota; class Flavobacteriia; order Flavobacteriales; family Flavobacteriaceae; genus Aquimarina; species Aquimarina addita. The sequence continues at coordinate 290,214 of NZ_BAABCW010000002.1, read as the reverse complement.
GCGAATGTAAAAATTACTGACATAGAAGGTAATCTGGTATATGAAGAAATAAGTGAAGGAGGAAGTATTCAGTGGGATACTACAGCTTTTGGAAGACATCGTGTAGCATCAGGTGTGTATCTTATATTAGTAACAGCAGAGGATCAAGCAGAAACTACAGTTTCTAAGTTATTGATTGTACGCTGATGATCATTAATACTGCTGCCATAGTAATTCATTCTATTCGATATGGGGATAGTGATCTTATTGTTTCTTTATTTACAAAATCAAGCGGTCTTAAGTCCTATTTATTAAAAGGAATTTTAAAATCTAAAAAAGGAAAAATCAGATCTTCTTTATTTCAACCTTTAACCTTGTTAGAAATTGAAGCAAATCATAGAAATAATGATACATTAGAAAGGCTACGAGAAGCTAAAATCTTACTTCCATATGCAACCTTACAAACTGATGTTGTTAAAAGTTCTTTGGTTTTTTTCATTTCTGAAATACTAAAAAATTCAATTAAAGAAGAAGAAGCCAACGAAAGCTTATTTGAATATGTAACTACCGCATTACTATGGTTAGATACCAATGAGAATATTAGTAATTTCCACATTTCATTTTTGATTAAACTGACTCAGTATTTGGGTTTCTATCCTGATCTTTCAAAAATATCCTGTAGATATTTTAATCTACAGGAAGGCTGTTTTCAATCTAATAACTCTAACTTGTATTGCATTGAAGGAGAAAACATTACCTTGTTAAAAGGGTTTTTAGGCACGACATTTGAGGCAAGTATGGATATCCGAACTACGAGGAATGTAAGAAATAGTATTTTGACCATATTGTTAGTATATTTTGAATTACATTTGCACGGTTTTAAGAAACCGAAATCGCTTTCGGTTTTAACTGAAATTTTTGACTAAGTAATGCGTATATTTATTATAGTTATTATACTTGCTCTATCTTTTATGACTGATAGTAGTGCACAAAAGGCAACTGTACTCAGCAGGTCTAATAATCAACCCGTTCCCAGTGTTACGATTTATAACAAATCGAAAACTAAAATCACAGAAACCGATTTTGATGGTCAGGTAGATATTTCCATGTTTTCAGACACTGAGAAACTTTTTTTTGCACATATTTCTCATATAACCACCAGTTATACAAAATCTCAGATTGCAAAAACGGAAAGTATAGTTTACTTAGAAATTGATAAAAATCAACTTTCTGAGGTGATCATTTCCGTTTCAAAATGGAAACAGGATAAAAAAGACGTTACTCAGAAAATAGTAAGCCTATCTGCAAGTGAAATTGCTTTAAGTACTCCACAAACATCGGCAGATTTATTACAAAGTAGTGGTCAGGTATTTATACAAAAAAGTCAACTTGGAGGAGGAAGCCCTATGATTAGAGGTTTTTCTACAAACAGATTATTACTTACTGTAGATGGAGTAAGAATGAATACTGCCATTTTTAGAGGAGGTAATGTACAAAATGTAATTTCTGTAGATCCGTTTGCAGTTGATAGAACTGAAGTTATTTTGGGTCCCGGATCTGTAGTGTACGGTAGCGATGCTATCGGAGGTGTTATAAATTTTTATACAGCACAACCAAAATTTGCAATTAATGGTAAAAACAGACTCAGCGGAAACGCTGTGGCAAGATACGCTAGTGCAAGTAATGAAAAAACCAGACATATTGATCTTAACGTTGGATTTGAAAAATGGGCCTTTCTCACGAGTATAAGCTATACAGATTTTGATCATCTTACTATGGGGAGTCATGGTTCTGATGATTATTTACGATCAGAATATGTAGAAACCATCAATGGAGTTGATACTGTAATACAAAATAATGATCCCGAAACCCAGTTGTATACAGGATACGATCAAATAAATTTTTTACAGAAAGTTTATTTTTTACCTAATGAAAACTGGGAATTTAGTGGTGGGTTTATGTATACCGCTACCTCAGATTATGCACGCTATGACCGATTGATTCGCACTAATGATGATGGTAGCCTACGATCAGCTGAATGGTATTATGGACCACAAAAATGGTTAATGGGAAATGCACGGGTAGTTCATAAGTCCAGAAGTATATTATATAATCGATTGCAGATTACCGCAGCGTATCAGCATTTTGAAGAAAGTAGAAATGATCGTGATTTTGGAGATACTATTTTATCCAGAACACGGGAAAATGTAGATGCATATTCCGCAAATTTTGATTTTGAGAAAACATTTGATAAAAAAACTTCTCTATATTATGGTTTAGAGTATATTTTAAATCAAGTTCATTCTGAAGGCTCAAATTTTAATATGATAACAAATGAAGCTGTTGCTGCTCCTTCCAGATATCCGGATGGTTCTACCTGGCAATCTATTGCGGCATATGCCAGCATAAAAAGTAAGTTTAGTAAACAACTAAGGTTTCAGGGAGGATTACGTTATAATAGAATTATATTATACTCACAATTTGATGATGATTTCTTTGATTTTCCTTTTACAGAAGCAAACTTAGATACTGAGGCACTTACCGGAACTGCTGGTTTTAGCTGGTTACCAAATGACTTATTGCATTGGAAACTTAATTTTTCAACAGCATTCAGAGCACCTAATATTGATGATGTTGGAAAAATTTTTGAATCCGAACCGGGGTCTGTTGTAGTTCCTAACCCTGATTTAGACCCAGAATACGCATATAATGCAGAGATTGGGCTTACTGCAAAGGTGCACACAAAATTTACTGTAGATATGGCTCTATTCTTCACAAAACTTGATAACGCATTGGTGCGCAGAGATTTTGAACTTAATGGAGAAACTGAAATCCTGTTTGGTGGTGAATTAAGTAATGTTCAAGCAATTCAAAATGCTGCAAATGCTGATGTCTATGGATTTGAAGCAGGAATTAGTTATGACTTCGCTAATAACTTTAACTTTTCTTCTCAATATACATTTACTGGCGGAGAAGAAGAACTTGATGACGGCTCTGTTTCACCTTCCAGACACGTTGCTCCTCAGTTTGGCAATGCACACCTTTCCTATACGGCTGATAAATGGTTAATAGACACTTTTGCGGCATTTAATGGTGAATTTAATTTTAATGATTTGGCCTCTTCAGAACAAAGTAAAGAGTATATCTATGCAAAAGACGAGAATGGTGATCCATATTCACCCGCTTGGTATACACTAAATGTAAGATCTCAATACCGGTTTAATAAATACATACAAGCAACCGTTACTATAGAAAATCTTACAGACCAGCGATATAGGCCTTATTCCTCTGGAATATCAGCTGCAGGTAGAAATTTCATTGCTTCTTTAAAGTATTCCTTTTAAGTAAAAATATCGTCTATTGGTCATAAATTACTAGTGAAATTATTTATCTTCTTTCAAAAGTTTCATCAAATTTGAGTCAAATCCTTGCTTGATACTCGTAATTTCTTTCACATTTTCATTAGGAATTGCTATTGACAATACATAATGTTTGATTTTCCATCCAGCTATTGTCTTTTCTAATACACCGCTACCCCGACAAATTCCCATCTGTGTTTTTAATAATTCATCAAACCAAGCAAAATTACTTTCAGGTTGTGTAAATATATTTCTGTCTAGAGTACTAAAACTCCATGCCTTTCCACGATCAAAATAAGGCTTAGCAAATGCTTTAAAAGACTTCAGAGACCAATTTTCTGTAGGATCAGTGCCTATAAAAACAGCATCAGCCGTCATCAAATTAAAATAAGCTTCAAAATTAGCATCAGCTGCAGCTTTATGCCATTGTTCTACGGTAGTTGTAATCTCGGAATCACTTTGAACTGCTGCTGTCTTTATTTGAGAAATACCTATTGTATATATCAGTAAAAAGGTTAGAAAGATATAATTTCTTGTCATAATCTTATACATATTATTTCTTAGGATCATCAATGATAGAATCTCTAAAAAGTGATTTTTCTTTAAGAAGTTCTTTCTCGATATTATCTGGTATCGCAAGGGATAATTCATTCAATTGAATTACAAGACTATTATAAGCAGCTACTAATTGTGTATTGGCTTTCAACAATTTTTTTGACTCAGGATGCTCTTTTCCAGAAAGCTCCAGTAATAGTCCAGCCTCTGTAAGTAATACCGATATTCTTGATTTAATTGTATTTACTTTCCATTCTTTTGATAAGTTCTCATTAAAATTTTGAATTAGAATATTCATACTATCTGCATACTTTTTAATATAAAAACTATTAGAAGATTGCATAGATTGCATTAAATTTTTTAAATGCTGGAAATCTTCTATTTTCTCCACACTTTCTTTAGCTTCAGGAGAAAGTTTTAATAATTTTACTTTAATTTTCTCCTTTGACAAACTGTCTAATTCAACCGTTGTTTGCTCCTCTGCAGATACAGTACCAGTATCTTTTTTACATCCAAAGAAAATTAAAGATAGTACAAAGCAAATATAAATTATTGATCTCATCTTAGTTGTTTAAGTAACAGACCAAAAATAAGGAATATCGCTACAACTAAAAATTATAAGTTCTCAGCTTATCTAAAAATACTATATCAAAAACTAAAAATTTAGTTTTAAAATTATTTTTGTATGAAACTATTAACAAAAGTAGAAGCTACCTTTTACTAACCCCTTTGCTAAGCTTCATATTACAGCTTACTAAAATAAAAATCATGAATAAATTAACCTATATAATATATTTATAAAAATATAATGAACGCGACAACAATTAAATATTGAAAGTGATCATTAATGTTCTACTAATTAATGATTGTAAATTACTCATTTACCGAATCATGAATGAATACCTCACAAAATAAGTCTATAAGTCAGTGTTCCATCATCATTAACATTACTAGCGTATATTAGAAAGTCTCCCTTTTATTTAAGAAGTAACAAAAACTCTTAAATAAACGTTAACAAAATACTTTCTTTTCCAAATTAAGTCCGTATATTTGTTTCATCATAATGGATAACCATTCATTTCACACATCATCCAATTTAGTTACGATCTAACTAAAAACTCACACAAATTTTATTTTAAATATATATATGAATACAGAATTTATTTCTTGTATCGATTTAAGATGTAGTTTATAAATCGTTCAATTACAAAAACAATTGATATTCATACGATAAGGCATACTTGCTAATGTAAAATGCGTTTTACATTACACTGTAATTATCAGTATAGTACTGGGTAAATTTATTTGTTGGGGGACAGTAAATTTGCACCTGTTGGGGAACAAGGTATTATATCCTGTAATTACTAAATTCCCTCTCCAATATTGTGAGAGGGATTTTTTTTCAACATTCCTGATAGAAAACAATTCTTAAACAGCGTTAAATTTCTAATTTACTATGTAGAATAGGCTAACTTTGATCGTTGTACATTTAATCATTCTAATTTTATTAATAAACTCTAAAAATTGGTTTGTTTCTTGTGCTATTCTCATCAAATCTAAAACTCAACAAAATGGCTATTTTGCTTTTTATGGTTATTCTATGGTATACGGGCTTATTTTTTCAAAGCTTTTTTCTTCATCGTTATGCTGCACATCAAACCTTTACCATGTCTAATTTTACTGAAAAGGTCTGTTTTTTTCTTACATGGGTATTTCAGGGTTCTAATTATCTAAGTGCTTATGGATATGGTGTAATGCATCGAATGCATCATGCATATGTAGACACAGAAAAAGATCCACATTCTCCTAAATATGATAGCAATCTCTTCTCTATGATGTGGCGTACTAAATCGATCTATCAGGATATTAATAATAACAGAATCGAACTAGATACAAAATTTACCAAAAACACCCCGCAGTGGGCAAAATTTGACAACTTTGCAAGTTCTACGACTTCCAGAGTTATCTGGGGCTTATTATATACGCTGTTTTTCTATTTTTTTGCAACTGCCTGGTGGCAGTGGCTATTTCTGCCAGTGGCTTTCTTAATGGCACCAATTCATGGAGTGATTATCAATTGGTTTGGTCATATAGTAGGCTACACTAATTTTCAGGTAAATAACACCTCAAAGAATTTATTACCCTTTGATTTTTTGATGATGGGAGAAGGCTATCATAATAATCACCATAAATATAGCCACAGAGCAAATTTTGGGGGAATACGATGGTATGAGATCGACCCTACTTTTTACATTATGATTTTTCTTAATAGCATTGGAATTATTCAGCTTAAAAAGAGAGCAATCGCTATTAAATCATAGTGGTTTTCTTTTTGTAAAGTATTAAATAAAATATTGAACCGGATTATTATTCAACCAGATAGGTGTATTTAGATTTCAATATAAGTTGATAGGTATAATTATCAAAAAAATAGAATACTATTTATGAATAATAAAGAGGAGAATTCTATTGTACAGAGACACGTTACCGACCTAAAACTCCTGGCTGCTCTAGTATTGGAAGGTTCTGAAAAGCTTCCTCATTTATCGTATTTTTTTCAAAAATATATTTTTTATCAAATAGCTTATCTTCCATAAAGAATGTAACAGAAAACTCATTGTTCATCGCTAATAACTCTTCCTGAATCATTTCAATTTTTGCAGATGACTTAGCCTCTATAGTCCCAATACCATGTCTTAATAAAGAAGTTTTTCTTTTTTCATCATAACCTTTAGTTACCACTAGTACCATTTCTATAGCAATATCCTGATCGTTGATAATATAAGAATTCCAGTTTTTAGCCAAAAAATCATCATCCCATTCTTTAATAATAGCAATATAGACGTCTTTCACAACTGGTATTTCGATATCTTTTTTCATATCATATACTTGGAATAGTAACTGAATTTGTAGGGCTTATTGCTAAAAAAACAAAAGACTCACTGCAACTTATAAAGCTGATTTAAATTGCTCAAGGAAACGAACATCATTTTCGCTCAGCATACGAATATCTGAGATACCATATAAAAGTAATGCAATACGATCAATTCCCATTCCGAATGCAAATCCGCTATACTCGTCAGGATCAATATTACAATTCTTTAATACATTAGGATCTACCATACCACAACCCATAATCTCCAGCCATCCTGTTCCTTTGGTCATTTTATAATCCGTTTCTGTCTCTAATCCCCAATATACATCTACTTCTGCACTAGGTTCTGTAAAAGGAAAATAAGATGGTCTTAACCTAATTCTGGATTTACCAAACATCTCTGTGGTAAAATATTGTAAAGTTTGTTTTAAATCTGCAAACGATACATCCTTGTCAATATATAACCCTTCTACCTGATGAAAAAAGCAATGAGATCTGGCAGAGATAGCTTCATTACGAAAAACTCTCCCTGGAGAAATCGTTCTGATAGGTGGTTGATTGTTTTCCATATATCGCACTTGTACTGATGAAGTATGAGTACGCAATAAGATATCTGGATCCGTTTGTATAAAAAATGTATCCTGCATATCACGAGCTGGATGATACTCTGGCAGGTTTAATGCGGTAAAATTATGCCAGTCATCCTCTATTTCCGGTCCTTCACTTACATTAAAACCAATACGGGAAAATATATCTATAATTTGATTTTTTACTAACGATATTGGATGTCTTGACCCTAAAGTTATCGGCTCTGATGGACGTGTCAAATCACCATACGTTCCTTTATCTTCTTCTTGGGATTCTAGTTCTTCTTTTAAAGCTCTAACCTTTTCTTCTGCAGCATTTTTAAGCGCATTTACAGTCTGACCGAACTCTTTTTTTTGTTCTGCAGCTACATTCTTAAATTCAGAAAAAAAATCGTTAATCAATCCCTTTTTACCAGAGAACCTGATTCTAAAAGACTCAACTTCTTCTTTCGTTTTGGCTTTGAATTCTTCAACTTCGGCAATATATTCTTTAATCTTATCGATCATGACCTTGTTCTTAAATAATGCAACAAATTTAGCGGTTTTTGTTACTTTGTCAACACAAAAAATAAAAAAGTGCATTACAAAAGCTACAAAATCACATATTACCTACAGGATGTAGGAAGTTTTCTCGTTTTACTCTATTTTTTTTCTAGACTATATACTTACTACTTACAAAATAATCTACAATAGCACCCTTCATCAGTATGGACTGTTCACCTGCTTTTAAATTCGGTAATTCTTCTTTAATTTTATAATGAGGCCAACCTTGCTCATCAAAATAATCAAATTCGTAATATCCATAAGGTTCCAGCAATCTACATATAGCAATATGCATTAGATCTAACTTCTCATCTTTTTTAAAGGTTCGGTGAATCTGACCTAATTCCTGAACTCCAATAAGGTAAATAATACCGTCCAGATCCAGAGTATCTCCATCTGCAAACTGATGTGACAATTTAAACACTAAATCTTCCCATCTTTCTTTTAACTGTTCATCTCTAGCCATAATTCTTCTTATTCTGCAAAAATACGATTTGATACGGTTTTATGCTTTAATTATCTAAAACCTTTATTTCAATTATTCTTCAATAATCTCATTATCCAGTTCGTTCCCCTTCTCATCATAATACTTCCAAATCCCTGTTCTGGTATCCTGATTATACATCCCTTTTGTAGCTAGTAGTCCATTAGCGTGATATTTTTCATAAACACCGTGCCATAGTCCCGATTGGTAGCTATAAGATTCTTTTAGTTTATTATTTTCATAATATTCTTTCCATGTTCCTGATGGTACATCTTGTTCATACTGCCCCGTAACTGCCACCAATCCATTAGTGTAATATTCTGTAGTCAATCCATGTTTCTGTCCTTGGTTATTATACAAAATACTTATTTTGGGATTGCCTCCTGCATAATAATAAACAGACTCTCCTATTTTGTTCCCTTTTTCAAATGTTTCTATTGTATGTACCGTGCCTCCGGCATGATATGTTTTCCAAACTCCAGTCTCTTTATCATCCTTATACTGTCCTTCTTTATCTAATTGCCTGATTCTAAGATCATATCCTCTTAACCAACCATTTTTCTTTCCATTCTGATAAACTATAGAATCTACTCTCGTTCCTAGTTCATCATAAAAAGCCCAAACTCCTACTCTCTTCGTATCTTTAAGTGTCCCAATAGCTTTTACATCTCCAGTTTCATAATACTCTACCTTGAGTTCTTCTTTATTATGAACACACCCGAAAAAAATAATCCCTAAGAGTAAAACACTAATTTTTAAACCATTTTTCATCTTACCAAAATACTCTAATCTTTATTAAAATTATAACGATACATTACATTTAAGTTATGTTCTTTTTTTGCGAATAGCTTGTTCTTTATCCTATCTTCATTTTTTGATTTAAAACATTATATTAGTCCCATTAAAAATTATGCATGAATTATATTGACATTATCTTAGGCGTTTTGCTTCTTTGGGGAGTAATCAGAGGATATAGTAAAGGGCTGTTTGTTTCTCTGGCCTCCTTAGTCGCCTTAATTGCAGGAATTTATATTGCAGTTCATTTTTCTGATGTTGCTGGAGCATATTTAGCACAATATGTGGATTGGCAGGATGGAGCAATGAAACTTGCGGCATTTGCAATTACATTTATTACCATTGTTATATTGGTTTCTCTAGCAGGAAAACTATTAACCAAAATTGCTGATTTTGCTCATCTTGGAATTCTCAACAAATTACTAGGAGCTACTTTTGGTGCTTTAAAGTTTGCTTTTATCGCAAGTGTCGTCATTGTGTTTTTAGATGCCGGAAACAGATCTCTTAATGTTATTCCTCAGGAAACACTAAGTTCTTCTATCTTATATACTCCTGTGCGAAAATTTGCCCCCATGGTATTACCTAATATATTGGATTCAGAAAAGGAAGAGGAGACCATCTGATAAACTTATAATATTATTGGTTTAGAAAATCTGCCTTATGTATTATTATATAAGGCATAAGTCTATCTTTTATCTAGTAATTTTTTATGATTTATAATTTCTTTGATATGGAGTAAACAATTGGAAAAATTCTTAAAAATATGATTTTCGGGAATTAAATCAGGGATGATATCAATCCTTTCCATCATATAGCGAGGTTGTTTTAACACATTTACAAAAACTACTTCTATATTTTTATCTTGTAATTTCTGTAACATATCTTCCATAGCATATAATCCTGATTGATCCATATATGACATTTTTTCAAGTCTAAGAATTACGACAGATGCATTATCAGGTATCTGTAGAGTTAATTGCTGAAAATCACTTGTAGAACCAAAAAACAAGGGTCCTTTTAAGTGCTTTATAAAAACTTTTTCTTTTAGATCTTCAGGGAAATTAATTTCATCTTTCCATTCTTCTTCCTTCAAAGGTTTTACATCAGATCGCTCTGCGGTAATCTCTCCAATTTTTTTCATGAACGTAAGGGAAGCTATCACCAACCCTATACCTACAGCATATACAAGGTTCCAGAAAGTAGACAATACTAAAACAATTAACATAATCAATACCTCTGAACTTATACGAACAGGCCCCAATTTAATATCTCTTGGCAGGCTAGGGATTGCTTTTAGTCCTTTATAATCCATTACACCGATACCCACTGTAATCAAAATTCCTGCAAGTACTGCAGCAGGAATTTTAGATGCCACAGGACCTAACCCAAGCATAACTACCAGTAATATAATCCCTGCTATCATCCCAGATAATTTAGTTTTTCCACCCGAATTGATATTCACAACAGTTCTGATAGTGGCTCCAGCTCCCGGAATACCACCAAAAATCGCAGCCACACTGTTTCCTATACCTTGTCCTACTAATTCTCTATTAGGCTTATGTTTTGTCTTAGTCATATTATCAGCAATGACACTTGTTAACAGAGAATCTATCGCTCCTAACAATGCTAAGGTTAATGCCGTAAAAATATAAGGAGTAATATTATCTAAGCTAAATTTTGTGAAAATTTCAAGATTAGGAGTAGGAATTGTTACTGGAATTTCCTCTATAGACCGATAGGGCATATTGAACCCATAAGCGATACCAGACATGACTATTAATGCTACTAATGTACTAGGGATCGCCATAGTAATTCGTTTAAAGCCATAAATAATGAAAATTGTTCCTAACGCTAGCAATAACTCTATCCAACTAATATTTTTGATCGCTCTTGAAATTACTTTTAAAGCTCCTAAAGCTCCCGAAGCTTCTTTTGCAGCAAGAGTTTGAGATTCTTTTAGTATAACGGCCTCTGTAATTTCATCAGCTTTGCTAATAGTTCCTTCCAAATTTTCTAAAACCAGCATTCCCTCTCCAACTTCATCTTTTAAGATATTCTCTAAGAGTACTTCTTTCGCTTCAGATTTAAAATTGTTTACATAGTCAAGATCTTCTTTTGGATAATATCCTAGTGAAGGTAGTATTTGTGTTAATAAAATAATCACACCAATAGCAGTCATAAAACCAGATATTACAGGATATGGAATGTATCTGATATATCTACCCGTGCCTAATAATCCAAGTCCGATTTGCATTAATCCTGCCAGTAAAAATACGGTTAAAATTGCCGGAAGTGCACTCCCTAAATCACCATCATTTGCTGCAACAATACCAGCGATAACAACCATACTAACTGCAGTCATGGGTGCAGTAGGCCCTGAAATTTGTGTATTTGTACCTCCAAAAAGTGCTGCAAAAAAACTAATGAAAATAGCACCATATAACCCCGCGCTCGGTCCCATACCAGAGGACACACCAAATGCTAAAGCTAAAGGTAATGCTACTATGCCTGATGTCAATCCTCCAAATGCATCTCCTTTAAGATTTCTAAAAAATCCTTTCATAATCATTATTTTTTGTATAAATGATAATTTACTACCCAACTATAATTAATTTAAAAATAAAAAGTAAGGTTAAAATCGACCTTACTTTTTATTTTTAAACTTCTGTTTTTATATTTTTTTTAATCAAAAAATCGAACGCTACCATCGTTAATATCATACATACCTCCAATAATTTGTATTTCTTCCTTCGATTCCATTTCTCGTAAAACTTCACTATCTTTTCTTATATTTTCGATAGTTAGTTCTACATTTTTTATAGCAACCTCATTAACAAAATCTATATTTTTAGAATTTCTAAGAGAAATGTCTGATGGCTCAGTCACTTGTAATACTGCTGGTTTTATTTTGCTCAGCAGAGCAGTTAAGTTGCCCATTTTAGCATCATCACAGGCACCTTTTACAGCACCACAACTGGTGTGACCTAGCACTAATACCAGTTTTGTACCTGCTAATTTGCAAGCAAACTCCATACTACCAAGAATATCTTCGTTAACAAAATTACCTGCAACTCTCGCACTAAAAATATCTCCTATTCCCTGATCAAAAATAAGTTCAGAAGATACCCGCGAATCAATACAACTTAGTACTGTTGCAAACGGAAATTGTCCACTTTTTGTGTCATTTACTTGATCTAGTAAATCTCTATCAGCCATTCTCTTTTGCTGAAATCTTGTATTACCCTCTTTAAGAAGATTCAATGCAGACTGAGGTGTAATTTCTGCCTGTTTTTCTTTGGTAAATGCTTTCATAGCTATAATTATACTGTTTTTGGTCTTAATTGAAAAAACTGAATAAAACTATCAGGGTTTTCAATAGTTCCACGTTCTGATAATAACTGAATATTTATATTTCTTGTTTTAGCTTTTTGTGAAAAATCTTCTAAAATCTCTATGATGTCATTATCTAAATATCTTGTTTTACTAACGTCTAAGATAAGAAAAGAATCTTTTTCAATACCATCCAACTCTTTTAAAATTGCACCCTTGTTAAAAAAAGTTACTTCTTCTGCAAGAGTCATTTTGATTTTGCCATCAATATTATCTCCTCCTTCTTTATGCAAGAAATGGGAATTTTGATAGCTTTTATAAAGTATGACAAAAATACCTACTGCTAAACCTAGACCGATACCCACTAATAAATTAGAAAATACAATTCCTATAACAGTAACAATAAATGGTACGAATTGTTTCCAACCAAGTTTAAATATATTCATAAAAGTCGAAGGCTTCGCTAACTTAAACCCTACAATAAATAATATAGCAGCTAATACCGATAAAGGTATCTGTTTAAGCAAACCAGGAATAATGATAATAGAAATTAGTATAAGAAAACCGTGAATAATGGCAGACAATTTACTTTTACCACCAGATTCAATATTAGCAGAACTTCTTACGATTACTTGTGTTATAGGTAAGCCACCTATTAAACCAGATACAATGTTTCCAACTCCTTGTGCTACTAATTCTCTATTGGTAGGTGTCACATTTTTATCAGGATCTAATTTATCAGTAGCCTCAACACATAACAAGGTTTCTAAACTTGCTACAATTGCAATAGTAAACGCAACAATCCATACAGTTTCATTACCAATCTCACTGAAGTCTGGACTTGTAAATAAATTTAAAAAGGAATCAAAACTATTGGCTTCAGGTATTTTAACTAATTCATAAGAGTTTAGCGCTAATTGGGCATTTCCTGAGGTCATTATATAGTATAAAATTCCAACTACTACGACAACTAATGGACCTTGAATTAATTTAAAAATTTTTCCTTTTTTACTAAGAATTTGCTGCCAAAGTATTAATATAAAAAGGCCTACTAATCCAATAATGACTGAACTTAAGTTTGTTTTGTCAAATGTTTGAAAAAATTCTAAAAAGCCAACATCTTTAGCGTATTCATGACCAAAAAAGTAAGGTATTTGCTTTTTTATGATTACAATTCCGATACCAGTTAACATACCTTTGATAACCGATGATGGAAAATAATACCCAATAACACCAGCTTTTAAAATTCCTAAAATCACCTGAAAAATACCAGCAAGTACTACTGCAACTAAAAAAATCTCTAAACTTCCAAGGTCTTCAATAGCGGTAAAAACGATAGCCGCTAAACCAGCAGCCGGACCACTAACCCCTATTTTAGATCCACTAATTGCTCCTACTATTATTCCTCCAACTATTCCGGCTATTAGACCAGAAAACAAAGGTGCTCCACTCGCCAATGCAATACCTAAACATAAAGGTAGTGCAACAAAAAACACCACAATACTAGCAGGGAAATCGTTTTTTAAATTTTTAAAAACACTCATAATTTAATATTAAATTTAATACCAACTTTGGTATACTCTTTTATTTAAACAAAACCGTGATATTTTGGTATTTCACAAAAAACGGGTAGTAACGAATAAAAAATTATGATTTCTTTGGTGGAGGTGTATGTTGCTCAAGATGAACATTGTGAGCATTCAAATGAAAATTTGGATAAGAAATTTGCTTTTCTGCTAATAGTATTTTTAGCGAATTTTCATAATGCTGAGAAATTTTTTCTTTTTCTATTAAATCCTCTTTTTCGGATCCTTGACTATCTTTAGATTCTGATTTTTCTTCAGTATCATCCAAGATAAGAGATATTTTATGAAAATTTTCTGTATAGAAATTAAATAAATTCAAACTGCACTGAGTAAGGCTTAGAACAAAACCTAATCCAACTAATAATTTTGCCATTTGAATTTTAACTGCCACTCTATTTATTAAATAGTAAAAATAATAGTAATACTTTCAAAAAGTGTTAAAGTAATTATAAATTACTATTGTTGGAAGCATCATTACAAATGTAAATGTATAAAATATTTTTACTTGCGGTAAGTCTTTCAACTAAAATTTTTCTTGCAATTTATGTATTATAGTTCCTTAAGTTCTGTTGCAGGGATCCAACCAATTTTTCCATCGGCCAGTCTGATTTTTCTCCATTCATTAATAGTTTCAGTAATACGCACTTTAGTCCCTTCATGAAGCTCAAAAATCACTTCACTTTTCAAATTAGGTTCACTTTTTACCGTAGTTTCCTGAGCAAAAATAATAGCATATTGATTCTCTTGAATACGATTATATTGTCTAAAAGCAAATAAGACTGCTATTATACCAATACCTAATCCTATCCAAGAACACATAAAAAATAGTCTCTTCTTTGTAGAAGTAAGTGCATAATAATACAATACAAATAGTACAACAAATGCACAAACGCCAATGATAGAAATCCAACCCCAAGCATTAAAACTAAACATTGAGGCAAATCCATTGATCGTTCTTGTTAAAAATCCTTCTGGGATTATATCAATAGCATCAATAGTAGATTTTCTGGCAAAAGCCAGGTTGCTTTTAATGTCCTCATCATCCGGAGCTAATTTTAATCCTTTTTCATAGTAATAAATACTCGAAGCAATATTATTTACTTTATAATTAGCATTTCCTAAATTATAGTATAATTCAGCGGATTCCTGACCACTTTTAATTATGGATTCATATGCCTCAATCGCCTCCTGATACTTCTCTTGTGTATATAAATCGTTAGCTTTCTGGAACATGCTCTGCTCTTGTGCTAGTGTTAAACTACTTATTGCAAAAACAATAATAATAATAATTAAATTCTTCATTATTTTGTCTTTTATAATTGTTTATCCATAGATGAAATCACTCTCGATGCTTTGTCATAATCTTGCTGCATAGCACTGCTTGATGAAGGAGTATATCTTGCAAATTCACAACTTTCTAGTAGTGCTATAAACTCTATAGATACTGTATCATCTACATCTCGCTCTTTAAGTAAACGCTGAATACGATCTTTACTCATATCACTGGTTTGTATGTGTAATTTTGCCTTTAGATAATTATGAAGTGCCCGCTCCATAGCAATATAAAATTCTATTTGATTGCCTAAATTCTTTTTAGCCTCAGAAAGATATTTACGCGCAAGTTTATCGGCCTTACGGATTCTATTCCCACTAATGTCACTTAATCGTTCCTCTCGCTTTTTACCAAAAAATATAAACAATGGAATTGCCAGTAATGGAGTCAGTAACGTAACCCAATATGCGGTTGATTTGAAGAAGGAGGTACCTCCAATAGATTGAAGATTAGTATTTAATTTAATGAATCTAAATTGATTTCCTATCTGAGTTACTGCTTGCTTATTCACTTCTGAAGTGGTAACAGTATTGTTGATGCTTGACGCATCAGGCCCCTTATTTACATTAATTACAATCTCCTGAGATGTTATCGTTTTATAGGCTTCACTTTTTAAATCAAAATAAGAAAATGATACCGGTGGAATAGAAAATTCTCCTTTATATTGAGGTATTAGGGTATATGCATCAGAAATATTTCCTGACATTCCACCCTGACTTGGTCTTAACTGTTCCTTATGTTCAGGTTCATATTCTTCTAGCCCATTAGGCACACTTAATCTAGGTAAATCAAACAATGTAACATTTCCAGTTCCTGACACCAATACTTTAGCCTCCATAGATTCTGTAGCTGCTAATTCTTTTTTATTAGTAGTAATCTGAAAATCAAAAGAACCAACTGCTCCTGAGAAATCGGCGGGTCTGTTCTTTAGAGGCAACGGTTTTACATTGATAGTTCTAATTCCTGCCGCAATGGTTTTATCAACACTTTCCATGACACGCGTACTTCCAAAAACACCCCTTCTTATAGTTGGAACAACTACACCAACTGATACTGTGAGAGGCTCAATCTCTACTTTTCCTGTTTTTTGTGGATATAAAATTTTCTTATCGTATATGATATAATTATAAGGCTGTCCATTATATTCTCCTTGTTCGAATCTGGTTGCGTTAGGAACTTTTACTGTGTGACTCCAAAAATTACTATAATCCGGGGTGTCCATAATACTAACACCAGTTATACGATTTACAGCTGGACTCACATAGAGTTTATACACCACTGTAACCCCCTCATTAAGATAGGGATTCAATTTAGAAACCTCTGCCACAAGATGAATATCATCACTGGCAACATAACTATCACTGTTTCTGTTTTTTTCTGGTTGTACTGCAGATGTTACTTCTACATTTACAGGAAGCGTTTTGTATGTCTCTCCATCAATTTCTATAGTTGCTTGCCCAATTCTAAATTTTCCTCTTTTTGTTGGTTTAAGATAAAAAGTAATCGTTTTAGCGTACGACTTTTTTCCGTATAGATTATACTTATTGATTGATTGCGAAGGTTGTCTATAAATAGTAAACCCTTTAAAATCAGGAGGATTAAAATTATCTCCATCTGCATTCATCACAAAATCTACACGTAAATCTTCATTAACACCTAGTCTTGTTTTACTAACCTTTGCATCAAAACTGACTTGAGCGAAGCTTAGTTGCGCTATCGCAAAAAATAGTGTTAGAAAAATTAATTTTAATTTCATTTTTTATTTCTTAAAACGAATCAGTCTATATAAAACTGATTTTACCTTTTTATTATTCATTTTTCACCAAAATAGAATATACTATACCTATCTAGCATTATTTAACAAACCTCATTTATATTCTATTTAAGGTTCTACCTTAATGATTACACTATCCGAAGCTATTATTTTCTCTATCGTAATCATTATGCTATTTCCGAATATATCTTTTTTATTTGTTGAGGCTTTAGCTGAAGCTAGTACCTCCATTGGTTCAATCACTAACTCACCTGATTTCTCGGGGGTTAATTCTTTTTTATATAAAATAACAAAATCACACAAATCTTCCTTAAAAGTATCTGATTGTATTTTATACTCTTCAATATCTATTTCCTTAGCTTTAAATCCATTATATTCTGGAATCTCTACTGAAGAAAATGAATGTAAACCTATGTGTTTTGATGTATTATATAGTTTGTAAGCTATTGTTATTAATTCATTTAGTTTAGGTTCATAATTTGAAACTTCAGTAACTAAGTGTAGATTTTCACAAACTTCTTTGTCTGTAATATTTCCATTAATAGGGTTATCCACAGCAGCGATGACATCTACTACGACAGGCGCTGTTCTATAAACAGAATCTCTAATTCTAACCTTTGCACTCTCTATAACAAATTTACCTTGTCGTATAGGCATAAGTGAATAACTATACTTTCTTTTATAAGATTTTTTTTCTTTTACCCAAGAAATAGTCGTAGATCGGTTAGGACCATTAATAATTTTAAAATTTTTAAAATCAGGTGATACAAAATCCTTTGCTTGCTCATTATTAGTTATAAAATCGACTTGTAACTTTTCATTTACTCCTAAAACGATTCTATCCACCTTAGCTTCAAAAATGGTCTGAGCAATACCCAAATGAGTAATACATAAGAATAATATTAGAAAAGTTAATTTAAATTTCATCTTTTACCAATCTTTTTCTGCCTTCTTTTTTACTCCTTTTACTTTTTTGGCATTCATTTTATCCTGTACTTTTTTCTCCTGATTACTCATGGCCTCCAGCAGGTTTTTTACTTGCTGAGGTGATAACTTTCCTTCCATTTGTTGCGGCTGACCTTCTGGTTTTCCTTCAGTCTTATCACCATCTTTCTCGTTATTTTTATCCTCTTCTTTATCATCTTTGTCTCCCTCACCATCCTTTTTATCCTTGCTATCGTCTCCCTCTTTTTTATCTTTATCCTTTTCTCCTTCGCCATCCTTCTTATCTTTATCATCCTCTCCTTCTTTTTTATCTTTATCCTTTTCTCCTTCGTCTCCTTCTTTTTTATCTTCGTTTTCCCCTTCCTTATCCTTATTATCCTCGTTTTGATCCTTATTGTCTTTATCGTCTTTGTTTTGATCCTGTTGTTGTTTTTCCTCCTCTAACATTTTTTTTGCTAATGCCAGGTTGTAACGTGTTTCATTATCTTTAGGATTATTACGCAACGCATTCTTATAAGCTTCTACCGCTTCCTGATACTTTTTTTGTTCCATAAAAGTATTCCCTTGATTATGAAATGCTTTATGCTTTTCCGACTTAGAAGTTGCTATTTTTACAGCTTCTGTATATCGTTGTGTTGCTTCATCATATTTTTCTGTATTATAATATGCATTAGCCAGATTATACTTAGCAGATACATCTATCGGGTTTTTAGCTATTGCCTTTCTATATTCACCTTCAGCCTTTGGAAAATTACCATCTTTTACTAATAATTCGTTTCCGTCCGCAACCAATTGATTTGCGGTGGCAATGATCTCTTTTCTATCCTCTTCCTGTGAAAAAACAATGCCAAATTGCAAGCATATAATGATAATTAATACTTTTTTCATTTCGTTTTCTACTTACATTATAAAATCCACTTTACACCTTCTCTATGTACTAAACAAATTTAATTTTTTAAGCCAAGATGTCTTTCTTTCTAAGAAGAAAACATCAAGAAATAGGAAAAATAATCCTGCTCCTAAGAACCACTGAAACCGATCTTTAAAATCGGCGTATTGCTTAGCCTCAAACTCAGTTTTATTCATATCTCCTATGAGTTTCTTTACATTCGTTACGACTGCCTTTGTATCTCTACCATCAATGTATATGCCATTTGCTTCATTTGCAATTTCCTGCAAAATTGTCGTATTTAGTTTAGTGATTACCGTCTCTCCTTTATTATTTTTTTTATAGCTTTCTACAATACC
The DNA here is from genome assembly GCF_039539305.1 of Aquimarina addita. Lineage (NCBI taxonomy): Bacteria > Pseudomonadati > Bacteroidota > Flavobacteriia > Flavobacteriales > Flavobacteriaceae > Aquimarina > Aquimarina addita. The sequence continues at coordinate 270,821 of NZ_BAABCW010000002.1, read as the reverse complement.
ATTCTTTTTAAGAGGTATAGGACCACCTTTTGAGGTACCAACACCTATTGTAAATATTTTAATTCCTTCTTCTGCGGCGGCAGCCGCTATGGACACAGCATCTCCTTCATGATCCTCTCCATCACTTATGATAAACAACACACGATTGGTTTGATCCTGATCGTTATAATATGTCTTTGCTAACTCTATGGCTTCATTAATTGCAGTACCTTGAGAAGAAAGCATATCCGTATTCATAGATTGCAAAAACATCTTAGCAGATGCAAAATCCGTGGTAATAGGTAACTGCGGAAATGCACTGGCAGCATATGCAATAATACCAATACGATCACTGGTGAGATTATTGACAATTTGTGTCACTAATTGCTTTGATTTCTCAATTCGACTAGGAGCAATATCTTCTGCCAACATACTTTTAGATACATCAATCGCGAATACAACGTCAACTCCTTCTCGTTTAATTTTTTCTAATTTAGTTCCCATTTTAGGATTCACCAGAGCAATACTAAAACAAGCTAAAGCCAGGCTTAACATTATTATCTTTAGAAAAGATTTCTGAATAGATTGATCCGGAGTCAATTTTCTTAGCAATTCTTTATCTGCAAATCTCTTCTGGATTGCTTTCTTCCATAAGATTACAGCAAAAAATAAGACTATCACTATTGGTATTACCAATAATAACCAAAAATATATTTTCTCTTCTAATATGTACATTTTTCAATTCTCAGTTTACAATTTCCAATCTCACAGTGATACACTACAATCCTAAAATCACTTTTATTATACCCATTTATTAAAATTCAAAATACGTATAGTTTAGAAAAAAGTTCTAGACTCACATTTTTATCAAATGAAACTCCTAAAAATGGTCGTTTTCAATAAAAACTCTATCAATAATAACAGACCTGCCAATAGTACCAGGATTCTATATTTTTCTTCATAATTATAGAACTTAAACTCTTCTATATCTGTCTTTTCCAGTTTATTAATTTCTTCATAAATCTGTTCCAGCTTTTTATTATTCGTCGCTCTAAAATACTTCCCTTTTGTTACTTTGGCAATCTCTTTAAGAAGTTCTTCATCAATCTCTACCTTTGTCCTCCCATAGATAAAAGATCCATCTCTTGCGATGTCTACGGGGCCTATTGCTATACCATTTGTTCCTAAACCAATGGTATAGGTTTTGATTCCATATTCAAGCGCTAACTCTGAAGCAATGGTAGGATCAATAAATCCAGCATTATTAGAACCATCAGTTAATAGAATAATAACTTTACTTTTTGCTTTACTATCCTTTAATCTATTCACTGATGTTGCAAGACCCATCCCAATAGCAGTTCCTCCTTCGAGGACCCCATTGTATTGTATATCCTTCAACGCACTAAGTACAATGGATTTATCACTAGTTATAGGTGTCTTAGTATAGCTTTCCCCAGCATATAAGACTAATCCTATACGGTCGTTAGGTCTTCCCTGTACAAACTCTGCAGCTACTTCTTTTAGTGCCTCCAGTCGATTTGGTTTCAGGTCTTTAGACAACATACTACCTGATACATCAATTGTCATTACAATATCAATTCCTTTAGTTGTTTTAGTTCTTGTAGATACATCTACAGTTCTTGGTCTTGCTAAAGCAATGATGATTAATGATAAGGCAAGTAACCTCATTACGATTAACAATGGTTTTAGTTTTATTAACCAACTACTTGACACCTTGAATCCCTTAATGCTAGAAATTTTAAGTGCTGCCTGTTGTTTATTCCATTTCCAGAAATACCAAACAATAACGAGTGGTAGTAATAAAAATAACCAAAAAAACTGCGGATTTTCAAATACAATATTTCCAAACATAGCTACTCCGCGCTTTTAAGTTCAACTGAATTTATAATCCGCTTAGCTACATCCGTCGCGTAGCGATCTTCTTTATCATATACCACAATTACCTGTTGAAACCCTCCGTTTTCTGCAAAATTAAGCATCTCATATTCATTTTTCTGATTCTTTTTACTTACAGGATTCATAACCTCCATGGTACCAAAAACTTTTATACCCTCTGCCCCACCAAGTGTTTCATATTCTTCGTCTTTTACAGAAATGTTTTTTGCTCCTTGAGATTCAAAATACCCTACTACTCCTTCTACGATTTCATTAAGATTTATCTCTGTTGGTTCCTTATAATTGACTGTTGAAACATTTATATAAAAATTTCCAATAAGGCTTCCATATACAAACGTTTCATTGCCTCTTAGTTGCTGCTTTTGTTCTTCAGTTAATTGATATTGATTTCTAATTAAAACCTCTGGAGTAGCTACTGTAACAGGCGGAGATCCATAAGCACTGCTCATCCATTCTCCTTCTGCTAATTCTTTTGTTGGATGTCCTAATATCGAATCTTTTACGGTGTCAAAACCTTTGATCAAAATAAAAATAAGCAACGTAATCATAAGGAGTATAACTCCAGCAATACTGCCAAAAGCAATAAGTCGTATTCGCTTTTTTTCGGCCTTGTTCCTACGATATTCTTCATCTGCTAATAATTCTTCTTCTGTAGGCTCCGGAATTGCATCTTTAGTTTCGTTTATCACTTTTTCTATCACATTGCGATCTGCTTTCGCGGTGATTACATCAGGTTTAGAATTAGCAAATTTAGCCATATCAGCTGTTTTAAGTACAGCTTTAAGCTCTTTAATGGTATTTGTATCCAGATTTAAAGATCCATATTTAATTTCGTGATCCAAGCGTGCTATTAGCTCATCTGTGGTACTCTCCATCGCATGATCATATACTTCGTCGTCAATATACTTACGTGCAGTATCACTTAACTTTGAATAATATTCCTTATGTGAATCCTGCTCTAACAAATGCGATTCATCAATTTGCTTTAAGGCCAGAATAGCTTTTTCATAAGGCGGCAATTCATTTAATGCCTTTTTTTGCTTTTTCTTACGAGAGAAATAGATAATGAATACAATGATAGTTATTACAATTAGTCCTAAAATGAAATAGGTGATGAATGTACCAAAACGATCCCAAAACCCTCTGGTAGCATCCACTTCTACAAGGGGTTTAATCTGATACATCTTCTGTTTTGTAGTATCTACCAGTACGTCACGGACTTGTACTTGCAAAGAATCAGAAAACACCGTCTGATTACCGATCATTATTTTCTGTCTGGGTATAGTATATCGTCCCGAATCAAATTGTGTTAAGGCATATTCTTTAATCAAACTTAATTTATTACCATTCCTAGTAGTATCCGTTTTAAAAGATTCTATTACTTCTAATGGTGCAAATGTTTGCCCTTCTGGAAAAACCACTACCTCTGCAGCATCTGCCTCTATCTGCATCTTATAGCGAATTTCTCCTCCAATCTGAATGGACGTGGAATCTATACTTGTAGCCACCTGAGCAAAGCATCCGTATGTATGGAAGCTAAAACAAATGACAAAAGCACAAAACCTTAAGGTTTTGTGGGTTAATTGTGTATATATCGTTGATAATTCGTAATTCTTCATTCTTAAAATGCCCCTTATCCTCTTCGTTTAAAATATCCTAATAATTTTTTGACATAACTTTCATCGACCCGGCTACTTAATGTACCCGATCCACTTCTGTTAAAACTGTCACTAAAATACGCAACACGCTCTTTATAGTATGCAGCATAGTTAATTCTGGTTTTCTTTGAACCTGTATTGACTAACAATAATTCTCCGGTCTCTTCATCTTCCATCTGCACGATTCCAAGATTAGGAATCTCTTCTTCTCTCTGATCGTATATTCTTATTCCTGTAACGTCATGTCTACCTCCAACGATCTTTAATGTTTGTTGGTAGTCTTCTGTAATAAAATCAGAAAGGATAAAAACAATAGCTTTCTTTTTCATCACGTTAGACATAAATTTTAGCGCTTCGGTTATATTCGTCAGTTTACTCTTTGGTTCGTGCTCTAGTAGCTCTCTGATAATCCTCAACACATGGGATCTTCCTTTTTTTGGAGGAATAAACAATTCAATTTGATCCGTAAATAAAATCAATCCTATTTTATCATTATTTTGTGTTGCAGAAAACGCTAAAGTAGCAGCAATCTCGGTAATAATTTCTTTTTTGAACTTCTGTTTGGTTCCAAAAAGTTGCGACCCTGACACATCTACCATTAGCATCATGGTAAGCTCTCTTTCTTCCTCAAAGACTTTTACATACGGCTCATTATATCTGGCGGTTACATTCCAATCAATACTTCTTACATCATCTCCAAACTGATATTGTCGTACTTCACTAAATGTCATACCTCTTCCTTTGAAGGTAGAATGATATTCTCCTCCAAAAATATGATCACTCAAGCGACGTGTCTTGATTTCAATCTTTCGAACTTTTTTTAGTAACTCTTTAGTATCCATGAAATTCGGTCATTGACCTCATTTTAGTACGCAGTTTAAAACACTGGGTATTTAGATTAAATATTTGTAATGAAATTGTAATATTCCGTGTAAAAATAATGTCATTATAAACTATTTACTACATCGTAAAAGTGCACCTAAGGCACTTCAATCTCATTTACTATTTTATTGATAATATCTTCTGAAGTTATATTTTCTGCCTCTGCCTCATAGGTAATCCCAATACGATGACGTAATATATCGTGTACTACCGCTCTTACATCTTCTGGTATTACATACCCTCTCCGTTTGATAAATGCGTAGCATTTTGCCGCTGTGGCCATGTTAATACTTCCTCTGGGAGATGCTCCAAAACTGATTAAAGGTTTTAGCTCTTCAAGTCCATATTTTTCAGGATATCGTGTTGCAAAAATAATATCAAGTATATATTTTTCTATTTTTTCGTCCATGTAAACTTCCTTTACAGCCTTCTGTGCCTTAAGGATTTGTTCCATAGAAACTACCGGATTTACTTGCTCATATGTTCCTTTTAGATTAGCGCGAACTATTAATTGCTCTTCTTCCAGTTTTGGATAATCAATTACAGTTTTCAGCATGAATCGATCCACTTGCGCTTCTGGTAACGCATAGGTTCCTTCTTGTTCCACGGGATTCATCGTTGCCATAACCAAAAATGGTTTGTCCAGGTGAAAAGTTTCATCCCCAATGGTTACTTGCTTTTCTTGCATAGCCTCCAGTAATGCACTCTGTACTTTAGCTGGTGCACGGTTGATCTCATCTGCTAATACAAAATTGGCAAATATCGGTCCTTTCTTAATCAGAAAATCTCCTTCCTTCATATTATAAATAAGAGTTCCTGTCACATCTGCAGGTAACAAATCAGGGGTAAATTGTATCCTACTAAAACTCCCGTGAACCGCTTTTGCTAATGTATTAATAGCCAATGTTTTTGCTAACCCAGGAACCCCTTCAAGCAAAATATGACCCTGACCTAGCAATCCGATAAGTAAACACTCCACCATGTGCTTTTGTCCCACAATAACTTTTTTCATTTCTAAGGTCAGTAAATCTACAAACGCAGATTCTTGCTGTATCTTTTGATTGATTGAAGCGATATCTACAGAACTATTTTCTTCCATTTATTATTTTTTTAAAGGCGTGAATTTAACATTCTTAACTCAACATTGCAAGTTGTTGAATTATTTTCTTTTCGTTGTTAATTATTGGTTAAAAATAAAAGTTAAAAATACGCCGAAACCCATATTTTGCTGTATATTTAACTCTTTTTATCATAAAATAAACAAAGTAAATTTCATTGCCATCAGCAATGATCTATCAAAAGACGGTAGCTCTTTCTAAGTGTTGCATTTTATTGGGATTTTAAGATAAAAAAAACATCTTTTTTGTCATATCCAGTTTTTGGATTTTTCTTAACAGCTATTTCCGAAGCCAATGAGATTATAGACGTGAAACTATGTTTATATGTTTATTTGTCTTGCCATTGAATTCGTTTTGATTTTAATTAAAAAATTTAAACCTAAAACAGAGTAAATATCAGTATTTATGAAAACAGCATTTATCACAGGAGCGACTAGCGGTATCGGACGCTCCACTGCTATAGAACTAGCAAAACACAAGATCAATCTGGTTATTTGTGGAAGAAGGCAGGATCGATTAGATAAGTTGCAGAGCGAACTCCAAGAAGAGGTAAATGTACATACCCTTTGTTTTGATGTACGTGATAAAGAGGCAGTATTTAAGAGCATTGAGTCGTTACCCATATCATTCGACAGTATCGATATCCTAATTAATAATGCAGGAAATGCTCATGGTCTGAGCTCCTTACAAAATGGCGATATTGACGATTGGGATGCTATGATCGATATTAATGTAAAGGGATTACTCTATGTTTCTAAAGCTATTATTCCAAAAATGATTGCTAATTCTTCTGGACATATTATCAATATTGGTTCTATAGCAGGCAAAGAAGTATACCCCAAAGGCAATGTGTATTGTGCCAGTAAACATGCTGTAGATGCAATTAATAAGGGAATGCGTATAGATCTTAATAAATACGGTATTAAGGTAGGGGCTATCCATCCGGGATTAGTAGAAACAGAATTCAGTAATGTTCGTTTTAAAGGAGATGACACTAAAGCTGATGCTGTTTACAAAGGTTTTGACCCTCTGACTCCAGAAGATATCGCTGAGATTATAACATTTGTAGTCACCAGGCCATATCATGTAGATATAGCTGATCTTGTTGTGTTTCCCACAGCTCAAGCGAATAGTACTATTATAAATAAGAATATTTAGTATTCTTTAATTTATTAGTTACTTTTATTCCCAATTCATTCAAAGAGTTAGAAAATTACATGTTGACAAAAATTCGGCATGAATATATGATATAGTGATTAATAAACGCCTTCTTATTAAAAATTTACTGGCGCATAATGACGAAAATAGTTTTTATGACAAGAAGCGTAAACTCAATATTGGCGAAAAAGAAGGTAAAGCCAAATTCCTAAAACACATCTGCGCACTATCTAATTCTAATCCTAAAAACAACTCTTACATTGTAATCGGAGTAGAGGATGAAAATAATAAAATTATAGGTGTTGATTTTTTTGATGATAGTAAAATTCAGAATTTGGTGAATGCATATATGTCTAATCCACCAATCGTATCGTATGAAAACATCCCTTTCCCTCATCTACCCAGTGATAAAGTGGTAGGATTAGTATCTATTCGTTCTAATGATGGACAACTCTGTTCTTTACGCAAAAACATTTGGAAATATTATGGAGGTACTGTTTTCTTCAGAGACGGGAGTATCAGCATGCCCAAAGTATTTGATATTGTAATCAAAGATGTCAACTCAGAGATTGTAAATGCAATAGAAAGTCATGCACAAAACAATATAGAACTTACACTGGACGGGGTTTTTGACTTTATGAATTCCAGAAAAGACTACAACCCTAATTACAAGGTTTTTAAAGAATATTTTGTGGTATGCTGGGCAGGAAAAGAAAAAAAAGTGAACGGGGATACTTATTGTTCCAGAGTTGACATCGAATTGATCAACGAACAAGTAAAGCTATTTTACTCACAATTTGATGAAGTTAGCATTACGATAACAGAAGATGAGTTCAAAATTATTGAATTTGTGCAGTTAGGGCTACAAAATACATACAAATATTATCCCTTAGAGGAAGTTACTATTAAATTTAAGGATAATGTAAGTTATGATATAGAAAATAAATTATTATTTGACCCCCCACAATTTGATAAAAAAGTCTTACATCATTTATACAATAGTAACCATGCACTAGTAGAAAAACTTAAGAAAAAGATATCTCTAACAAAAAACGAAGAAAAAGATATTATTAATCTTCCTTCTACTTATTTAATTTGTTATTTTAACGATTTTAGCAACGCAAAAGAAAAATTAGAAGAGGCTCAACCTTATTTAAAAAATTATTCTGATAAAAAAGTGTATGATTTATATAAAGAAAGTATTCGGATTTTAAGAAAAGTAAGATATAATTAAACAAACGTATTTTAAACCCAAAATAGGGAGCATATACATATTATGAGCAGAACAATCGTATTTGGAGATATACATGGTGCATTAAAGGCATTAAAACAATTAATTAATAAAGCGAATATAACAACTGATGATACTTTAATTTTTTTAGGAGATTATGTAGATGGGTGGAGTGATAGTGCACAGCTTGTTTCTTTTCTTATAGAATTACAAAAAACTCATACTTGTGTATTTATACGTGGGAATCATGATGAGCTATGTTACACTTGGCTCACAGAAGATACTTATAATCCAGATTGGATGATTCATGGCGGACAAGCTACTATAGACTCTTATAAAAAACTATCAAAAGAAGAAATCGATACGCATCTTCATTTTTATAAACATCTAACGGATTATTATACAGATGATCATAATCGATTATTTCTACATGCTGGTTTTACTAATATAAATGGCCCCAATAAAGAATTTTTTAGCAAGCTGTTTTACTGGGATAGAACCTTATGGGAAACGGCTTTAGCTCTGGATCCAAAACTAGAAAAGACAGCTCTCAACTATCCAAAGCGTTTATTACTTTTTGATGAAATTTATATTGGTCATACACCTGTGACCAGAATTAACCAAACTGTTCCGGTACAAGCTGCATGTGTTTGGAATATAGATACAGGAGCGGCTTTTAAAGGTCCTATGACCGCTATTGATATTGATACTAAGGAATTTTGGCAAAGTGATCCTGCATATCAATTGTATCCAGATGAAAAAGGAAGAAATTAACGACTTCTTTAAAAAACAAATCGAATACTACCTACATCATATCACATACTAGTTTTATGACATTCTTTTATTATTTTCATCTTATATTGTCACCTTATACTTATAAAATTATAAGTTAATCAACTTTAATATAGTACGAAAAACTATTTTTCTTTACACAAATTCACAAACTCATTAAAAATCACTCTTTCGAGTGATTTTTTTTGTTTTGTGTTTACCTTAAGGATTAATCATACACAAAGAGGTAAACAAATCTCATATTATGAAAAATCTATTATATACATGCTTATCATATAAGGTAGTATTACTTTTTATAGGATTTACAGGAACCCTAAACGCACAAAATAACTGTAGTCAGTTTTACCCTTCAGAAATAGGAAAAACAATGATATTACATCATTATAATCACAAGAATAAACTTTCATCCAAAACAGCATATAGTGTAGCCAACATAAATTCATCTGGTTCAAAAACAGAAATAACTATGAATATGGATTTAATCGATGGTAAAAGAAATAACTCAATTTCAAAAGCCGAATTTAAAATCACATGTGATGGAGAAACTACTTATCTTGATCCTGAGTCTATCATTTCGCCTCAATTATTTAGTCAATATGAAGGTATGGAGTACACAATAGATGGCACAGATATTTCTATACCCAACTTGTTAACTGTAGGTCAGGAATTACCTGACGGTCAAGTAACCATGTCAGTAAATGTAGGCGGCATGGGAATAACTATGGATATTAAACTCCTCAATAGAACTGTTACTGCAAAAGAAAACATACGTACCAATGCTGGCTCTTTTGACTGTTATCTAATTGAATATACCAACGAAACCAAGATGAGCATGGGAATAAGACAAACACTTGCTGTAAAACAATGGATAGCTAAAGATGCAGGTCTTGTTAAACAAGAAACCAGAAAACAAAATGGTAAACTAATGACAAAAAGCATCCTAGAACAATACAACTAAATCTTTTTAATTAGCGTAAGATAATTACTTCCTTCTCAAAAGCACAGTAACAATCCGGTTACAATAAAATAACCGGATATGTCATTGAGCACAACATCCTTGTTCGTTTTTGGTACAGATTTTTTAGATATCGATTAGTATCATTATATAATATTTTCTGAAAAGAACATCAGAAAACGATTTTTAATAATCTGTTTTAGTTAATGTATTACTTGTAGAAAATGTTACCTTAATTTTTCAGTTTTAACATTTATATTACTAAAAATTCTTCTTGAAAATTATCTATAAAATTGGTGATATACTTTTTACCAACATCTTCATTTCTAATGACCAGATAATGGGTTCTTTTAAGCCCTTGCCTTCCTATTTTTTTAAATCGAAAATCCTCTGATAGTTTAAAAGAGGCCAATGCCCATTTAGGAATACACATAATACCCATATTAGCATTCACCATTTCCAGAGAAACTTCTGTAAGTGGTATGGCAGAAACTTTTGACGGCATCACTTGGGCAGGTCTCAGAAAATGTTCAAAAACAGACACTGTATCTAATGGAAAAGAGTGAATAATTAAATGGATATTCTCAAAATCTTTAGCTGTTATGTATTTAATATCAGCTAATGGATGTTCTTTATGCATCACAGCAAAAATCTCATCGTCAAAAACAGGAATACCCGATAATTCTTTTGCATCAGGTATGCTACTTACTAAAGCGATATCAATCTCTCTCGTAAGCATTTTAGCAATAGGTTGATGCGTAGCGTTCAAAATCAGATCAATCTCAATTTCAGGATACAGAACGCCCATTTTCTGTATAAAACTTGCCAATCCTTGATAAAATGAATAACATTCTGTACTTATCTTAATTGTACCTTTAACACCTTCCTTAATTTCTGTAACTGAATTTAATCCTTTTTCCAGAGTTTCTAATAATTCATTTGCCAGTGCATACAATGCTGTTCCTTCTTCTGTAAGTTTCCAAGTATTACGGGTTCTTGTAAAAACCTTGCAACCCAGATGATTTTCTACCATTCTTAATTGGTGACTTAATGCTGATTGAGTAAGAAATAACTGCTTAGAAGAATTAGCTATATTACCAGCTTCTGCAATCGTTTTTATAAGTCTGAAATATTTGATCTCCATACTTTCAAAAATACAATAAAATAGTTCGTTACAATTTGAAAAAAAATCACAAACCGTATCAAAATCTTTCATACAAATCTTTAGGCAACTTTTATCATTTAAAATACTTTTGAAAAACTAAAAACACCACTTATGGAAAAACAAATTGAATACTACCAGAACAAATTAGCCTATGAGATGGATCCTTCTGATCTTTTTGACGCATTAGGAAATGAGGAAGATGTGATTATTATAGATACCCGAAAATCTTTTGGGTACGAAAAAGAACATATCCCAAGAGCAATCAACCTACCCCATAGAGAAATGACGATAACAAGCACCAAGCATTTAGACAAGACTAAAACCTATATTTGCTATTGTGATGGAATTGGTTGTAACGCCTCTACAAAAGGCGCCTTAAATATGGCAAAGTTAGGTTTCAAAGTCAAGGAACTTATAGGAGGCATCGTCTGGTGGAAGCTGGACGGATACGCCACAGAAGGAACAAAACCATCAGAAGGAACGATCATACAATGCGCTTGCTAATGGACTATGTAATACGATTTGCACAAAAAGAAGATATCCCACAAATTATAGAACTATGCGCAGCTCACGCAACTTATGAAAAAGCGACATATGATCGTAAGCACAAAGAAAAATTATGGATCAAACATCTTTTTAGTAAAGAAAAGGCGTTTATCTGTCTTGTGGTTGAAACTAAGAAAAAGCTGATTGGGTATACTACTTTTATGAAACAATATAGCACGTGGGATTCCCAATTCTACATCTATCTAGATTGTCTTTACCTCAACGAAAACACAAGAGGGATGGGCATAGGACTGAAGTTAATGGACAAAGTGAAACAATATGCAATATCGCAACACTGTGATTGTATTCAATGGCAAACTCCTATATTTAACACCCCTGCTATACAATTTTATCAACGATTGGGTGCTCTGTCAAAACAGAAGGAACGTTTTATCTGGAAGGTATAATTTATACAGAAATCACCTCATTTTCTGTAAGCAATTCTTCTTGTCTCAAACGCAATAGAATCTGAGCAACTGCAACGGTATCCTTCTCACAATAGATAACGATTCGATCTATATCCTGAGCTTCATAATATACCTGCCGTACCTGACTACCATCGATGTCATCTTTAGGAGAAGGTATTCCTAGAATATGGGTCAATAATTTAAGCGAAGTATAATGTTTATAATCTCCGAATTTCCATAAATCCAAGGTATCCAGATGTGTAACTTCCCACGGTTTCTTACCAAACAAGTCTAATTTAGAAGGTAACGAAATCCCATGGATAATCATTCTTCTGGCTATAAATGGAAAATCAAATTCTTTGCCATTGTGTGCACATAACAAATGCTGTTGTTGACTAAAATGAGTTTCTACTAATTTTTTAAAATCGATTAATAAAGGTTTTTCTTCTCCGTAAAAAGAGGTAGTTCTAAAAGATCGTTTATTATCTTTATTGGCGAAGTACCCAACAGAAATACATATTATTTTGCCAAATTCTGCCCAGATACCTGCCCTCTCGTAAAATTCATCAGCGGTAACATCATCCTTACGCTGATATTTTGTTTTATCCGCCCACAGATATTTCATTTCATCACTTAGGTCGTTGTAATCAGAATACTCAGGCACTGTTTCTATATCTAAAAACAAAACATGTTCCAAATTAATTTTATGAAGCATTCTCTAACATTTTATAAGCTTCTTCTATGTAAATAAAGAAGTCATTCGTAAATGATTTTCCAGGCATAAACTCTCCTCTTTTATGTCCTAATCGCACAATAATCACGTCATCCTCTGGGATACAGATTACATATTGCCCAAGAATTCCGCGCATCGCAAATATTTCTTTACCCAAATGATCTGATAACCAAAGGCCATACCCATACATATCATCCTGCTCAAATCGTTTTTTGGTAGCTAGTTCAACAAAATCTTCTGTCAAAATTTGTTTTCCGGCATACCTCCCTTTATTTTTAAACATAACACCAAAACGAGCAAAATCTCTGGCATTACCAGCAATGCAGCAGTAGGCTTTTTCCATTCCATTTTCCTCACTATCTACCTGCCATAGGCCATCTTGCTCCATACCCATAGGTTTCCAAAAATTTTCACTCAAATACGCTGACAACGTTTTACCAGTAGCTTTCTCGATTACCATGCCTAGTAATTGTGTATTGCCGCTTAAATACTTATAAGATTTTCCCGGTTCCTCTATGATATCTAAACCTAGCATTACATCTCTAAGGTCAGGATCGTAATAAGCTCTGGCAGTAATGGAGAACGGACTGCTGTAATGTTCTGTCCAGTCAAGTCCTGAGGACATAGAAGAAAGATCTCCAATGGTTGTCTTTGCAGCTAACCCTTCAGAAAACTTTGGTAAAAAATCACTTATTGGTTGATCTAAACTTTTGATAGACCCATCCTTTATAGCTTTACCAAGCATTGCTGTAATAATGCTTTTTGCCATAGAAAAAGAGTTTGTTTTTGATGTTGTCCCATACCCTTCATCATAGTTTTCATACCATATTTTTTCATCTTTAATCACCATAAAAGCGACAGTTCCCAATGCTGCATTAGTTGCAACTAAGCGTTCTGTTGGCGCTATTGTGTTGTATTCTTTATGTAACTCCCAGGGGATAGACTCTGCTCCTTTGGCTATTGTATGATTATCAAAATAAGTATGATCATCTATATATGCGGTAGTATGTCCAGTAAGATAAACGACCCTAATCCCTTTTAGGATATAGTCATAATCAAAAATATATAGTAACAGCACCCCTAATACTACAGTAAGAAGAAACCCTTTTAACAGTATTTTAATGATTTTCATAACTATGGTATTTTGATTAAACTTATCTAAATTCCTACGCTAATCAACTAATATAAGCGTGTTATTAGAACAAGGATTGTTGTTTTGCTGGACTTTCATGCGCTAATAACCATTTCTTTCTCCATAAACCACCTGCATATCCCGTCAGTGAACCATCGCTTCCAATAACTCTATGGCAAGGTACTACAACCCATAAAGGATTTTTACCATTTGCAGTTGCCGCAGCTCGTATTACTTTAGGATCTCCTAAGCGTTTAGCAATATCCAGATAACTCACCGTTTTACCATAAGGGATCTTTGATAATTCATTCCACACTTTTTTCTGAAAATCGGTTCCTGAAGGATGTAATTGTAGATCAAAATCAGTTCTATCACCTGTAAAATAATCTTTTAGCTGAATAGCTGCTTCTTCTAAAAAATCCGGAATTTCAAGATCCTTCTCTTCTACAGCATTTTCTACAATTATAATATCTGTAATACCTTGCTCATTTGCTGTGATAGACGCTATCCCTAAAGGAGTTTCTATGTAAACTCTTTTGATCATTCTTCGGTATCCTTATCCAGAATTCCTAATTTCTTTGCTCGATTCTCCCAGTTTTTTCGGGCTAATTCCTGCAAATTAGCATGACTATCACTCTCATCTACAATCTCTAATCCCAGTAACGTTTCAATGACGTCCTCCATAGTAACAACACCACTGATAGATCCATATTCGTCTACTACAAGTGTAATATGCTCTTTTTGTTCCACCAACTTTTCAAATAAATCCGGCACTGCAATATTTCTGTCCACCGTAATTAATTTTCTCTTAAGATCTACTAATTTTTTTGTGTGATGATCTTCTGCCATCTCTCTAAAAACTTCATCTTTTAATATATATCCTGTAATATTATCAGGATTATTCTGGAAAACAGGTATTCTGGAAAAACGTAACTCTTTATTAGCCTCAAAAAATGTGGCAAGATCCTGTTCTTCTGGTGCAATTTTTAATACACTTCGTGGCGTCATTATATCCTTTGCAAAAATAGTATTAAAATTGAGTAAATTTTTAATCACCTTAGATTCTGATTCTTCAAAAACACCTTCTTCATGAGCAATATCAGCCATGACAGAAAAATCTTCTCTGCTTAATATACTTCCATGACCTTTTCCTCCGATAAGTTTTGTGGTTAACTGCAAGATCCATAAAATCCCTGTCCATTTTAAAGGAAAAATCAAAAATTTTAATGCCTTTGATGTAAAGTTAGCTAATTGCTTCCAATAAGTTGCGCCGATAGTTTTAGGAATGATCTCTGATGCAATAAGAATAAGCAACGTCATTACAGCAGACACTATTAACACACCATTCCCCTCATCACCAAATGCTTTTTTTGCCTGTACCCCAACAAGGATAGCACCTACTGTATGTGCAATAGTATTAATTGTCAAAATCGCAATCAAAGGCTTATCAACATCCTTTTTTAATTCTTCTAATGAGAGCGCATAGGATTTACCTTCTTTCTTTTTCACATTAATAAAAGTAGCAGTTACACTTAACAAAACTGCCTCCAAAATTGAACATAAAAATGAGAAAAAGATGGATCCAACTCCATAAACAATTAATAATGCCATAATATTTTTATTAGAAATGCTAATGTACATAATTGATTTGAAACCTTATTGTAAGGGTTTTAAGTGTTACATGTAAGAATTCATAAAGTATTCTTAAATCTTAAGATCTTGATTGCAAATCAAAAGCTGATAAAGCTATCTTTGCCGCCTTAAAACGAACCAACTAATACACAATGAAAAACACAAAAACACTAGCTATCTTAATGGCTCTCGTTATTTCTGTTATCTTTATCTCTTGCGAAAATGAATCAGAAATATCCCCACAACAAACTATCAATAACACTATAAACGATACTACAGAATTCAATGCTTTGATCGATGAAGCGTTAGCAGAACAACCTCGAGAAGCCAGAAAAGCATATGATTCTGTAAGAACTGTCAAATATGTCGATTTAGATCGCTATGATGGTCGTTGGTATGAAATTGCAAAATTTGAAAATCCTTTTGAAGCGGATTGCACCTGTACTACTGCAGATTATGAATTAATAGATGGACAAGTAAATGTTCTTAATAGTTGTATTCTGTCGACAACTGGAGCAGTGAATAGTATTACAGGAAAAGCTATAGTGGCTGACCCTCAAACAAATGCTAAACTTATTCTAACCTTAGACGGGATTCCTTTTCCTGCAGATTATTGGATTCTGGATCTTATAACTGATGATGTAAATGAAGAATATCAGTTTGCTGTAGTGGGTGGTCCGTCCAGAGAAAACTTATTCATATTAAGCAGGACTCCAAAAATTACAACTTTTAGTCATAAAGTATCTGTACTCAAATTATTAATCAGACTTACATTGCAAGGATATGATATTAGAAATTTAAAAATTTCTCCTCAATCCTTAGATTGTATATACCCATAAAGTGTCCCAAACACCAAATGAAAAAGGTCTTTGAATAGTATTATCAAAGGCCTTTTTCTAATTTATAAACAATATTATTGCGCAACACTTACTTCTTTCATATATAACTCTAAGGAAGCAAGTTCTTCATCAGACATTTTTTTCAAACGAGCAAAGTTCGTTTTCATTACTGCATAATTTTCGGGATCTACAATAGGCTCACTCTTTTGTTTTAGGAAACTGATAATATCACCGTCTTGCTCCTTATACACCTTCATTATAGTCGTAACACTAGGACCTATTGACTTTTTATTAATCCTATGACAGGAATAGCAATTTCCTTTACCTTTAAACAATTGTTCTCCAAGCTCAAAGGGTTTAGTCTCCTTCTCTTTAGTTCCAATAACTATTTTCTCTTTCTCCGCTTTTTTTTCAGACTGGCAGCTTACAAATATGAAGCTTAAAACTAAAAGTAATGATAAAACCTTGTTCATTTGTTTAAATTTAACATTATGTATAGTATATAAAATATATCAAAATAATTCAGACATCAGGATTTATACAGCTTATCAATATCTTTCTTAAATCGTTCTAATAAATCTCTGGAAAAACCGGTAATTAACTTTTTTTCTTCAGTTTTAATGCCCTCGTGTGCTTCAGCAATTCTTGTGAGTGCATATATCATAAAATCATATTCTTCATCCGGCCCATGATCAGAAAATACTTCAATTACCTTTTTATATAATGTTTCTAAATCATTTTGATTTTTATGCTCATAATCAAAAGACCATTTTATTTCCTGCCCTTTGGGATGTGCTTTAAAAATTTCGTCCAAAGTTTTTACTTCTTCTTTTTGAATAACTCCATCACTCATAGCTATTACATACAATAATTCTCCGAAAGTTTGATATAACCGATCTTTATTTACCATAAAAAATTATTTTACAAATGAACTTTATCCAAAATTTCTTCTATATTTTGTAACAAGTTGCTATTTTAAAAGCCTTACTACATCCTTAGCAAAATAGCTAGCAATCATATCAGCACCTGCCCTCTTAAATGCAATTAATTGTTCCATCATTACTGCATCGTGATCTAACCAGCCTTTTTCTGCAGCTGCTTTAAGCATAGCATACTCGCCACTTACCTGATAAACTGCAACAGGGACGTCAACCGCTTCCTTGACATCTCTTACAATATCCAGATAACATAATCCTGGTTTTACCATGACGATATCAGCACCCTCTTCTACATCAATCAAAGTCTCTTTTACAGCTTCTCTACGATTAGAAAAATCCATCTGATATGTTTTTTTATCTCCAAAACCAGGAGCAGAATCTAATGCATCTCTAAAAGGGCCATAAAAAGAAGAAGCATACTTTGCACTATAACTCATAATACCAGTATTTTTAAAATTTTCTTTTTCCAGCAATTCTCTAATAGCCAGTATTCTCCCATCCATCATATCACTTGGCGCAACAAAATCCGCACCCGCCTGTGCATGCGACAAAGACATCTGTGCTAATATTTCGCAAGTAGCGTCATTAATAACATACCCATTTTCAACAACACCATCATGTCCATAAGATGAATAAGGATCCAGCGCAACATCTGTCATGATTAACATATCTGGAGCCACTTCTTTTATTGTCTTAATCGCCCGCTGCATCAACCCATCAGCATTTAAGGCTTCTGTTCCTTTATTATCCTTAAGCGCATCTGGCACTTTTACAAAAAGTAAAACTGCTTTTAATCCCATTGCCCAGATTTCTCTTATTTCAGACCTTAATAAATCAAGACTAAATCGATAATATGAAGGCATAGAAGCAATTTCTTCCTTTATCTGATGACCTTCTACCACAAATAGTGGGACTAAAAAATCATTGGGAGTAAGCACATTTTCTCTTACCAAAGATCGAATAGCGTTATGCGTTCTTAATCTTCTGTTTCTGCGTATTTGTAGCATCTCTGAACCTAAAATTTAGTGTATGTAAATATACTGATATATCCTTTATCAATTCTGAAATAATAAAGTAAGAAACATATATGACTGACCAAACTAATCGTATTTATCTGCACTATAAACCTTTAAACTATTTTTTTTGCCGTTTATCGAAAATTATCTTCAAAAAAAAATCCTTAGCATTGTTTTTAACATTTCAATAACGTATCTTGTTTTGGCTCAATTTATATAATTAATTTTCCACTCGATGTTAGCAAAGTATAAAGAACAGTTTTTAGAAAGGCACGAAAACGAAATGGGTTCTTTTTTTTTCTATAAAAACTTTATAATAGCAGAAATGAAAGAAGGTGTAGCATTAAACTATGAAAATTCAAAAATGCAATATGAACTTGGTAAAAAGTATTACGGAAATAAAACCCCTTTTGTTTATATAAGTCATAGATTAAATTCATACTCGATTACACCAACTGATCACTATAAATCAGTTAAAACATTTCCAAATTTGGTTGGTCTTGCTATTGTGAGCTACTCATCCATTACCATTAAAGTTGCAGAATTAGAAAAAGCATTTCTTGATATTCCTGTAAATATAAGTGACAATTTAGATGATGCATTGTATTGGGCAGAAGATCTTATAATCTCTGACTAACATCCTGATCACTGTTCTCAAAATTTCAACGAATTCAGTATAGAATACTTTATCCCAAAATAATTTTTTATTGTCGTTAGTATTCCACTTTATCTCCGAATAAATTGTAACAATACTTAGCTGATGGCGTCTTGATAAATAGGTGAGGCAACTATTTTATCAGAATACCGTCTATACTAGTATATCACAAAAATTATTACAATGAAAATTCAGAAACATACGGTTATTTCCATACTATTTTTTATTAGTTACTGGTCACTGTTTGCTCAAACTATAGAATCTAAAATAGTAGACAAAAAAACAAATCAGCCTATACCGTATGCAACCATACAATTATCAGAAAGTGATGGAATTATTACTAATGAAGAAGGTAGATTCAGTGTAACAATACAAGAAAAAAACACGCCAATAGACTCCATATTTATATCTTCTATGGGATATGAACGAGTAGGTATTGCGGTTCAAAATACTATAGATACTATTATTTATATTAATCCTAAAGCTGTAGCATTAAAAAGCGTGTTCGTAACCAATAAAAACCTAAGTGTTGACGAGATAATTGACAATGTAGAGGACGGAATCCGTAAGAATTATGATTTTGATCTTACTAATAAAAAGCTATTTTTCAGAGAATCTTATACTAACTTTATAAATAAACTGGATATTGAATTTAAAAAATCAACTATTGTAGAATTAGACAAAAAACTAATTGACAGTATTGTCAGGATAATCCCAAAAAAATCTGAATTTTACACAGAAGTTCTAGGTAATTTTTATGGCAATTTAGAAAAGCAAAAACTAAATATTAGCAAAGGTGCTAGATTATATGATAAAGACAATGAGGGTTCGGTTGAAGCGTTGTACAAAAAAATTGAGACCATTCTGAAAGAAAATATTAAGCCTGATTCTTATCTAAAAATTAAATCCGGGATTTTTAGTCAAAAAGTACAGGTGGATTCTATTTTAAAAGCAAATCAGGATGCTGCAGATATCAAAAATGAACTGGGTGAATCTAAGGAAAATTTTTTTTACACTTCAAGAAAAACCAATTTAACAAACCTGTTTGCTGATCTGTTTTTTCAGGAGGACACCAAACTAAATATAATTAGAAAATCAGGTCGGTACACCTTTGAGAAAGTTGATTTTACCACAATAGATGATAGTGGAGTTTATATTATAAATTTTTCACCTAATAGATGGGCTGATTTTAAAGGAACTTTATATGTAAATACTGAGGATTTCTCAGTAATGCGAATTGATTATCAAAACGTGAAACCTTTAAAAAAATATAATTTATTAGGCATTAGTTATGAAGAAACTCTGTATAGTGGAAAAACATTCTTTTCTAAAGGAATCAATGGAAAATACAGCCCTCGATTTATCGAAAAGATAACTGGAAATAAATTTGGAGTAGATAGACCTCTCAAAGTGATTGAAAAAAATAAAAATATAAAGGGAAAACGCAAACAAAATGAATTATCTCTCGAACTAGATATTTTTAATACTAATAGAAACAAATATGAGGTCATTGTATTCGATACACAAAGTATATCAGAAAAAGGATACACATCAGCTAAAGAAAATAAAAATATAGAAGCCGCCTACCTATCCAGATATGATCCAAATTTCTGGAAAGGATATACCATTATAGAGCCCAATGCTGCGATTAAAGAATTTACAATAGAAGAGGAAGAATAAAACAAAGAATCTGAAACCTATGTGAAGCTAAAATTTTTATCAGTATAAATCTAAAGTCTTTAGCAATGCTTCAAAATAAAAATCTTCCTGATCCGGTATTACTACTGTTTTGTATGCCGTGTTTTTAATTACATAGTAAGAGGAAGATTTTTTATCCAGAGTCTCTGAGTGTAAATTAACTATGTTTTGTATAAAATTATTAATTAGTACTACCTCATCATAAGTAATTACCCGTCTTATAGTAGGTTGATCACTTTTGAATACTAGATAATCATCTCTAAAACTAAGTGATGCAGAAGGAGCCTCTTTTTTATGAAATTCAAAAGTGAAATCTTTAGAGGTAAATATTTTGTTTATATTTTCAATTGTAGGATCCACAGTGCGAGCACAAGCGATAACCGTAATTACACACATTAATAACAGGATATTCCTCATCGTTTTACCTAGCCTATAAATCAATATCTAAGATAACGAATTTACTAAAAACAAAAATACCATAACTTCAGAGTTTAAAAAACTGTAGAGAAGTTATGGTAACACCAAATTATCACCTTTCTGTATTTTAAAAATTACCAGAAATAATTAATAATATTTTTTATGCTTACCTATATAAATATATGGGTTATTTTGCAGCCAATCGTTTTATCGAACTTTCAAAATCTACATTTTCAAGATTACTGATCAGTAGTCCAATTCCACCTGATTTAGACGCAACGATATATTCTGTTTGAAATTTTTTCTCTTTCTCAAATGCTTTGAGATATTTTAATTTTACCACTTTAGAAGTAGGTGTAAAGAAAAAGCGACCGTGTATTCTTTTATATCTTACTTTTTGTTTAGTGGATTCCATTTTTAACTGATTACTTAGAGCAGTCACTACATTCGCAGCTCTATCTTCGTCTAATTGGAAATAATCACAAGCATATATAAATACATAATTCTCAATATTCTTTTCATGTACAAAAAGTTCAAAATCTACCTTCTTAGCTTGAATTTTTTCCAATTCTTCAATGGCAACTTTTTTTAATTTTGGACTACCTGTTTTAAGAGAATCAAGTCTTGATGTAAACTCTTCCGGAGACATTTTTATGTATCCATTTGTTAATGTAATAGTGTTTTCTTTAAACTCAAAAGTATTTTTTTTGTAATTTACTTCAGAAGAGGCTTTCTTTTCTGATGATATATATTCGCATCCTGTAAGAAGAATTACGCTTAATAATAGTAGAATTTTTTTCATAGATTCTTGTGTTTAATTTGTTTAACTTACTGTGCTAAACCTTATTATATATTTCAAAGATAGGAAAAAAATTCAATTGGTCAACCATTTTATCTATTTTTTATGCATTTAATCGATATTTAACTACTGCTAAACCGTATTAAAAATAGGTTTTATAGATTATAGGATCAATAAACAGGTTTAAAAGCTCAACATAAGTAAGAAAAAACTTTCGATTAAGAATAAAGGGGAATTTTAAAAAAATTAGGACTAACCTATTTATTTCAAAATTAATAATCAGACTTGATTATTTTAGGTTTGTTGTATTACATTACTACGATCGCTTATTTAAATCCAATCAATTGGGTCGGTTAATATAGCTAACATTCTCGCTTCTTCAGTGCCGGCTTCAGGATGATGGTCATAACGCCATTGTACTTGAGGTGGCAAACTCATCAGAATACTTTCAATTCTACCATTAGTTTTTAACCCAAAAAGTGTCCCTTTATCATGAACTAAATTAAATTCTACATATCGCCCTCGTCTTATTTCTTGCCAATCTTTTTGTTCCTTAGTAAATGGCATATCTTTTCTCTTTAATACGATAGGAACATAAGCATTCAGAAAATTATTTCCAACTTCGGTTACAAAATCATACCAATTCTCCATAGACATCTCATCAGTAGTCTTACAATAATCAAAAAACAACCCTCCTATACCACGTCTCTCACCCCGATGCTCATTATAAAAATAATCGTCACATTTTTTTTTATATAACGGATAAAAATCAGGATGATGACGATCACAAGACTCCTTACACACTTTATGAAAATGTCTCGCATCTTCATCAAATAAATAATATGGTGTTAAATCTTGTCCTCCACCAAACCAACTTCCTACTACTGCACCATCAGTATCATACATCTCAAAATACCTCCAATTTGCATGAACAGTAGGTGCCATGGGGTTTTTAGGATGTAACACAAGTGATAGTCCACAAGCAAAAAAGTCTACATCACCTACTTTAAAATATGTTTGCATTGATTGAGGTAATTTACCGTGAACTCCAGAAATATTAACACCTCCTTTTTCGAATACATTACCATTCTCAATTACACGTGTTCTTCCCCCACCCCCTTCCGGACGTTTCCATATATCTTCCTTAAAAGTTGCTTTCCCATCGATTTCTTCTAATTTTACAGAAATTGTATCTTGAAGATTTTGGATATATTGATAAAACTTTTCTTTCATACGTTACTTTGTTCATTGAGGATTATAAAACATACTAAAACATGCAATATACTAGATTATTAGATGTATGTAAACCGAGTAACGATATTTTATAAAAGCTTCCGAAAAGGTGACGATTATAAAAGTATACGAGAGTCAGCCTTACTTAACCATACGAATTCTACTATTTTACCATCAAATTCTAAATATTATAGCACGCAAAGGTTTTGAAAGTTTATTTTTGATCATTAATAAATAAGCCTAAAAATTAACTTAGTATACATAATTAAGTGAAAGTTACTTTTTCAATCGGTAAAAACAACTTCTTAAAAACAAATAAAAAAAGTATATAATGAATCAACACCTAATCTTTTTAATTCTTTCTTTAAAAAAAACACTGTTATTCACTATCATTTTAATCTCTTGTACCCTTTCTGCTCAAACATTTAGAAATCTAGGCTTACATACTCAAGTAGATCATGTACAACCCATGACTGGTATTGTTTTCTGGACTGACAATGGCTCTGATCTCAATACACTGGGAGATAAAGTTCAACTTACATTCTCATATCTTGTTTATGCTGACATTGTTTCACAAGAAAACGTATACGATTGGTCAGTCGTAGACGATTTATTAGAAGATGCAGCTAACCAAGGAAGACAAGTAATTTTACGTTTTCGATATACCTATCCTGGAGAGACAACACCCAGCGTTCCTCAATACATAAGAAATCGAGGTGATTATACAGATCAAATAATGAATGTAGAAGGAAGTAGTACTTATATTCCTGATTGGTCAAATCAGGAATTACAGGATTTCACTATGGAATTCTTTACCAATTTTGCAAATAGATATGATACTGATGAAAGAGTTGCTTTTCTACAAATTGGGTTTGGTTCTTATTCAGAATATCACTTGTATGATGGTCCTTTCCAATTTGGCCAGACATTTCCAACAAAAGCTTATCAAACCACTTTTCTTCAACATGTAGATGCTGTATTTAATGAAACTCAATGGGCGATTTCTATCGATGCAGCTGATGGTAGTCACACACCTATTTCATCAAACAATACACTTAAGAACCTGAATTATGGATTATTTGATGATTCCTTTTTACACGAAGAACACTCAGAAAATGATAATGAGTATAATAGAGCTTCCTGGTTACTGTTCGGTGAGAATAGAGCAAATACTAATGTTGCTGGTGGAGAATTGAATTATTATTCTAATTATGACCAGGAACATGTACTTGATACCCCTAATGGTCCATGGGGAACATCGTTTGAAGAATTAGCGGCATTATATGATATTAGCTATATGATAGGTAATGATCAATTAAATTATCAATCTTCTGCAAGAATAGAAGAAGCAGGTATGAATATAGGATATCATTATGAAGTGACCCAGTTTAGAACAAATGGTACTATTACCGAAGTTACAATAACAAACACCGGACTTGCTCCTATTTATTACGATGCATATCCTACAGTAGCTGGTATTCGGTCTACAGAAAGTCTTAAAGGGTTAACCAGTGGTCAAAGCAGGTCATTTACTATTAATACCAACGCAGAAAGCGAAAGCTTAACAATAACATCAGATCGATTGGTGACAGGACAGGAAATTCAGTTTGATGCAGATTTAGATGAAAGCATATTATCTGTTACAGAAGTTTTTGTAGATGACACCTCTGTAATTTCATACCCTAATCCTTTTAAAGATGAACTTACAATTACTCTTAAAAATACGACTCCTGTTCAAGTTTCAATTTTTAATATTTTGGGAAGCAGTATTTTTCAGCAAGAAGTAATAACAGATGATTATACTATAGATACAAGTAGATTTAAAACAGGAATATATATTCTAAAAACAGAAAGTGCTCATAATAGTTCAATACAAACCATCATCAAACAGTAAAAACAGTTTGGAGTATTCTTGCTTTGTACCCGGAAGCTTGAATGCCGGACACTTTCGAGAATTGAGTTCATCTTTCAAGTATTATCTGAATACTAATGAAAGATGAGCTCTTTTTTCTTAGCCTGGTAATACTATCACTTTTTATATTTCTGATCAATTATACATTGTATCAAATGAAAGAATCACACCATTTTTGAGGTGTAATAATACTATTAACTCTCTATCTTATTGACATCTGGAGCAGCAGTGGATAGTTTAATAAATCCTTCATTTTTGAGCGCTTTAACTGTTTCAGTAGACGCTGCTACCACAGAAATTGGCAAAACAATAATAAAGCCAATAATGGGTATAAATAGCATTAGTATAAATATGATTCCATTACCTAAGGCAACTCCTTTATGATTTTTAACAAATTGAATACTTTCTTTGTACTTAAAATGTCGTTCCATTGTATAGTCCATATTGCCAAAACCTACATAAAATGCTTGAATTGCAAAAATCAAAATCGTAAAAACCAATCCGATTACTGGAATAAATGTTAAAACAACCAGTGGAATTACAAACAGTACTTCTCTGATAAGATTGCGTATGTTAATCCGAATACCTCTTCCAAGCTGTTCACTAAAAGTAGTTTTACGATGCACATGTCTTATATCTCCCAGAAGGTACGCTTCTATTTTTTCTGAAACCGGACTCATAAACGGTGATGATAAAGCCATCACAATATGCTTATAGGGAATCAATGCCAAGACGGCAATTAATAAACCACCCAGAATTGTACTAATAGTAGAAAATGTTTCAGAACCCCATTTCCAAATCCAAACTTTTGCAATATAATACCCCACATCATCTGCAAAAAAATAAATAAGCGTAGCAAAGAATAAACCCGTACACAAACTAATGATAATTGGAACTCCAAAATATTTCCAAAGTCCCAACTTGAATATTAATGAAAAAGATCCAAAATAAGCTTTTATTCCATTTATTATACTTTTGATCATAATAGATGTTATTGATTGTTTATGTACTGTATTTTATCATTCAATGTTATAGAATAAGTTTTTGTGTTTTGCAACGTATATGTATACATACCCAATGCTTTATTCAAATACCGTTGATCGTTTATTTTTTGTCCTATTGTAGAAAATAAGTCCGCCGTTAGCTCTATCTGTTCTATAGTAAGATTACGATCTATTAGAAAATCGATAAGTGTATGATCCTCTTTCTCTATCAAATTTTCTAGTGTAACCCCTATCCTCTCTTTGAATACTTTCTGTATTTTTTCTATAGTTTCGGCTTCTGTATCTGATGTAATTCCTGCAGCTTTAGAAATCAATACTGAAAGCATCCGTGTCGGCTTCTGTATTTCTTTTATAAACCAATCCTCAATAGCCATTTTATTCCTTTACATAGATTAGTATCAATTTATAAAAAATTGTTTCAAAAAAAATTAAATTTCTGAAATATATACCAATGTTTCCTTATGTTCTTCTAACCCGTCAACAGAACTTATTTTTATAGCTTGTTGAGCTTTTTGTTGAATAAAAGCTATAATTTCTTCTTCTAAATGATCTCTACTCCTGCGAAAATAAAATAAACCTACACTATTATTATGCAAATCCATTGCCATATCTAAGGGTGCATTTGGCGCCAATTTTTCGTGCAAATCCGTTATTTTCTTTGCCCAAAATACAGATTTTTCTTCATTTCTACTAACTGTAAAAATATAACGACAAATTAAAAGCGTCCATAACGCATGCCTAAAAGCGTTTGATCTTCCGTTAGCGTTATGTTTCTTATTATACAACCTATTACAGGTCTTTAACGTACTTCTGGTTGCCTTTAAAGTAGGAAGAATATATAGCGGTTTTTGCAGTAAAAGTATAGACAACTCTACTAATTGTCTCAAGCTAAGTTGTTGTACCGTCTTCCATATATTCACTGTCCTATATCTTATATTCTTTCACAGCATCCACAAAAGCTTTTGCGTTTGCAACCGGAATATTAGGTAATATTCCATGTCCCAAATTAGCAATATATCGATCTTTCCCAAACGCATCAATCATTTCTTTCACCATTTTTTTGATCTCTGATGGTGGCGACAACAATCTGGATGGATCAAAATTCCCTTGCAAGGTTATATTTCCTCCTGTCAGGTATCTTGCATTTCTGGGAGAACAAGTCCAATCCACTCCTAGCGCAGCAGCTCCGGACTTAGCCATATCCTGTAATGCAAACCAACATCCTTTTCCAAAAACAATAACCTCTGTTTCATCCTTTAGGGCATCTACAATCTGCTGTATATATTTCCAGGAGAATTCTTGGTAATCTACGGGAGACAGCATCCCACCCCAACTATCAAACACCTGAACAGCATTAACTCCCGCAGCCACTTTTGCTTTAAGATATGTAATTGTAGTATCCGTGATCTTTTGTAATAATGCATGAGCTGCCACAGGTTCTGTAAAACAAAATCCTTTTGCCTTATCAAAATTTTTAGACCCTTGTCCTTGTACTGCATAACACATAATTGTCCATGGAGAACCTGCAAAGCCGATCAGTGGAACTCGATTACCTAATTTCTCTTTTGTCATTATAATCGCCTCCATTACATATCCTAATTCTTCTTGAACATCTGGCACAATCACCTCATCTACATCTTTTGCAGTTCGTATAGGTTTAGGTAACCAAGGACCTATTCCATCTTTCATCTCTACCTCAATATTCATCGCCTGTGGGATCACTAAAATATCACTGAATAAGATAGCTGCATCAGGTCCTATAATATCTATGGGTTGCACTGTAATTTCTGATGCAAGTTCTGGAGTTCTGCATCGTGTAAAAAAGTCATATTTATTTTTTAATGCCATAAATTCTGGCAAATATCTTCCTGCCTGACGCATCATCCATACTGGTGGACGCTCTACAGTTTCTCCTTTTAATGCTCTTAAAAATAAATCGTTTTTTATCATAATCTTTTAATATTACATCATCCTAAACATGAGATTCAAGTGAGGATTATCCATTTTTTTTAAAATATTTTACTACCTGAACAATTACATTTTCGATGGTAGCTTTATTTGCAACACACACTGTTTGCGTATATTTTTTTGCTTCAGAAGCAGTAGTATTTCCTATACAAAATACTACACTATCACCAATCCTATTTGTACGAACGTAGCTTTGTACTCCAGATGGACTAAAAAAAAGTATCCCATCAAAAATGCGATTGAATATTTTTGAGTTTAAGTGAGTACGATATACTATATATTCTTTCAAACGAACACTATTATTTTTTAAAATCAATGGTAGTTCATCCCTCCGTAAATTGCCACAAAAAAAACTAAATTGTTCATTTTTATATTTTTTTGAAATAATTTTTGCCAGATCAGCAGCAGTTTCAGCGGTCTCTAAAACTTTCTGACCATTTGTTTCCAAAAATAATTTGGTTTTTTCCCCAACACAAAAAGTATTTTGAATTTTAAAATCATCTGAAGAATAAGCAATATTAAGATTCAACATAGCTCGTACTGCATTTTTACTGGTAAAAATGCCATTTTTTATATTTTCAGAAAGGTCTATTGGTACTAATTCTATGTCAAGCGCATTATATTCCACAAGCCCGATCCCTGCATTCAATAACAATTCCTGTTGAGCGGTAGATAGTTTTTTTGTGGATAGTACGGTTTTCATTCTTTACTCATCTCTTTCTTTATCGACTCCATTATTTCTCTACCACCATTTTCTAGAATCCATTGAGCACACTTTACTCCTATATCTTTTTTTTCAGCTATTTTACACGTTTTACTAATTTCTACTTTATCTTTTCCGTCCAGACTAAAGAGTACTCCTGTAAAATGTATTTGATCCTTATCAATTCTTGCCAATGCCCCAATTGGAGCAGTGCATCCTCCCTCCAATTCTTTCAAAAATGCTCTTTCGATATGCACACATATTTCAGAATTTATATGATTGAGATGAGACAAAGCTTCTAAGCAATAGGAGTCATCTTGTTTTGCCACAACCAACATTGCTCCTTGTGCAGGTGCAGGAATCATCCAATCAAGATCTAGATAATCTTTTGGTTTCAGATTGATACGTTCTAGTCCCGCAGCCGCAAAAATAGCTCCATTCCAGTTATTATCGTTTAGTTTTTGCATTCTGGTATTTACATTTCCACGTAAATCAACAACGGTATGACCAGGGTATTTATGAAGCCATTGTGCCTGTCTTCTTAGACTTCCTGTAGCAATAATACCTTGCCCATTCAGAAAATCTAATCCTTTATGTAACAAAATATCTTGTACATTAGCGCGTTCTAACACAGCAGCTTCTACGATTCCTTTTGGTAATGCTGTAGGCACATCTTTCATAGAATGTACTGCTATATCTACCTCATTATTGATCATTGCAATATCAAGGGTTTTGGTAAAAATACCAGTAATTCCCAATTCATATAAAGGTTTATCTAAAAGGATGTCTCCTGTTGATTTTACAGTAACTAATGTTGTAGTATATCCTAAATTTCTAAGCTTATCTTGTACTGTATGCGCTTGCCAAAGTGCTAATTCACTATCTCTGGTACCAATTCGAATTGTCTTAACCACTATTACTTCTTTTGTATTTGAAATACTTTTTGGATCAGTTCAATACTTTCATCAGTAGCAGTATTTTCATCTTTAAGATGACTGGCAAAATGATTGGTTATCTTCTGAATAATACGATCACTGATGATAGTAGCTTGTTCTTCGTTAAAATCCGATATCTTTTTTCTCTGAAGATTAATTTCGGCATCTTTAAAAGTAGCTAATTTAGTTTTTAATGCTTTTATTGTGGGCGCATATTTTCTGGTTGCTATCCAAGCATCAAATTCTGATTTTACTTCTTCAATGATACCTTCTGCTTTAGGAATTTCCAACTTTCTTCGATGCAATGTATTATCTGTAATCCTTGATAAATCATCCATATGTACTAAAGTGATATTTGGTAATTCTGTAACATCAGCAGCAACATTTTTAGGAATGGACAAATCCAAAATCAACAGTGGTTTATCCGTGTTGATCATATTTTTAGCAATTGTTGGAGTTTGTGCCCCTGTAGCTACAATAAGAACATCTGCTTTATTTACCTCATCCGTAAGGTTATCAAAATCTCTAACAATTAAATTAAATTTTCCCGCTACTTTCTCTGCAGTATCTCTCGTTCTATTAATTAAAACGATATGATCATTTTTAGTATGTTTAATTAAGTTTTCACAAGTGTTTCGCCCTATTTTTCCAATACCAAACAAAGCAATATTTTTTTCTGAGACATAAGGAACCTTAGCCAGAATGTATTGCACTGATGCAAAACTTACAGAAGTAGCACCAGAAGAAATGTCTGTTTCATTTTTAATTCGTTTACTTGCCTGAATAACTGCATTAGTCAATCGCTCTAAGAAAGGATTGATCATATCCAGTTTTTTAGAAGTCTTAAAACCTGATTTAATCTGACCTATAATTTCAAAATCTCCCAGAATCTGACTTTCTAATCCAGTTCCTACTCTAAATAAGTGAGCAACAGCTTTTCTGTTTTTGTGGATATAGGCTACTTTTTCAAATTCTTCAACAGTACCGTGGGTATGTTCACACAATAATTTTATGAGTTGAAAAGGATGTTGTGCAAAACCATATAACTCTGTACGATTGCAAGTAGATATTAATAAAAGACTTTCTATTTTTTCTTTTTTAGCTTGCTCGAGTATCAGAAGCTTTGCTTCATTAGAAATACTAAAATGACCTCGTATCTCCGCATCTGCTTTTTTATAGCTGAGGCCAATTGCATAAAAATTTGTTCCATTTGCTCGTAGGTGAGACTCCATACAAATTATCTACTTTTTTGCAATGCAAAAATATCTCAGATCAACTTTAAAAAATAACGCTTAAAGTTTTTTTAGTATCGAAATCCGATGTTTATACTCCGAAATATGTAAAAACCAGCAAAAACACCTATTTTTGTAGGGTAACAAAGATTTTAATCATTATTGTTTAGAATTAATCTAAATAAATAATTTTGTTTTTATGGAAATTCAATTAAAAAATAACGCTACAGGGATTTTGGAAGAAACTAAGATAGAAGATGGCTTTTATATTCTTAAATTTCAAAATGAAACCGCTGAAAACCAAAGAATTATACGAGATATTGACAGTAACTATATTCAATTTCATTTTTGTTTAAAAGGGAATACCCAATTCAATTTTAACAATGGAAGTTATTCGTTACCATTACCAGAAGAAAAATCATTGTTACTTTACAATCCTCAGCGGGATCTTCCTATGAATTTGGAAATAGAAAAAGATTCTTGGTTAATTTCAATACTAATTTCTATAAAAAAATTCCATTCTTTGTTTTCTAAAGAGGCAGATTATATTCCTTTTTTGGGAGAAGGTAATCGAGATAAAAAGTATTATACAGATACAGATCTATCTCCTTCTATGACTGTAGTTTTAAATCAAATAATAAATTACAATCTCCATAAATCGATAAAACTCTTGTATTTTAAAGGAAAAGCTTATGAATTGTTAAGCCTGTATTTTAATCGACCCGAAGATGCGGATACAGAACAATGTCCGTTTTTGGTAGACGAGGAAAATGTACTTAAAATAAAAAAAGCCAAAGAGATTATCATTGCGAAAATGGCAGAGCCTCCTACTTTACAACAGTTATCAAAGGAAATTGGACTTCCTCTTAATAAATTAAAAGATGGTTTCAAACAAATCTATGGCGAACCAGTATATGCATTCCTATTTGATTATAAGATGGAAGTTGCACGACAATTACTAGCAACAGGAGGTCATAATGTCAATGAAGTAGGGTTAAAAGTAGGATATAGCACCGCAAGTCACTTTATAACCGCATTTAAAAAGAAATTCGGAACTACTCCAAAAAAATATGTAATGAATCTCAGTTAATTACTATCTGGTATTCCTTCTCCTTTTTGTAGAGAAACGATAGAGTCATAC
Source organism: Aquimarina addita (assembly GCF_039539305.1). Classification (NCBI taxonomy): domain Bacteria; kingdom Pseudomonadati; phylum Bacteroidota; class Flavobacteriia; order Flavobacteriales; family Flavobacteriaceae; genus Aquimarina; species Aquimarina addita. The sequence continues at coordinate 239,026 of NZ_BAABCW010000002.1, read as the reverse complement.
ATTCCTGTATCTTCATCAGAGGCATCACCTAATACCGATGCAAACTCAAAATGTTCTAATAGTTCTAAAATAAAAGATAGCTTGTCATCTTTGACATCCACGATAATACGTTTCATAATCAATGCTTTTTTGTTCTTTATAAAAATACTACAATTTAAAAAAACAAGCTTCTGAAATTGGAATATTTTGAACTTTTTAACGGAATCATAATTTCTTGTGAGCATACATTCATACTAAACGAAATGAAGTGTAAAACTCTCAAGTTTGCATTTTTGATAGTAGTATCAATAAGTCTTATTGTTTTTTTAACTTCGTTTTTTCATATAGTTCGTATTTTTACTTTCTGAAAAAGAAATTTTATGAATAAAGGCGTACTCCTTGTGAACCTTGGATCTCCAGATAGTACTGATCCTAAAGATGTAAAAAAATACTTAGGCGAATTTTTAATGGATCCCAGAGTAATTGATGTTCCGCTTTGGGCAAGAACATTATTAGTCAAAGGTATTATACTAAATACCAGACCTAAAAAATCTGCAGCTGCATATAAAAAAATTTGGTGGGATGAAGGGTCTCCTCTTATCGTACTTTCTGAACGTTTACAGAAAAAAGTAGCCGATCGCACTCCTATTCACGTAGGTCTTGCGATGCGATATGGAGCTATGAGTATCAAAGAAGGATTACAAAAAATGCACGATAAAGGTATTAATGAAGTCCTGATTATACCGCTATATCCACAGTTCGCTATGGCAACTACCGAAACTATTTTGGTTTTAGCAGAAGAACTCCGTAAAGAGCATTTTCCAAATATGACCTTATCAGATATTCCTGCTTTTTATAATAAAGAAGCTTATATCAATGTACTGTCTAAAAGTATCCAGGAACATATAGAAAATTTAGATTATGAACATCTTCTATTTTCTTATCATGGGGTGCCCGAAAGACATATTAGAAAGAGTGATGTTAGCAATGGAAATTGTAAAATGGACGGAAAGTGCTGCTTTAAAAAGGGCGCAGTACAACACGAATTCTGTTATCGCCATCAATGTGAACTAACTACCGTACAGGTTGCTAAAAAACTAGGACTAAAAAACGGAACCTATTCTACCACTTTTCAATCCAGATTAGGATTTGATCCTTGGCTACAACCCTATACAGACAGGACCATTGAACGAATGGGAAAGGAAGGTATTAAAAAAATGGCAATTGTTACTCCTGCTTTCGTTTCTGATTGTTTGGAAACCCTAGAAGAAATAGCTATGGAAGGTGAAGAAATTTTTCACGAAGTAGGTGGTGAAGAATTTACCACCATTCCCTGCATTAATGACAGAGATGACTGGGCAGATGTATTAGCTACCTGGATAAAAGAATGGGCTGCCGTTGAAACTACAGTAGTATAATGGCTAAAATTAGCTCTGAAGCTCTAGGAACGCAGCCTATCAGTAAATTACTTATACAGCAAGCAGTTCCGGCTTCTATTGGCATTCTGGTGATGTCACTTAATATGATTGTGGACACCATCTTTCTGGGTCGCTGGATTGGACCATTAGCAATCTCTGCTATAACTGTAGTAATTCCCGTTACCTTTTTTATTGGTGCTATTGGATTAGCTGTTGGTATAGGTGGGAGCTCTGTATTATCAAGAGCACTGGGAGCTAATGATCAGGATAAAGCACTTCGTGTTTTTGGAAATCAGGTTACACTTACCTTTTTGACCTCTGCACTACTTGCCAGTTTAGGATTAATCTTTCAGGATTATTTAATTGAGTTTTTTGGAGCAGATGACTCTTTCAAAGAATACGCATTAACATATTACCGCATTGTTTTATATGGCATTGTCATGCTTTCCTTATGTATGATGGGCAATACAGTTATCCGTGCAGAAGGACAACCTACGTTTGCTATGATTGCCATGATATTACCTGCAATTGGTAATATTTTTATGGATTATGTGTTAATAAATGTATTAGATTACGGAATGGAAGGAGCAGCATGGGCCACTTTCATAAGTTACGCTATTTGCTTTGGTTTTATCGCTTGGTTTTTTATTATAAAAAGCGAATTACGTCTCTCTTTTGAATGTTTTAAGCTTAAACAAAAAATTGTAAAAGAAATAAGCGGCCTCAGTTTTGTAACACTGGCAAGACAAGCAACTATTAGTGTACTTACAATACTGCTAAACAATGTACTGATTGATTACGGAGATGCTCTGGATGTTGCTTCCTATGGGATTATAAGTAGGATGTTAATGTTTGCTTTATTTCCTGTGATCGGAATCAATCAGGGTTTTATGCCAATCGCAGGGTATAATTATGGAGCCAATAAATATGAACGCGTTCGTGAAACTATCAATACCTCGATTAAATATGGTGGTATACTCGCTGTTGTGATATTTACAGTCATCATGATATTTCCCGAGAGTTTTGTATCACTTTTTGTGAGTAGTAAAGAATCACTAGATGCTAAAACTCTGGCAGACAATGCAGAGATCTTAAAGCGGACTCCATCTGCATTGCGTCTGGTATTTTTAGCCACACCTGTAATTATTGTGCAACTCATAGGATCTGCCTACTTTCAGGCAATTGGAAAAGCGATCCCAGCATTATTATTAAGCCTCACTAAACAGGGATTCTTTTTAATTCCATTGATCTTAATTTTACCTCCATTTTTTGGAGTACTAGGTATATGGATTGCATTCCCAATAGCAGATGTACTTTCTACAATACTTACCGGATATTACCTCAATAAGGAAATAAAAAATAATCTAACAAAACCTGATGGTTTTATTTCATCCTGACATTTCTTTATATCATTCTTTTAAGATGACCTTAAGGCTTAAAAACAGAAACACGACTAAGTGTTAGGTTAAAATTACGTGAAATTCTTTTGCAATAGTAATTATTTGTAGATTTTAGTAGGATCCTAAATGTATTGTTATTACAATTTAGGCACTTATCTACTATACTAACGAACTCAACTTATATGCGCATGCCATTTAATAAGATTACGCTTGTTACGCTTTATATTCTTTTTAGCTTTTCATCAGTTAGTTCTCAAACATACGATCAGAAACTGTATGATGCTATAGAATATCGTTTAATCGGACCCTTTAGAGGCGGAAGAAGTGCTGCTGTAACTGGAGTTCCAGATAAACCGAATCTATTTTACTTTGGCGCGACCGGTGGTGGAGTATGGAAAACTACAGATGGTGGTCGTAGCTGGGAGAATATTTCTGATGGTTTTTTTGGTGGATCCGTTGGTGCTATATCAGTGGCTAAAAGTGATCCTAATGTCATCTATGTAGGTGGTGGAGAGAAAACACTACGTGGTAATGTATCCTCAGGATATGGGGTATGGAAAAGTGTAGATGCAGGAAAAACGTGGAGTCAATCAGGTTTGCCTAAAAGCAGGCATATTCCAAGAATTTCTATTCACCCAACCAATCCGGATATTGTATATGCAGGTGTATTAGGTAATATTTATAAGCCCACTCAAGATCGTGGTGTCTACAAAAGTATAGATGGAGGAAAAACATGGAAGCAAATATTATTTGCTAATCAGGATGCTGGTGCTGTAGATCTAACACTAGATCCCAATAATCCACGAATTATATATGCCTCTACCTGGAATGCCAGAAGGACTCCTTACAGTTTAAGCTCTGGAGGAAAAGGTTCTGCCCTGTGGAAAAGTACGGACAGTGGTAATACCTGGAAAGAAATTTCAAAAAATAAAGGTTTTGCTAAAGATACTTTAGGTATTATTGGTGTAACAATATCACCTGTAGACAGTGAACGGATATGGGCAATTGTAGAAAATAAAGAAAAAGGTGGTATTTATAGAAGTGAAGATGGTGGTGCAACCTGGGATTATATTAACAGTGATCGAAGTCTGCGACAACGTGCTTGGTACTACTCCCGAATATATGCAGATCCCAAAGATAAAGATGTAATATATGTAGTCAATGTATCCTATCATAAAAGTAAGGATGGCGGTAAAAACTTTAGCAGTTTTAATGCACCCCATGGAGATCATCATGATCTCTGGATCGCTCCTGAAAACCCTAAACGAATAATTATAGGAGATGATGGTGGAGCTCAAATTACTTATGATGGTGGAATAACCTGGAGCACCTATCATAACCAGCCCACTTCACAGTTCTATCGCGTAACCACTGATACTAGTTTTCCTTATAAAATTTACGCAGCACAACAAGACAATTCTACAATAAGAATTAATCATAGGAGTACAGGTTCAAATATATCAGAGAATGACTGGGAAAAAACAGCTGGTGGAGAATCAGCTCATATTGCTGTAGACCCAAAAAATAACAATATTGTCTATGGTGGAAGCTATGATGGCTTCTTGACTCGAGTTAATCATACAACTGAAACAGTAAGATCTATAAGCGTCTGGCCAGATAATCCTATGGGTCATGGCGCAGAAGATATGAAATATCGCTTTCAATGGAATTTCCCCGTTTTATTTTCAAAACATAATCCAAATAAACTTTATACGTTCTCTAATCAAGTTCACGTAACAGAAAATGAAGGTCAAAGCTGGCAAATCATTAGCCCTGATCTCACACGAAATGACCCTGATAAACTCAAATCTTCTGGTGGCCCTATTACGCAGGATAACACATCTGTAGAGTATTACTGCACTATATTTGCTGCTGCAGAAAGTCCTGTAACAGAAGGAGTATTATGGACTGGTAGTGATGATGGACTGGTTCATCTTACCAGAGATGGCGGTACAACCTGGGATAACGTGACTCCAAAAGGAATGCCTGAATGGATGATGATCAATAGTATTGAGCCCAGTAGTTTTGATGATGGAACCTGTTATATAGCTGGAACCCGATATAAATCCGGTGATTTTGCTCCATATCTTTACAGAACTACAGATTATGGAAAATCCTGGATAAAAATTACAACAGGAATAGATGAAGAACACTTTACCAGAGTACTTCGGGCTGATCCTAAACGAAAAGGGTTACTTTATGCAGGAACAGAAACCGGAATGTACATTTCTTTTAACGACGGAAAAGATTGGAAGCCATTTCAATTGAATCTTCCTATTGTTCCAATTACCGATTTAGTAATAAAAGACAACAACCTTATTGTGGCAACACAAGGCAGAAGTTTATGGATAATCGATGATCTCACCGTATTACATCAGTTAAATAGCAATTCAAAAAATCAGAAAAATATATTATTTAAGCCAAAACCAACATTTCGCATGCAAGGTAAGAGTACTAAAGACTCTAAAACTACAGGTACAAATCATCCAGCTGGGGTGATGACCTATTTTTATTTGCAAAATTTTGATAAAGAAAAAGACACAATATCCTTAACTTATTTAAATCAAAAAAACGATACTATAAAATCCTTTAGTACAGCTGCAAAAGAAAAAAAAGACACCTTAAAAAATATTGCAAAAGGAGCAAATCAATTTAACTGGAATATGCGAGGGGATGGTGCAGAAAAACTAGAAGGAATGATTCTATGGTGGGCAAATCTGGATGGTCCCAAAGCAGTTCCCGGAACTTATACTGCAAGTCTGAATGTAAATGGAAAGGAACAAAATCAATCCTTTACCATCCTTGCAGATCCCAGAGCGGAAGCAAACCAACAACAGATGCAATCACAATTTGATTTTATAACTGATGTTAATAAAACAGTAGATAAAGCACATCAATCAATTAAGAAAATTAGAAATCTAACCACTCAACTCGAATCATTTGAGAAGCAATATAAAAGCAATAGTAAGACATCAGAACTAGTAAAGAAAGCTTCAGAATTGCAAAAAGAACTTAAAGAGATAGAAAAAGCGCTTTATCAAACTAAAAATAAGAGTCGACAAGACCCTCTTAACTTTCCAATTAAACTAACAAATAAATTAGGACACTTAAACTCGTTGGTTGGAATGGGAGATTTTGGACCAACTGATCAGGATATTGCTGTAAAAGAAGAGTTAACCAAACAAATTGAAGAGCAATTAAAAACATTTGACACTTTAATCTCAGAAAAAATTAAACGTTTTAATACAGAATTTAACGCCTTACAATTAAATTATTTATTTATAGAAGAGTAATGACCCAAAAAGAAGAATCAAGAAACCTAATTTTGGTGTAATAATCTTATTTTCGCTTTACCTTGTTCGACATAACAATAGGTGATAATTTTTTTATTTTTGAATTTATAATAATTCTGTTATTCTAATAGTGGTTAAAAGATTCTATAGTACTATTGACTCTAGGCTAAATATCATAAAAAGTCCTTTACTATAATAATGGATGTAACATTACTAAATTAATAATGCAAGCATATTACGACTATATAAAATCCCTACACCTCATCTTTGTAATCACATGGTTTGCGGGATTATTTTATATCCCCAGATTATTTGTGTATCAAATAGAAGCATCCCAAAAGCCTTCTCCTGATAAAGAGATTTTAGGAAAGCAATTAAAACTAATGGCTAAACGATTATGGTTTATCATTACATGGCCATCTGCTATATTAACTACAATTTTTGCAGCCTCACTCCTTATTCTAAGACCCGGAATACTAAACGATTCCTGGATGCACGTTAAATTAGGGTTTGTGCTATTGCTTTTCATCTATCACTTAAAAAGTCATCTTATATATAACCAATTACAACGCGATATTATCAGGTGGTCCTCTAATCAAATGAGAATATGGAACGAAGGTTCCACTATTATTTTGTTTGCCGTAATATTCCTTGTGATTGTGCGTGACGCTGTTAATTGGATTTACGGGGTTCTTAGTATTTTTTTACTTGGTGTTTTATTGATGTTAGGCATCAAATTATATAAAAGGATTCGGGATAAAAATCCAGATGCGTGACATCGCATGAATTTTCTTCCTAAAACATATACGATAAAAAATGATCAAACTATTTTGATCAGAGAAGCAACGCCTAACGATGCATTCACATTATTGCAATTGAAGCAAGAATATCTTAAAAAAACAAAGACATTACCATTATTTGATTATGAATACCCAAACAATACAGATCAAGAAAAGGAGATGATCAAAAAATATCAATTAGAGAAAAATAGTATCATTCTGGTAGCCGTTTCTGAAGACACCATGATTGGCAACATAGACCTTACAGGAAGCAGGAGAAAAAAAACAGCACACACCGCTATGATAGGTATGGGAATACATACAGAATGGCAAAACCAGGGTATTGGCACCTTATTACTTCAAAACGTATTAGACTGGGCAAAAGAAAATGAAATACTCAAAACGATTTGGTTAGAAGTTTATAATACCAATTCATTAGGTATTGCCTTATATCAAAAAATGGGGTTTGAATCACAAGGTTTGATTCCTGATTTCTTTTTTGAAAATAACTCATATATCGATAAAATTATTATGAGTAGAGCTGTATAATATAAATCGATATTTTCTTTTTAATAGTTATATAATTCCTTTTATATTTTAGCATTTTCGTAATTCCTGCCATGAGTCTTAATTTATACTTTTATTCTAAACTGGCAATATAAAAGACTACGCTAGCATTCTTATAGTATCACAATACACAGAACTAGTTAAGCAAAATAGTGATCTTTTGAAATAAATAGTTAAAGATAAAGCTGAAAATTAAAAAAAGCTTACCTCACTACTTTTATGTATCTTCGTGTAATTTTTTAATCGAGTACTGATATAAGCATATGATCAAATCCATGACAGGTTTTGGGAAATCCATCCTTCAACTACCTACAAAAAAAATTACTATAGAGGTAAAATCTTTGAATAGTAAAAACCTAGACCTCAATGCCAGAATACCATCTCAATATCGCGAGAAGGAGCTGGAAATGAGACGAACAATTGCTAAGACATTAGAAAGAGGAAAAGTGGATTTTAGTTTATATGTAGAAGTAACTGCAGATGAGAATTCTACTAGAATCAATCAAGAAATAGTAACGGATTATATTAAACAATTAAATGCGATTCATCCCAGTTCTAATACATTAGAATTGATGAAAATGGCGGTAAAAATGCCAGATGCACTAAAAACAGTGCGTGCAGAAGTTGATATTACAGAATTCGAAGCAATAAAAAAAGGATTATCAGAAGCACTACAAGGGATCGAAAGCTACAGAACCGATGAAGGCAAGGCTCTGGAAAAAGATCTTACGATACGAATTGACAATATTGCTAGTTTACTAGAAAAAGTGATTGAAATTGATCACGAACGTATTGAAGTCGTTAAAGATAGACTCCGTAAGGCTGTTTCTGAATTGAAAGAACAAGTAGACGAAAACCGTTTTGAACAAGAATTGGTGTATTATCTGGAAAAATTTGATATTACAGAAGAAAAAGTACGTCTTGCTAATCACATTGAGTATTTTATGACTACGTTAAATACGAAAGATTCTAATGGTAAAAAATTAGGATTTATTACTCAGGAAATAGGACGTGAAATTAATACTATTGGTAGTAAATCCAATCACGCACCAATGCAACAATTGGTAGTACAGATGAAAGATGAATTAGAGAAAATTAAAGAGCAATTACTTAATATCTTATAGAAAGTAAATTATACATTAAATCCAACATTCTGGTAAAATTTATGTAGATGAAACAAGGAAAACTTATTGTGCTTTCTGCCCCATCCGGTAGCGGTAAAACAACGTTAGTTAAATACTTATTACACGAGGAAGTTTTAAATCTTGATTTCTCTATCTCTGCCGCTTCCAGAGAACCACGTGGAGGAGAGATTCATGGAAAAGATTATTATTTTCTTTCGCTTAGAGAATTCAAAGATAAAATTAAGGCCGATGAATTTCTTGAATGGGAAGAAGTGTATCGTGACAATTTTTACGGCACTTTAAAAACCGAAGTACAACGTATCTGGGATCAGGGGAAACATGTCATTTTTGACATCGATGTAGTAGGTGGGTTAGATATTAAAAGAATATATCCAGACCGAACGCTTGCTATTTTTGTAAAACCTCCTAGTATCGAAGAATTAAAAATCAGATTAAAAAAGCGTAAAACCGAGTCAGAGGACAAGATTAACATGCGTGTTGCAAAGGCTTCAACAGAATTAGCTACTGCGCCGCAGTTTGATGCAATCGTAACCAATGATGATCTCGAAAAGGCAAAAGCAGAAGTATTACAACTAGTGAAAAAATTTATAGTAGGATAAAACTTATAGAGAAATGAATTTATAATTCTGTTCTAAATTCATTAAAATTAAGTAACAGATACATAATATTAGCCTTCATAAAAAAGACCAGTTTATATAATAGATAAAGAAAATTATTCCATGAAAAAAATAGGACTCTATTTTGGAACATTTAACCCTATTCATACAGGCCATTTAGCTATCGCTAATTACATGGCAGAATATTCTGATCTGGACCAAATATGGATGGTAGTGACACCTCATAATCCATTCAAAAAGAAAAGTTCTTTACTCAATAACAATCACCGATTCGAAATGGTGTATCGGGCTACAGAATCATATCCTAAACTTTCACCAAGTGATATAGAGTTTACCTTACCTCAACCTAACTATACTGTACATACACTGGCACATCTTCTTGATAAATATCCTAATCATCAATTTAGTTTGATTATGGGAGAAGATAATTTGAAGAGCCTTCATAAGTGGAAAAACTATGAAGTAATTCTAGAAAATCATCATATCTATGTATATCCCAGAATAACACAAGGGATTGTAGAAGCACAGTTCTTATCAAACCCCAACATTCATAAAATTAACGCTCCCATTATGGAGATTTCCTCTACTTTTATCCGTAAAGCAATTGCAGAAGATAAAAATGTGAGACCCTTACTACCAGAAACAGTATGGAGCTATATTGATGAAATGAATTTTTACAAATCTTAAGTCAAACCATAATATAAACCTTATAAGTCTCCTTCTGAAAGGAGACCTTTTGAGCCTTTTCTTTTACAAAAAGGACTTGAATACGGATACTTTTTTAGATTTAATTATACTAACTGACATTTTGTTATTTCCCAGGAAAATCAGCTTTTCTCTTTTCTAAAAAAGCAGTGGTTCCTTCTTTAAAATCTTCTGTTCCAAAACAATTACCAAATTCGGTTATCTCTGTTAAATATCCATTGACACCATCTTCATAGCCAGCATTAATTGCTTTAATTGCAGAACCAATAGCAATAGAAGAATTGTTTATAATTTTACTTGCTAACTTCTCTGCTAAAGGTAATAATGCTGCCTGATTCACCACATGATTTACTAGTCCATAAGATAGTGCCTGATCTGCATCAATCATTCCTGCAGTCATAATCATTTCCATTGCTCTCCCCTTACCTACCAATTGTGGTAAACGTTGCGTTCCTCCATATCCGGGAATCACTCCTAATGATACTTCTGGCAAGCCCATTTTAGCATTTGTACTTGCAATCCTAAAGTGTGCTGCCATTGCTAATTCTAACCCACCACCCAGAGCAAACCCATTAATGGCTGCGATCACAGGAGTTGATAAGTTGGCTATAAAATCAAAAAGTAATTGCTGCCCTTTGGCTGCTAATTGACCACCTTGATCTACAGAAAAATTAGCAAATTCACTAATGTCGGCACCTGCGACAAAGGCTTTCTCTCCGCTTCCTGTCAGGATAATCACAGTAGTAGATGTATCATTATCTGATGCTTTAAAGGCTTCATGTAATTCTTCAATAGTTTCTTTGTTAAGAGCATTTAACTTCGATGGACGATTAATAGTAATCGTTGTAATCGAATTCTGTTTAGAAATCAAGATGTTTGTATACATACTATTATATTTTTGTGTGTGATCTGTTTTTAAATAATTCTAATCCGTTTTGATATAAATTTAATGGCTTTACGTCGTTTTTCTATTAACCATATTATTGAGCAAGACGGAGGTTATATATCTCTTTCAAAATATAAATAAAAATACATTCCCATTCCAAAATCTTCTACATCAGTAGATACTAATCTCCATCCCTCCTGAGCATATAAATTTAGTTTTTCTTGTATATCCTTAGATGAAGATTTTAAAATATGCTCTTTATCAAACGTTATTTTTGTATAATAAATTAACGACTCTAGTTTGTATTCTTTCATACTTACTTATTTTTTAGGAAATTTTACTTTAAAAACTGTTCCTTTATCTTTTAATGAGGTAAATGTAATGGTTCCTTTAAAATTTTCTACAATACTTTTTACCATTCCTAAGCCTAATCCCATTCCACTATTTTTAGTGGTAAATTTAGGCTCAAATATCTTCTTTTTATAATCTTCTTCGATTCCTATACCGTTATCAGCAATTGTGATAACCACTTCTTCATTTTCTACAAATACATTGACTACAATCTTTGGTGTTCTATCGTCTGGTATAGCTTGCTTGGCATTCTTCACTAAATTAGTGACCACACGTATCAACTGTGTTCTATCAAACTCCGCAATAATCTGTTCGTTTTCTGAAGGAAAAATAATATAATCTTCATTAAAAATATCTAATGCCAATCCTACGATGTTTACAACGTCTAATGTTTCATTTTTTTGTGCAGGCATTTGTGCAAAATTAGAAAAAGCAGACGCTATGGCGCTCATAGTATCTATTTGCTGTATTAATGTATCGCTATACTCTTTTACCTTTTGTTGAATAGAAGGATCTTCGGGGTCAAATTTACGTTCAAAACTCTGAACGGTCAATCGCATCGGAGTCAACGGATTTTTAATCTCATGAGCCACCTGTTTTGCCATTTCTCTCCACGCTGCTTCTCTCTCATTTTTTGCCAGCTTTACTGCACTTTCTTCTAATTCATCAATCATACTATTATATGCAGTGACCAGCGTGTATATCTCCTGTCCTATATTTTCTGTTTCGATACGTTTATTTCTTTTATTCAAACGGGTTTGATCAATAGTATCCGAAATAGTTTTCAAAGATCGAGTGATATATTTTGACAAAAAGTAAGCAATGATAATTGCCATAATCAACATCAATAGATAAACTTGCCCAAGCCTCTTTAAAAACTCTACTAATTCTCTGGTAATAAAATTATCATCCTCCAGATAGGGTAAGTTTAATATTGCCAATGGTTTTGCTTTATCATCTTCTATATAAGTGTAAGACGACAAAAACTTCTCCCCACCTTTCTCTGATTCGATTAGGTATCTTTTTTTATATCTCTTTTCTAAAGTATCAATAATAACAGGATTCAGTTGCCTGTTAATAGTATCATTCACGAAATTTTCTTCTGATTTTAATAATAATTCCCCCGACAAGTCATAAATATTAATGGGCAAAGAATGTTCCTGAGATATCTGGTAAATTCTTTCTCGTTCCTTAAAAATTAAGGTAATATTTTCCTCGTTTACAGGATATGTAGTACTTCTGAGTGCATTATCAATAGCAATCTGTATACGTTGTTCTTTTCTTTCTAACCGCTGGCGATGATAATCCTCTGCCTCTTCTTTATATTGATAGATAGTAACCGCCGCAATCAAAATGGACGCTATAAACACTAAAAATGTCATCGAAATAAATATCCGTGTTCTAAGAGAGAGATTGGTGAGATTCATAGTATACTTTGAAATGTAAATATAACAAATATCACACCAATACTATCGTGTCAAAAACCTTGTTAATGAACTATCTCTGCTCTAGGGCAAGAGGTATCAGAAACAAGATCGCTCTGTTACAAGAACCTGGAAACAAGACTGTACTCACTTTTATCTTGCTTCTAAGCACTACACCCAAGGAGAATTCTATTGAATAAACCAACTATATGTCTGTTTATACTGAATTCATTACATTTACCTAGTTTTGAACCTATGGATACTACCACACTACTTTCTGTTAAAAATCTAAGCGTTTCTTTTTCTTCTGAAAATAAAGAGAATCAAGTATTACATAATATCTCAATTGCTATGGCTCCTAATGAAATTTTGGGAGTGGTAGGTGAATCAGGAAGCGGAAAATCGGTTACCTCATTAGCAATTATGGGATTATTACCAAAAAATGTAACTACAATTAATAGTGGTTCCATTCAATATGATGGTCGTTCTTTGTTAAATATGGATGCTAAAGAATTAAGAGCTATTCGTGGAAATGAAATCGCCATGATTTTTCAGGAACCCATGAGCTCATTAAATCCATCTATGAAATGTGGAAAACAAGTAATTGAAATCATTTTACAGCATACTAAACTATCAAAATCTGAAGCAAAATCCGAAGTACTTTCATTATTTAAAAAAGTACAACTGCACGATATAGAACGTGCATATAACTCATATCCTCATCAATTAAGCGGAGGTCAAAAGCAACGAATTATGATTGCTATGGCAATTGCTTGTAAACCTAAGTTACTGATAGCAGATGAACCCACTACTGCTCTGGATGTAACGGTACAAAAAGAAATTGTTGCTTTACTAAAACAATTACAACAAGAATATAAAATGAGTATTCTGTTTATCTCACATGATTTATCCTTAGTTTCTGAAATTGCAGATAAAGTAGTTGTAATGTTTAAGGGGAAAATTGTAGAATATGGCTCTAAAAATCAAATTTTTGAATCTCCAAAACAAGAATACACTAAAGCCTTAATTTATGCCAGACCCTCACTCGATGTTAGATTAAAAAAATTACCAACGATACAGGATTACCTAAGTCATCAGGAAAAAGAAACAGAAGTTGTAACACAAGAACAGCGAAACACGCATCATAAAAAATTATATAGTGCTCCGGCTTTACTGGAAGTCCGAAATGTAGAAAAATTTTTTTTATCAAAAGTAGGGTTATTTGGTAAAAAAGAATTTAAAGCAGTGGATGATGTAAGTTTTAAATTATATGAAGGAGAAACTCTGGGTCTGGTAGGAGAGTCTGGATGTGGTAAATCTACACTAGGAAATACAATTTTACAACTACAGAAAGCTAATCAGGGGGAAATCTTATATAAAGGGGAAGATATTACTAAATTATCATCGTCACAAATCAGAAAGTTAAGAAAAGAAATTCAGCTAATATTTCAGGATCCATTTGCCTCACTCAATCCCAGACTCACTGTAGGAAAAGCAATTATGGAGCCCATGAAAACACATAAGTTATTTGCAAACGACGCTGAACGAAAAGAAAAAACAATGGATCTCCTACATAGAGTAGGGCTCGATCCTGATTTTTTTAATAGATACCCACACGAGTTCAGTGGAGGGCAGCGTCAGCGAATAGGTATTGCCAGAACTATTGCACTAGAACCAAAATTGATAATTTGTGATGAATCCGTAAGTGCCTTAGACATTTCAGTTCAGGCACAAGTTCTCAATCTACTGAACGAACTCAAAGAAAATTTTGGCTTTACCTATATCTTTATTTCACATGATCTTGCGGTGGTAAAATATATGTCTGATCAACTATTGGTCATGAATAAAGGTAAAATCGAAGAACAAGGAGACGCTGATCAGATCTATCAAAACCCCCAGAAAGCTTATACTAAAAAATTGATTAATGCTATCCCAAAAGGAATATAAAATACTATAGCATTTTCAAATAATAATATCCTTTTTGTTATTTCATGTTTACCTCTTCATTGTAATTGACACCAACTACAAACAATTAAAAGGTAACACAATGAAAACAACACTAAGATTTTTAACGTATTTTATGATGGCTTTTGCCATAGTAGTAACCAGTACATCCTGCGAAGGAGAAGATGGCATGGATGGTGCTGACGGAGTACAAGGAGAACAGGGAATCCCTGGAGAACAAGGGGAACCTGGACCTACACGATCTTCAATTTACACAGAATCCGGATCCCTCAATAATTCTTCCTATGATGTTACGAGTACCGCTACTCCAGTAGGACCGGTTTTAAATTTCACAAAGACATATGACGACTCATATATTGAGGTGTTTTTAAACTCAAACATAGCTAGCGGCACTTTTGCTGGAGGAGCCTCTGGTATTAGTTTTGAAATTAGACTGGACGGTAATCTAGGAAGCTTACTAAATAATGGTGCTATTGGCATAAGTAATGCTGAAGAGTTTATTTCTGTTTTCGATGTATTTGAAAATGTTGACATAGGAGATCATACCGTTCAGATATATGCAAGAACCAATACAGGTACTTCTTCGGGTATTGTCTTGGATCCAGGAGGTTGGAACGGTAAAATAATCGTAAAAGAGACCTTCTAAATATATTCCATTTTTAAACATAGAAAAAGAGGCATTCATGTTTACTTCTTTATTCCAATGTACACTAATAATAAATCACAAAACTTAAAATGATGAAAACAACACTAAAATTTTTAACGTATTTTACAATGGCTTTTGCTTTAATAATAACAAGTATCTCTTGTGAGGGAGAAGATGGTATGGATGGTGCAGATGGAGTTCAAGGCGTCGCTGGTGCTGATGGTGCAGATGGCCAAAATGGTGCTGATGGAACTGATGGAGAAGATGGTAATGCCAATGTTATTTCCATATCTTTTGATGCATATGCTATATCTACAGGTCAAAATGAATTCGAAGTTCCTGAATTAACCCAGGAGATATATGATAATGGTTTCGTATATGGATATACGACAGTTAATGGCAATGCTTTTTGGGAAACCTTACCCATAGTAATTGGCGGAGAAACACGCTTGGATATTGATAGAATAGAAGTAGGCAAAATTATATTAACCTCTCTATTTGACCAGACATTAGATTTTCGATTCGTACTAGTAGCAGGTAATGATGTTAATGCCGTTGATTTTTCTAATTATTATGAGGTAGAATCTTTTCTAAAAAAATAAAATGTGATCATTAATAGTATTACTATCTATTTTTATATGTAAAAAGTAAAAAAAAGTAGCTATAAAAATAGTTGCTTTTTTTTATCTTGTTTTCTCAAAATGACAAGTATGACAATTAAAAGAACAGGCACCATACTGTATGTACAAAACTATCTCGAATGTATTAAGTTTTATCAGGAAATAGTTGGGCTTACCATACTTTTTCAAAATAATCAATTAACTTGTTTTGATTTACATGGTACGTATCTTATGGTAGAAATAGAAGATCGGAACACTTATAAGAATCTTCCTCCAGAACATAAAAGGGTTTTTTCTTGCATACGAATCAACACAGATGATGTTAAAGGTCATGCAGAGCAACTACGATTAAAAAATATCGAGGTTGATTATCAAGAAAATGACTGGGGAACGGTTGCTAAATTCTATGACCCGGATGGTAATCTTATTGCTTATAAAGATGAAGAAACTTTTTTAGCACAAATCAGTAATTATAAACTACACGAGTAATATCCTTTCAGTTTTTAATTTACTACTCTAAAATTTTTCATCAACCATAGGATTTCGTAGTTTTAGAACACAAATTATAAATCAACTTACTAATGGGAATTTTTGACGAAATAAAGAAAAAGCTTAGCCATGAATTTATCGATATTATTGAATGGTTAGATAGCACTAACGACACTATCGTTCATAGATTTGAACGTTATCAAAATGAGATAAAAAACGGTGCAAAGCTGATCGTTAGAGAAGGACAAACTGCTGTTTTCATTAATGAAGGACAGTTAGCAGATGTTTTTACATCAGGAACCTATACTTTAGATACTCAAAACCTACCTATTTTAACCACTTTAAAAGGATGGAAATATGGTTTTAATAGTCCATTTAAAGCAGAAGTATACTTTGTAAACACCCATTTATTTACAGATGAAAAATGGGGAACTAAAAACCCTATAACTTTAAACGATGATCGTTTTGGATTAGTTGAAATCAGAGCATTTGGTACCTATGCTTTTAAAATTAACGATGCCGGAAAATTTATTGTCGATATTGTAGGCACGGACGCTAATTTTACCAATTACGAAATTAATGAACATCTAAAGAGTTTAATAGCTACCCGCTTTACAGACACCATTGGAGAGGCAAACTTACCTATTGAGTTATATGCAGCAAATACCAGTGAGTTATCTGAAACTTGTATGGAAGTGATGCAACCGGAGTTTAATGCTGTGGGTATCTCGCTGGAAAGATTTTATATAGAAAATGTTTCTATGCCAGAAGAGTTGAAAAAAGAAATTTTTGAGTATAGCAGAATTGACAAGTTAGATCTTGATAAATTAACTAAATTTAAAACGGCAAAAGCCATTGAAGCAGCCGCAGCAAATGAAGGAGGAACCGCAGGTGCTGGAATGGGTATGGGTATGGGGTTTGTACTCGCTCAACAGATGGGTGGGATGATGAATCCTATGACAGCTCAACAACCTGTGCAATCCCAACCAACTTCACCAGTAGCTCCACCACCAATGCCAGTGCAAGTTCAATATTTTTATGCGACTAATGGGCAACAAGCAGGGCCTGTATCCTTTGATCAGCTAAAAGTATTATTCGCTAACAGAACCGTAAACAAAGATTCTCTTGTCTGGAAACAAGGAATGAATAATTGGACTCCACTTAAGGATGTAGAAGAATTAAAATCATTCTTAGGAGGTAATACACCACCACCACTACCAGGAAACTAATTAAAACAAAATCATATTCATTAAATTCTGGTCTTCATCAGAATGACCATGTTATGGAAGAAGAAAAAAAAGCATTTTCTGAACAAAAAAAGTCTTGTGTTAATTGTGGTGCTGAGTTAACCTATAAACCAGGAACCACTCAGATAACGTGTGATTATTGTGGGCATGAAGAAACAATTATTCCTCATCAAGATGGATTTAAAGAACTAGAACTTAAACCATATCTTTCAGAAATGGGATCGGTATCCCATTCTGAAGAGATACTCATGCTACATTGCAAAAATTGCGGTGCTAACCAGCATGTAGAGGAAAATTATAAATCTCTACATTGTGTATATTGTACGATGCCACTAATTGTAGAAGATGCATATAAAGAGGATTGGATTCTACCTGGTGCTGTGCTCCCTTTTCAATTTGATCAAAAACAATCGCATCAAATATTTTCAAAATGGGTAAAGGGACTCTGGTTTGCTCCTAACAATTTAAAAAAAGCAGCATTAGACCCAGAATATACCAAAGGGCTGTATCTACCATATTGGACTTTTGACGCACAATTATACGCTGACTATACAGGAGAACGTGGTGATTACTACTATGTAAGCGTTCCATATACTACCACCGTCAATGGAAAATCAGTACGTAGAACCAGACAGGAACGAAGAACGAGATGGACCCAGAGCAATGGAAGTATTAAAGGTTTTGTAGATGATACGCTTATTAAAGCATCAGCACAAAAACAAAATACAATACCCACCAAAATAGCGCACTGGAATTTAGATGCATTAGAACCTTTTAATACATCATTTTTAGCAGGTTTTGTAACTGAAAAATATACTATTCCGTTAAAAGATGGTCATTTGTCCTCTACACGCGAAGCTGAAAATATTGCTCGCTCATGGGCACGCACTGATATCGGAGGTGACACACAAAGAGTTCACTCTATCGATATGAGTTTATCAGAAGAAACTTTTAAACATATACTGCTCCCTGTATATATTAGTTCATATAAATACAGTGGTAAAAAATATCATTTCTTTATAAATGGGCAAACCGGTAATATTTCAGGTAAAAGACCTTATTCGTTCTGGAAAATATTTTTCTTTATCTTATTAATTGTTACCATTATTGGAATCATTGTCTGGTTATACAATAAATAAAAGAAATTATAAAGTTAGTTACAAGCGTTACTTCATTTCTATAAGTTCATAAGAAGTAGTGCTCATATCTTGACATAATTTTTCTTTTGCAATAAACTGTATTGTACTATTATTAGTCATTTTTTTTATACGTTTAGCAATCTTATCTATATGGACTAAAAAAATATGATTTCCTATTGTTAAAGTTGAAGATAATCCGGCACCAGAAGCAACAACGTTAGTAACTTTTATTTCTATAGTATTAAGGTTCTTTTTTCCGCATACATCTTGCTGTGTTGTTTTACCCGTAATAATTCCTTTAAAAATAATTGTATTAGGATCAACCTGAGGTGCATTAACCTCATAGAATTTTGGTTTTTCGACCGGAGGTTTTGATATGGAATCACTTTCATTTTGCTGAGCTATGGTCGTATTAGATTTACAAGAAATTAAAACAATTATCGTCAGAAAACAAATGATGCGATTCATACTTTTCATTATTCTAAATTAAAAAAAGCCGTTAAAAAAAATTAACGGCTTCTTCATTTTATAAATTTTAATTCTTAATAATTTTAAAACTTTTACTAGACACATCACTAGATAAATTCACGAAATAAAACCCTGAATTCATATTAGAAGCATTCCATAGATGGTTTTCTTTTACATCTAGGTTTGATGCATTATGAATTAATTTTCCAGAAATATCAAATATTTGAATTGATATCCTTTCTCCTAAGTCAAGCGCTTCAAAACTAAATGTAAACTGATCTGAGGAAGGATTAGGCCACACTAACGAACTAATTTCAGAGGTTAATACTGCTAAAGGTTCTTGTTCGTTTATTTCTGCTCCATTAGGGGTAATCCCCACGTCTTCTATATCCCCAAAAATCTGAAAAGTCTGATCTAACGGATCTCTACCCAGTGCAACAGAAGCTGGAATCCATTCAGTAGCTCCTACACCAAAGAGATTTGCCACATCAATCCATTGACTTTCTGCACCTACTTCATTATTTTGTGAACTCCAGAACCATTGATTTTCTCCATCAAACGCTACATTAACATAAATGGATATCCAATAATTACCACTTTCTAAGCGTACCGCCTCAGGCAATGTTATTGAAAGAGTAGGACTATCTAATTCTGATACCGGGGCAATTGCACCACTGTTATAAATTGAAGCTCCTGGTATACCATTAGTATCTTCATAAATTTCTATACTTACACTATCAAAAATAGGAGTGCCATTTGCCCCTCCAAAAGCAATGATTCTGTCCACATTCCAAACATTACCCTCTGGTATCGTAAAATCATCGGCAGCCTGAACAACAGCTCCAAAATCCAGAAAATTTTGAGATGGCAAACTACTAATAATTGCATTAGTTTGCTCATAGATTGATGGCTCAGAAACTGTTACTGTAAAGCCCTCAGAAACTTGTTCTTCTCCAGAAGAAGCAATTAAACCAATCGCTGCCTGACCAATATTTTCACCCGCATATGATACGAGAAGGGTTTCGTCTGATCTTGTAACTGTAACCAGTTCAGGATTAGAATTGGTTAATTCGATCTCTATGGGTAATCCCTCAGATTGTACAAATAAATCAGTAATATCAATACTTATTTCTTGACTTTCACCTTCATCAATAAAAATATCATTTAATAAAAAGGTGGCGGTCAAGGAAGCTTCAGGAAGTGGAGTTATAACGGGAAGGCGTGCACTAAACAAACCATTTCCGTGCACTGCAAGTGCAATAAACCCATCTTTTCTAGTAGCTACCTCATCTGCTACAGCGTCACCAATTACATTGTTTTCTTTTCTCCACACTGTATTTTGCCCATTAAGGCGATTTGTATAATAGAGTCCCGTACTCGTCGCAGCAAATATAGTTTGTCCGTTAGATTGAGTAGAACGACTTGCTCCTAAAAAAGCAGTACTTCTTACGGATGGGCCTGTTCCGGTTCCGTCTCTATTTTCTTCTAAGTTTCCACTTATATCTGTCCAGCTTTCTCCTCCATTTTCGGTAATAAATAAACTTGGAATTCCATAATTAGAAAAAGTAATAACCACTCTATCAGAGTTTGACGGATCTACATTAATATCGTTAACAGTTCCCACAGGTAATCCTTTTCCTGTAGCAAGGTCTTCAGCGATTTGATCATCTATATTAGCGTTATCAATTTTAAATATCAAACCACTATTTGTACCATAATATAAAATATTAGCAACAGGATATTTAGAAATATCCAAAGAAGTAATCGTAGAACCATCCGGTGTATTAGAAGCGGTAATATTTACCCAGTTTTCTGTAGCAGCACCATTAGTAAATAATGGAAGCCCATCCAGATCATTATTACGCCAGATCGTAGTAAGTGCCGGCATATACATAATATTATCGTTATTAGGATCCAAAACAAATGGATTCACAAATGAAAATCCACCTGCTGCTGCTGGTTCTACAGCTGAAAAGGATTCGAATGTACCTTCCTCATCAAAATTAAATCGAAAAACGTTTCCCCGTTGTGAAGAAACATAACGAGTTAGTCCTCCATCTGCTATAGCACTGTACGTTCCATCTCCACCAAAATCTTCTTCCCAAACAGCATTTGTTTCTGTACTATTAGTAAACCAGGTACCATTATCCTGAAAACCAGCAACCAAATCGTCTGTATTAGGCTCTGGATCAAAAGCAACGTGATAAGGCTGGGTAGTAAGATATCCATTATTAAGATCAACCCAAGTGACTGGCTCAACACCAGGATTTGTTGCTAAAATATCTTCTGTTACATATACGCCTCCATCATTTCCAGACAATACCTTATTAGGGTTTGATGGGTAAAAAAGAAAGGCGTGTTGATCAGGGTGCTGATTCGTGTATAAACTCACATTATTTAATGGAGAATATCCTGCAATCCAGCTATCTTGACCTGTTGGTGTTGTAAATCCAGTAGTAGATCTATATATATTAGTCCCTCCTACAAAAATAATATTACTATCTGTAGGGTGCACTTCTAATACCATATTATACTCACCTTGCAGATTTAAATTACCTACACTTCCTCCGATACCAAAAGGTAAATTACTACTTAGATCTATCCATATCTCTTCTGTATCGGTTGGAGTCGAATTATATTTATTTAAGAGAGCAGCTGTTCCTATACCACTATTATTTTGTGATAGAAAATAAACAATACTTTCATCAGATGGATCAATTTCAATCACGGTTCTACCAAAATCTGGAACAAAATCTACTGGAGTTATATTTGTCCAGTTTATTCCATCTGATGATGTAAAGAACCCTGTACCTGGATCACTATCAGAATCTAAGGTGGCGTATAATATACCTGTGGAAGTTACCACTACTTCTGCTTTAGCATCAAAACCACCTGATAAAACTTCTGTAAAAGAATTCCCTCCATCTGTAGAACGTTGGATCCCGGTAATGGAACCTACATACACTTCTCCATTCACCGGATTAATAGCAATAGAATTAAGCAGGTCAAGAGACGAGAATGAACCTGGATCTTCATCATTAGTAGATCTTAGATTTTCAAAGGTACGACCTCCATCTTGTGATTTATAAATTCCAGTACCTTGATAAAAGGCTCCACCAGCGCTGGCCGAATTTCCATAACGTTCTCCTGATATGTAATACCACGTATTGCTTTGTGAAGGCCTGGGGTCTTGTATGATACCTGTGATACTTGGATTTTGAAACGATCGTGTAATCTTTCTCCAAGTTTCACCATTATTTTCAGATCTCCATAGTCCACCAGATACCCCTCCTGCAAGAATTACATTCTCGTTTGTGTAATCAATAGCTAAGGCCCTTGTTCTACCTCCTACGTTAAATGGACCTCTTTTTGTCCAATAAGAAAAATTAGAATTTGATTTTTGCTGTTGTCCATTTGAGACCGCATTTTTTACATCTGTTCCCAATGCTATTTTACTGGAGAACTGAAATTCAGCTTTTCTGATTCCATCCGGAATTTTACCCGTGTTTGGATCTTTTAGACGTTCGAATTCGTAGTTAGCACGATCCACAGCATCATCAGCTACTCGCTCTATCTTAGTTGTTGCAGAGCCTTTTTTACTATCAAACATTTTAATCTGTTTGTACAGTGCATGACCCTTTTTAATATTTTGTTGAGTTGTTTTTGGTGTCTGCGCATTTATCGTACTGCACAAACACAATGTAAAAAAGGCAAGAAAACCTTTTCTAAAATTGTGTAAATTTAAATACATTTTGAGTTAATTTATGTGAATAACCACTAAATTAATTTAATAATTACGGATAAACTGTTAAAAAAAAACAAAATAACAGTTGTTTAATATTTTCTAATTTAATCAAAATCAACAATAAAATGATTTTACCAAGTCGCTTTAAACTAGATATTTATGAATTGCAAACTATTGAGAAAGTATAATTTCTAGACTTTCGGTGAGTACATGACATTGATCGCTCTCTACAAGTATAGGATCAGAAGATGTATAGGTTTTATAACCTTCCCCACGTATGGTTATAAAATAATTACCTGGTCGTTCTGCTGCTCCAATAAAAGCATCTGTTCCCGTTATATTTATTAATTTTTCGCTGTATTCGCCATCTTTTGCTACTACAGTAATACCCTCTTTTATAATAATAGCATTAGTATCAATAGCAGCAGACCTAACGGTGATTTCTAGGCCGTAACGAAGCTCTTCTGTACAAAAAACAGGATCTGTAGTTACTTCGTCATTGTCGATATCTACTGAACAAGAAGTACAAATTAATAACAATACTATTAGCAGTTTCTTAGTATTCATAAGTATTTATTAGATGCAATTTTATAGGAAAGGTTGCTTCTTTTACACTGCTAAGATACACAGACCATAAAAAATCACCCCCCTTTAAGCATCAAAAAACAATTTATAAATCAAACTTAATACCTTGCGCTAACGGTAATTCTGTAGTATAATTTATAGTATTTGTTTGTCGTCTCATATATATTTTCCAGGCATCGGACCCTGACTCTCTTCCTCCACCTGTGTCTTTTTCCCCGCCAAAGGCTCCACCAATTTCTGCTCCAGATGTTCCTATGTTTACATTAGCTATTCCGCAATCAGAACCTGCCACAGACAAAAATCGCTCAGCCTCTCGCAAATTATTGGTCATAATCGCTGAGGATAATCCTTGTGCAACCCCATTCTGAATATCAATGGCGTTCTCCACATCTCCAGTATATTTTAATAAATACAATACAGGTGCAAATGTTTCATGCTGTACAATTTTGTAAGAACCTTCTGCTTCTGCAATTGCTGGCTTTACATAACATCCACTTTCATATCCATCGCCAGAAAGTACTCCTCCTTCTACTACCATAGTACCACCTTCTTCTACTACTTTTACCAACGCATCTTCATACCCCTTTACCGCGTCTTTATCAATTAACGGACCTACATGATTATTCTCATCCAGTGGGTTGCCTATGTTTAGTTGTGCATACGCATCTACTACTGCTTTTTTAACTCCTTCATAAATTGAATCATGAATAATTAATCGTCGTGTAGAGGTACACCGCTGTCCTGCCGTTCCCACTGCTCCAAATACAGCTCCTATTACTGTCATCTTAATATCTGCATCTGGTGTAACAATGATAGCATTATTACCTCCTAACTCTAGTAATGATTTTCCTAAACGTCCTCCAACAGTGGCACCAACAATTTTACCCATTCTGGTAGAACCTGTTGCAGAAATTAATGGGATACGCTTATCTGTAGTCATCATCTCCCCGACTTTGTAATCTCCATTAACCAGACAAGAGATCCCTTCTGG
Source organism: Aquimarina addita (assembly GCF_039539305.1). NCBI lineage: Bacteria > Pseudomonadati > Bacteroidota > Flavobacteriia > Flavobacteriales > Flavobacteriaceae > Aquimarina > Aquimarina addita. The sequence continues at coordinate 214,567 of NZ_BAABCW010000002.1, read as the reverse complement.
TACATTATTTTTTTCTAAAACCTTTGCTATTATATTTTGGCAGGCGACTCCACAAAGTGGTGTTTTCTCACTTGGTTTCCAAACACATACATCTCCACAAATCCAAGCCAGTGTTGTGTTCCAAGCCCAAACCGCTACTGGAAAATTAAATGCTGAAATAATTCCAACTATGCCTAATGGATGGTATTGCTCATACATTCGATGCCCGGGACGTTCAGAATGCATCGTCAACCCATGTAATTGTCTTGATAAACCGACTGCAAAATCACAAATATCAATCATCTCCTGTACTTCTCCCAATCCTTCTTGATAAGACTTCCCCATCTCATAAGAAACTAATTTTCCTAAAGGTTCTTTTAGTTTACGCAACTCTTCTCCAAACTGGCGTACGATCTCTCCTCTTTGTGGAGCGGGCACGGTTCTCCATTCTTTAAAAGCTACTTGTGCTTTTTCTAATACCTGCTCATAATTTTCTTTAGTAGTAGTTGTTACCTTTCCTATTAACAGACCATCAACTGGAGAATAAGATGAAATCTCATCTCCTCCAGAAAACCAATCAGATCCCGTAGAAGTACCTTTATTAAATTCAGAAATCCCTAATTGATTTAATGCCTTTTCTATTCCAAAATCTGATGCTATTGCTGCCATAGTAAATTGAGTTAATTATAAAAAAGCAAAGATACATTCTTTTGAAAATATATTAAATTTTGCCTTATTTTATTATCGATAATTAATTATTCTTTATGTAAACGCTTATAAAAACATCAATTTACTAATAATTTATATTTATCCTTCTAATACGAATCGGGTATCGGTTGGCATAATTGTACCACAATTATTACATGTTCTGGCTTCCTTATCACCATAGAAATCTTTAAAATGTTTTAAAAAATCTTTCTCAATATCATCTAATTTAAAATATACTTCGTGTAATTTATGATTGCACACGTCACAAAACCACAACAAACCGTCTTCAGCCCCAAGATCCGTTCTCTTTCTTTCAATAACTAATCCAATAGAATCCTTCTGACGAACGGGAGAATGAGGAACCTTAGCAGGATGTAAATACATATCTCCAGGACCTAACTTCATCGTTACCTTTTTACCATCTTCCTGCACATGTACTTCGATCTCGCCCTCTAACTGATAGAACAATTCTTCAGTTTCATTATAATGATAATCCTTTCTTGCATTAGGACCTGCAACGATCATTACAATATAATCACCTGCATCTTTGTATAGATTTTTATTCCCTACAGGCGGTTTTAAAACATCTCTGTTTTCTTCAATCCACTTATTGAGATTGAATGGTTTTTGAATAGACATAAAACGTATAATTTTAAAATATAAAAATACAGAAGTTTATGTATCTAATTTAGTTTCCAATTATTTTATCATTTTTTTATTATAAGAAAGTAATAAGTTCCTAGTATCTTATCCGCAATAATTATAAAAAATGAAGGATCTTGTTTTACATAGAATCTAGTTCAATTATCTGTATACATAGGACTTTAGAATCAGAGTTTCACTAAAAAGAAATCGCTCAGACAAGATTTCTCTTGTTGAACGATTTCCAACTAAATAACCAACCAAAAAAAATTAAATATTGTTTAGTAAACTTTTATTTTGAAAGTTTCATAAAATCAGCTTTTTTCATTCTTTTTTTGTCGTTTTGTGCTGACTTCCCATTCTCTGTACTTTTAAATTCAAGAAATCCTCTTCCTATAAATTCATATATTGTTCCTGATGATGGATGAAATAATCTAATCTCTTTATCATTTATAACGGTTAACTCGAAATATTCATTGCCTAAAAAATCGTAATCAAGTGTTAAAATTTTTGTGTACCCAGTATTTGCAATATTATCTATTGCATAATAACCTGTATAATCGTAGTATATATCATTGATATTCAGATTATTAATATCTTTTGAGCTTTTAAAATTATCCCCTGATCCTTGATATAAAAACTTCAAATAATTCTCATTATCAAACTCATTTAGAGCACCAAACTGACTTGTATACACTTTTTCCCAAGCTCTGTACTCGTGTAAAAAGTAATGGATGTTATCATAAAATACTAAATCATAATCAAATGTATTTCGTTGATATCCTTCTAAAAAGTAACTAGTATTAGTTACACGATCAATCAATTTTATTTCGTTATTGGATATTTGCACTACCGTAAGATCATAAAATCCGTCTATATCATGGTCAATATCTAACTGCATTCTATTGGTATCATAAAAACCCACGTCCAATCCAAAGCCATTCCCGTTACTACCAATTCCTACCAGATTATTATTTGCATAAAATACTCCATTTTTAAAAGAAACAGTAAATGCTTTCTGGAGAAAAGGAATTTCACCTGTTCCCTGAGTACGTTCTATATCAACATACCAAATCTCATAGGTATTTAATAATTGATTTAATGTAATCGAAGGTTCTTCAATAAGAATATCATCTTCTATAATCACTTCTGCTACACAAGAAGTTAATAGTAAAGAACCAATAATAAAAGCCGAAAGTAATTTTAAAGTTTTCATAAGCTATGTGTTTTCAATTTCAATTAACAGAAACCAAAAGACGTGCCAAACTCACAAACTATTGTTTAACAAATACTTACACTCATTAGTATTTTCCGTATTTTTGAACCCACAATCTTTTTCCATGAGTGATAAACTAAAATTTGCAGTAATTGGTGGTGGTAGTTGGGCTACAGCTATTGTAAAAATGCTGACTGAAAATTTAAACGAAGTAGGTTGGTATATGCGCAGCGTATATGCATTAGAACACCTAAGAAGACAACGTCATAATCCTAATTATCTAAGTTCTGTAGAGTTTAAGCTAGACCAATTAAAATTAACTAATGATATTAATGAAGCTGTTGCCTATGCTGATTATATAATTTTTGCTATACCTTCCGCTTTTTTGCATAGTGAATTACAGAAACTGACTGTATCATTACACGATAAAGTTATCTTTTCGGCAATCAAAGGAATTGTTCCTGAAACAGGATTAATTGTGGGAGAACATTTTCATGATGAATATACTATTGATTTTGATAATATAGGAGTCATTACAGGACCTTGCCACGCTGAGGAGGTTGCCTTAGAGCGTTTATCATATCTAACCATCGCTTGTAATGATGAGTCTAAAGCAAAAGTGGTTGCAGATAACTTACAAAGTGAATATATAAATTGTAAGATCAGTGATGATATTATTGGTACTGAGTATGCTGCTATGTTGAAGAATATTTATTCTATCGCTGCCGGTATAGCACACGGATTGGGTTATGGCGATAATTTTCAAAGTGTATTAATGAGCAATGCAATCCGAGAAATGAAGCGTTTTATCAAAAAGGTCCATAAAATGAAGCGTAATATTAATGATTCTGCCTATTTAGGTGATTTATTAGTTACAGGATATTCTATTTTCTCTCGTAATCGTATGTTTGGTAATATGATTGGTAAAGGGTATACTGTTAAAAGTGCTCAGATGGAAATGAACATGGTAGCAGAAGGATATTATGCAGCAAAAAGTGCTTACAAGATGAATGAATCTAATGGAGCAAAAACACCAATCATTGATGCGGTACATGCTATATTATATGAAAATAAAAATCCGAAAAATATTTTTAAAAAATTATCTGAAAAATTAGATTAAACCAGTGTTTGTAATCAATGCATTCAATATAAGCTACTAATAATAATCACATATGGAAACTACAGAGTTGATTAAAAAATTCTATACAGGTTTGAAAGAAAGTAATGGAGAACAAATGATATCCTGTTATCACGATGATGTTGTATTTGAAGATCCTGCCTTTGGAAAATTAGAAGGAGAAAGGGCTAAAAAAATGTGGTTGATGCTTTGTAAAAATGGAAAGGGCACAAAAGTAGAATTTTCTAATATTAAAGCAAACGAACAAACAGGGTCTGCGCATTGGGAGGCATGGTACAATTTTAGTCAAACTGGAAGATCTGTACATAATATCATTGATGCCAGTTTTGAGTTTAAAGATGGTAAAATCAGTAAACATACTGATTATTTTGATTTACATAAATGGGCATCTCAGGCAATGGGATGGAAAGGAAAATTGCTAGGAGGTACTAATTTCTTTAAGAAAAAACTACATCAGCAAACAAAAGCGACACTTGATAAATTTCAAGGATAAAAAGTATGATACCACTTCCATCACCCAAGGTATCTGTTGATTGGCTTTTAAAACAGCTTGATGATCCTAATCTTATAATTCTGGATGCTACTATTAAAAAAGTAACTTCTGAAGAAACTGCAAATAATCCAGGGCTCCAAATTAAAGGAGCGCGATTTTTTGATATTAAAAAATCATTTTCGGAAACCAATACCAATCTTCCAAACATGGTACCTTCTGCACAAGAATTTGAAATTGCCTGCAGAAGTCTTGGAATATGTAGCCATCATAAAATTATAATCTATGATACACATGGGATCTACTCTAGTCCGAGAGCATGGTGGATGTTCACAATTATGGGACATAAAAATGTGGCAATTCTAGATGGCGGTTTACCCGCTTGGATGAAGCAAGCATTACCTACAGAAACTAAACCAAAAAATCCGCTTCACTATAAAAAAGGGGATTTTAAGGCTATTTATAATTCAGCCATGGTTGTGGATCTAGCTAAAATGCTTTCTGAAACAAATGCTTCAGACTCTATAATTCTAGATGCCAGATCACATGGACGGTTTTATGGAACTGCTCCGGAGCCCAGAAATGATCTAAAAAGCGGTCACATTCCTAATTCTTTTAGCCTACCTTACACTAGGCTATTACACAATGGTCATCTACTACCTAAAGAAAAATTAAACGAAATCTTTGACGATTTTGATATTGAAAATAAAAGACTGATCTTTAGTTGTGGTTCTGGGATTACCGCTTGTATTATTTTAGTAGCCGCTCACATGTGCGGATATAAAAAACTTCAGGTATATGATGGTTCTTGGAGTGAATGGGGACAGATAGACGGCATCCCTATCGAATGTTGATTTTTGATAAAAAAACAGAAATCACAAACCTTAGACGAGGAGTCTCTGATGTATTACCAGAAACAATTCTCTAAAATTTAAATAAAAGACCAACTATAACATACAATGTTCTCACTTATGCGAAATCTTATTCTATTATTCACAATAACGTTTTTATGCTATTTTTCTAGCTCGGCTCAAATCCAGAAATTTACATTACAGGATTTTTACACTTATAATTCTGAGCTGGAATACACCGTTGACTCTATCTATCAGCGCCTTAATGACCGACAAAAAGTGGCTCAGATGATTATCAGTTCTGCCGGAGAGCTTGGAAAACCTATGGCAACCGTAGAAAAGTTAGCAAATGCAGATGCTATAGGCGGGGTTATTTTTCTAAAAGGTACGAAGGCTAAACATACAGAAAGTATTAATCTGCTAAATGCTATTTCTGCAAAAAATAAAACACTACCCTTACTGTTTAGTATGGATGCAGAGCCTAGTCTTTTTGCGAGTAGAATTAAGGGAGCAAAAGATGTAGGCAAAACCATTGATATTAAAACTGAAGCACAATCTGATGAAGTTGTCAATATAATCAATAGTGAACTTAGAGAAATTGGTGTGCACCATAATTATGCTCCAGTACTGGATATTAGTGCCAGCAATGAGGCAATTAAATCCAGAAGTTATGGTAGTGATAAAACTACTGTGATTACATTAGCAAATCAATTTATCAAATGCACACAGGAAGGTGGTATTATTGCTACAGCAAAACATTTTCCCGGACACGGATTGGTCAAAGGAGATACCCATAAGCAAAGTGTATATATTGATGGTCCACTGCAAGAGGTAGATAATTACAAAAAAATTATTGAAGATGGAGTCTTATCTATTATGATCGCACATATCACTATACAAAACAATGAAAAATATGGAACGAACGGTTTACCATCCAGTTGCTCAAGAAAAATAATAACAGGATTACTAAAAGAAGAAATGGGTTTTAAAGGAATTATTATTTCTGATGCCCTTAATATTATGAAGGCTGTCACTATATTAGATAATGCTCCACTATTGGCATCTAAGGCAGGTTGCGACCTTATTCTGATGCCTCAGGATGAAGAAAAAACCATCAATGCAGTACTTACAGCTATGAAGACAGATCCCCAGTATAAAAAACAAGTAATGCAATCTGTAAAAAAGATATTGAGATTAAAAGTCTGTGGTGGGGTGATTTAGAATTTTATTGAAAATAATATTCTCATTATTACTGCATAAAATCACCCTTGGTATTTATTAATAGGAATATTGATTCATTATAATAAAATAAATATTTCCCTATAAATTGTAGGGAAAAACCCTCAAAAAAAAGAAAGTAAAGATTTTTTTAATAAAGTTATACAAGTATATTTGACTATCGTCTATGATTTACCCCTCTGAATTTTCAGGATCATAATTGTTTTTATTCTTTAAAAACCGTTTCTGTAATATATACAATCTTTATATCAATTTTTAATCTTAAATTTTAAAACTTTATAGTATGAAAAATATCATTTTAACCTTAGCCTTTTTAGCTGGAAACTATGCTGTTTCAGCAACAGAATGTAATTCTTTAGATATTGATAACACATCAGATATCGAAGATACTACGTGTGTAAGATATGAAACATTTACAAGTAATGATGGGCAAATATCCTATACAATTCAAATGCCTTGTTAACAAATAAACAATTACAGAAATGGTTTTTAATTTAAATATGAAAGCATTAATACCTTACTTCACTTTTATGCTAGCAAATGTTACGCTAGCTCAATCGGGTATCATACATTATGACAAGTTACTAAACAATGTAGCTGGGGAATTATGGGCTACTCCTCAAGCACTATATTTTGATACAGAACAATCGCTGTTTATAGAATTAGGAAAAGGAAAAAAACTAACTGAGGCTTATAAAGAAGGAGAGATGGATCGAGAGGGAATCATCAGAAGCTCTAAAAAGATGCCTAGCAAAGGTTTTTATGATTATTATTATATAGATAAGAAACAAAATGAAATTTTGTTTAAGGAACAAATAGCGGAAACCACCTATGAAATAAAAAACACATTAGAACCTATCATATGGGTGCTGTATGATGAACAAAAAGATATTGAGGGCTTTAGCTGTCAAAAAGCTACAACCACCTTTAGAGGAAGAGATTATACAGCTTGGTTTACCTCAGATATCCCTGTTGATATAGGACCTTGGAAACTTAATGGTTTACCTGGCCTGATTATGGATGTTATAGATGCCACTGGCAAATATAGATTTAGAATCTCAAAAATTGATTTAAAACCAGATCAAAAAATACTGCAAGAAAATCTAAAAAAACCAAATCAAAAAAATACAAAAAACTTTGAGGTGTATAAAAACGCTGTAAAGAATGCATTTGATGATCAGATGGCAATTGCACAATCTCGCATACCTAAGGGTGCTAAATTAGTTTTCAAAGGTCCTGATTGTACTACCTGCCCTGATCCTGATAATTATCTAATAGAACGGTATAAATAGATAACACATTGCCTATAACCTATTTATTAAAATTTTATAGTTGCCTAATATATTTATTATTAGGCAACTTTTTATCTGCACAATCCATTTTGTCAGGTAGTATATCCGATAGCCTATCTCAGCCTATAGAATCAGTTAATGTCTACCTAAAGCAGCTACCTAGTAATTCTATAGTTGCCTATACCCATACAAATGCACTTGGCAAATATCATATTAAGACTGATATTCTAGGTGAGGCAACCCTGAGCTTTTCCTCATTAGGGTATCAAACTATAGACATTCCTGTAATTATTAAGCAGGGTGATCAAAAGTTAGAGGATGTTATATTATACGATGCTCCTACACAATTGGATCAGGTCATCATCATCTCAGAACTCGCGATTACAGAAAAAAAAGATACCATTGTTTTTAACGCGTCCTCTTTTAAACAAGGAGAAGAGACCGTCGTACAAGATTTACTTAGAAAACTCCCCGGAGTTGATGTTTTAGAAAATGGGACGATCAAAGTGGATGGAAAAGAGGTAGAAAAAGTAATGGTAGAAGGGGATGATTTTTTTAAAAAAGGATATAAATTATTGACCAAAAACCTAGATGTAAACGCAATAAATAAAGTCGAGGTCTTACGACGCTATTCTAACAATAAACTCTTAAAAGGAATTGAAGAAAGTCAAAAAGTAGCGATTAACTTAAAACTGGATGAAGACTTCAAAAGAGATTGGTTCGGTAATATAGCCTCAGGATATGGTTTTATATCAGAAAACCAATATGATGTAGATCTTGTTCTCTCTAATTTTGGAAAAAAAAACATTTACTTTATTATTAGTAGTCTCAACAATATCGGAGAGGATGTGACAGAAGATGTAAAAGGGTTAATATATGCGCAAAACGATACAGATGAGCCAGGTTCCATAGGCCAAAACCAGACTACAACCTCGTTTATTGATTTGCCATTTTCTGTACCTGGTTTAAAAAAATCAAGAACCAATTTTAATAATGCGGAATTAGCTTCTGCTAATTCAATTTTCAAGATATCTAAAAAAATTAATCTCAAAATACTTGGGCTTTTTAACACTGATGATGCCTCATTTTTTAGAAATGGTACAAATACCTTTACAGCACTCTCAGAAGATTCGTTTACTAATAGCGAATCATATGAATTAATAAAAAATACTGCTGTTGGATATGGTAGTATAGAATTAAACTATGATATTTCTAATGCCCAATCACTTCTTTATGAAGGAAAGTACAATAATTCGGATTTTACCACAAATACTAGTCTACTTTTTAACGATCAACAAAATAATGAGTCTCTTAATGACTCTAATCAATTACATGATCACATGATTAAATATAGCAATAGATTTAGGGATGCTAAAGTATTGATTTTATCAAGTAGATTTATAAGTGAAAAAAGACCGGAAATATATAATAATGATCAATTTCTATTCGAAGAATTATTTCCAAATAGTGGAGAAACCACAAATATCCAACAAGTAAATGAAAATAAGTTTGATTTTTTTGGCTTAAAATCACATGTATTAGATCGAAAAAAAAATGATGATTTATTAGATATTAGTATGGGATATACTTACAGAAAAGATCATTTACAATCAAGCCTTCTACTAAATCAAGATCAGAATTTTACTAATGCTAATGACTATACCAATGAAATAACCTATCAGGTACAAGATATATATGTTACAGCTGGGTATCGCAAAAAGTTAAGAGATATTGATCTTGCATTAAATTTAGAAGGTCACCAATTAATAAACGAACTGCAAGAAGATACACAATTAAAAAAAGAAACCCCCTTTTTGATTAATACTACGGTTAATTTTAATTGGGAAATTAATGATAACCAAAAGCTTTTTGCTTTTGCAGAAAAAAAAGCCTCTAATGCTAATTTACCAGATGTTTATAGCAATTACGCCCTTACTGGATTTAGAAATTTTTCCAGAGGAACTGGAACTTTTAACCAATGGAACTCTAATAAGCTCTTTGCAGGATATAACATAGGTAATTACGGCAGTCGATTTATTACTAATATTTCAATTTCCTATGTTAAGGACTCTGATTTTTTAAGTGAAAATTTGCAAATAGAACCAAATTATACACAGAGCACTAAAATTAAAATTAATAACAGAGAATTTTATAGAGCAAACGTTCATATAGAACGCTATATTAAGTTAATTAGAAATAATTTTAAGTTAAAAACTGAGTACTCAGTATCGGAGTATAAAAATATAGTAAACGATTCTGATTTGAGAATAGTAGAATTTGAGAAATATACTATAGGCTTTGAATTAAGATCTGGTTTTAAAGGAATATTCAATTATCATTTTGGTACTACTTGGGATATTAATAAAATTAATACTACTGCCAGTAAAAACAAAGCTACAGAAAATACTTCTTTCTTAGATCTTTCTTTTTATGTCGACCCCAGACTTACACTTGAATTCCAGAGTGAACGTTATTATTTTAGTAATCTTTCTAATAATGATAACAGTTATTATTTTATGGATATGGAGCTTAGGTATAAGCCAAAAAATACACGCATGAGTTTTTCCTTAATTGGGAATAATTTATTTAATACAAGCAGGTATGGTGATTATAATATTACCGATACTTTTATATCAAGTACCTCATATCGTTTGCTACCAAGATATTTACTAATAAAAATAGGTTATAAGTTCTAAGTCGCATACGAGAACTCTAAAGAGTTTTGGTTTTTTATCATATAAAAAGAATATCAAAGAAAGGTAGCTATATGAAATTAGTTTATTGGTTTTAACACTTCAAAAGATTTAGCTACTATTTCTCATCTCCATTGATAGTTCCTTCAGTTTTCTTTTTATCTTTTAATCTTTTCGCATCTTTCAAACATTTATGAATCATCCATTCTAATTGACCATTAACACTTCGGAATTCATCATCTGCCCATTTTTCAATTGACTTGAAGGTTTCCGGATCAATCCGTAGGGCAAATGATTTCTTCTTACTCATAATATTAATTTAAAGAACCTGCATTTATGACAGGGACAGCTTCTTTATCGCCACACAAAACTACCATTAAATTACTAACCATAGACGCTTTTTTATCCTCATCAAATTCGACAATACCATCAGCAGCTAATTTTGATAAAGCATCTTCTACCATGCCTACTGCTCCTTCCACAATCTTTTTACGGGCAGCTACAATAGCAACAGCTTGCTGTCTTTTAAGCATGGAGCTTGCGATTTCTGGTGCATAAGCTAAATAACCAATTCTCGCTTCTAGCACTTGTATTCCTGCCATAGCTAGACGTTCTGTAATTTCATTTTCCAATGCCTCGTTTACCTCATCCATTCCAGAACGCAATGTTAATTCAGCCATTTCATCATCAAAATTATCATATGGATAAGATCCCGCAAGTTTTCGCACAGCCGCATCCGTTTGTACTCTAACAAATTCTTCATAATGATCTACATCAAAAGCCGCTTTATATGTATCACTTACCTTCCATACTAAAATTACATTAATCATAATAGGATTTCCAACCTTATCATTCACTTTGACACGTTCACTATCAAAATTTCTTGCTCGTAAAGAAATTTTTTGTTTCGAATAAAAAGGATTTGCCCAAAAGAAACCATTATCTCTTACAGTTCCTTTATATGCACCAAACAACACTAGTACCTTAGAGTTATTAGGGTTAACTATAAAAAAACCTTTCACAATCAATAAGATAAAAGGGAATAAAATCAAAAACAAGGGATTTACTGTTACAATCATTCCAACAAGCAAAACAGCTATTAAAACAATTAATATTCCAAACATTATATACCCATTTGCAACTTTTATACTTTTTTCAATTTTCATAATGATATCATTTTGATATCACAATAATACAAATTATTTTTCAATTTACAATGAAAGATCGCTACATCACCCTTTCTTTTTCTTTATAGCTAAAACCCATCGTATATTTGCGGATATAAAAACCTCATAAGAAGTATCCTTATTGTGAATGACCTTTTACTGATAACACCGCCTTTTACTCAATTAAATACGCCCTACCCAGCGACGGCTTATCTAAAGGGATTCCTGAACACAAAAAATATTAGCTCTTTTCAGATGGACCTGGGTATTGAGGTGATTCTTAACCTCTATTCTAAAAAAGGATTAGAAGCATTATTCGAAGCTGCGCTTCAAAATGACGACATACGATCAGATAATGCACAAAGAATCTATGCTCTTAAAAATTCATATATAAAAACAATCGAAGATGTTGTCAGCTTTTTACAAGGGAAACAACAGACATTTGCAAGACAAATTATAACTGAAAGTTTTCTTCCAAAAGCTTCCAGATTTGAACAACTGGATGATATGGATTGGGCTTTTGGATCGATGGGTATGCAGGACAAAGCAAAACACCTGGCCACACTTTATCTTGAAGATCTATCTGATTTTATTGTAGAATGTATCGATGAAAATTTTGGATTTAGTCGATATGCTGAGCGATTGGGTCAAAGTGCCAATAGCTTTGATCAACTCCATGGATATTTACAAGAAGAAACAACTTACATTGATACTATTACTTTAAAAATTCTGGAAGAGAGATTACAACTGATACAACCTGCATTAGTTTGTATATCAGTACCATTTCCCGGTAATTTATACAGTGCTTTTCGCTGTGCGCAGTTTATTAAATCAAAATATCCCAACATCAAAACTTCTATGGGCGGTGGATTCCCTAATACTGAGTTGAGAACTGTTACTGATACCCGGGTTTTTGATTTCTTTGATTATATCACGCTAGACGATGGAGAACTACCTATAGAACTCTTAGTGTCTAACATACTGAATCCTGCAAAGGAAAACCCTGACCATAACCTTTTTAAAAGAACGTTTCTTATAGAAAATAAAAAAGTAGTGTACAATAATTTCACTACTAGAAAGGATTATAAACAAAGTGAAGTAGGTACTCCTGATTATAGTGATTTATTACTGGAAAAATATATTTCTGTAATAGAAATTGCTAATCCAATGCATAGTTTATGGAGTGATGGCAGATGGAATAAATTAACCATGGCGCATGGATGTTACTGGGGTAAATGCACGTTCTGCGATATTTCTCTGGATTATATTAAAATCTATGAACCTGTCGCTGCTAAATTACTGGTAGATAGAATGGAGCATATCATTGCGCAAACCGGAGAAAAGGGATTTCATTTTGTGGATGAGGCCGCACCTCCAGCTTTAATGAGAGCGTTAGCCATTGAGATTATAAAAAGAAAATTAACTGTCACATGGTGGACCAATATCAGGTTTGAAAAAAGTTTTACCCAAGATCTTTGTTTATTGTTAAAAGCATCTGGATGTATTGCTGTCTCCGGCGGATTAGAAGTTGCCTCTGATCGCTTATTAAAATTAATTGATAAAGGAGTGACTGTAGCGCAGGTAGCGTCTGTAACAAGAAATTTTACAGAAGCGGACATCATGGTACATTCTTATTTGATGTATGGATATCCAACACAAACTATTCAGGAAACGGTTGACAGTTTGGAGATGGTGCGACAATTATTTGAATTGGGTATCATACAATCAGGGTTTTGGCATCAATTTGCACTTACCACACATAGTCCGATAGGCGAAACCCCATCTAATTATGGTATCATACCTGAATATAAAGATATCTCCTTTGCTAATAATGACATTGATTTTAGAGATGAAACCGGCATTGACCACACTAAATTTAGTTTTGGATTAAAGAAATCTCTTTTCAATTATATGCACGGTATTGGATTTGATCTACCATTACAAGAATGGTTTGATTTAAAAATTCCACAAACTACAATTCATAGTGACCTTATATATGATTGTCTGGCTTCAGAAACACCTACATTACCAAAACCAACATCCAAAATAATTTGGTTAGGTAGTAAACCTGTTACTTCTCACTTTACAAAATCAAAAAAAGGAAAGACTATTGAGTTCTCACGAATGACCTTTCATAATGCTTCAGAAAGTATAGAAATTTCGGTAGAAATAGAAAAAGCGAAATGGTTACTAGAAATCTTAGAGGAAATATCAGTTATGGAAAATACAACTCTTTGTAACTTTGCACAGTTAAAAACCAGCTATGAACGCTGTTTTGATGCTTTTGAAGTGTTTTGGTACTCAGAATCTATCAGTATCCTAAGAGAAAATGGTTTATTAGTTTTATAAGTCGATTTTAATTAAAAAATGATACGTTTAAGAGCGAAAATACATTGTCCAATTATTAAATTTAATAAAATGAAATATTCTTTAATCGTTGCTTTATTAATATCTTATGGTCATATTTTATCACAGGATACTGATTTATATCCTTATTTTGATGGTAAAAACTGGGGGTTATCTGACGGTCAAGATATTGAAGTAATTATAAAAAAGTCGGATAGTATTAGTCCTAAGACTGTTCAATTACCTGAAAAGAAAAAAGCGTTCAAAAGTTTTAATCAGAAGAATGTATCATTGGTAAATGCTCGAGGAGAATTATTGGTCAGTAATTATGAAGACTATGCTGCTTTTAATGGATACAGACTTACTAAAAATATTGTGATTTGTCATAAAAACGATTATGTAGGGGTGTATGACCTGGATAAGAAAAAGGAAGTAATTCCTACTAAATATAAAGATATAACCGATACGTATGCTAAAGATCAACTCTTTTTCAAAATTAAAGATCATAATCAAGGTGTAGGGTTAATTAATGATCAGTATGAGGTTATTGTAACTCCCGATAAAAAGTGGAGAAATATTTACATAACAGAAATAAAGGAAGAAGGGACAACCAAAAATATTATAGAATTATCTGATCAGAATTACCAGACAACTTACCTTTCTATAAATGGTAAAAAAAGAAAAACTCCAGTTATAGAAAGTAATGAGGATAGTTTTTCTGAAATAGTATTTGAAGAAGTCACAGAGATGGAGGAATCTGTCGTTGGTGGTGCTTTAAGTTGCAAACACGATGATGAATTAATCAAAACAACTGAAGGAACATATCAAATTAAATCTTGTAAGAGGTTAGAGGACATTAATATCCCAAAGGGTTATAATATTCTCTCTTTGATCAATCCTCAAAAAAACCTTACTACCAATTTTGCTTATATCACTGCTCAAAACAAAACTGGTGTTTATTATATTAAAAATAGCAGTGTTCTCATTGAACCTCAGTTTGATACGATTCAAAGAATTGAAGACAGTAATTTTTATGTAAGTGCTGTCAATAAAAAATACGGTTTAGAATTTTTTACTGTAGACTATAACGGAAAACTGAAATACAAAACAATTACAACACCTACCTTTTCTAAGATTAAAAAATATAATGAATCATACAATACTTTTATTGTTAGTTTACCAAATGGCAGTAAAGGATATTTAACCGCTGGTGAAAATAAAAAACTTTATTTACCAAAATCCATAAAATCAGTATATGATATATCATATTAAAAAGTGTCTGTTTATTATACCGATTTTATGTTGTTTCATTACCTTTTCATATAGTCAGACGCCGTTTTATAATGGATCAGCATGGGGATTTGTAGATAAGGCAGGAACAATCTTAATTGCACCTAGTTATGATCTTTTACCTTTAAACTTCACTTTTATTAATGATGACCCCATTTATAAGGTAGTTATAAAAGATACTGTTTTTTTGATTGATAAAAATCAAAGAACTATTCTTTCAGGATATAAAGATTACAAAACATTACATACTCCTTTTATACAAGTAAAAGAGAACAATAAATTTGGGATTTATAATATCTCAACAAAAAAGATAGTCGCACCATCAAAATATGATGCTTTAAAACACATATCCGATAGAAATCAACCTACCTTATTTATTGCTGAAATTAATGGAAACAAAAGCATCCTAGATAAAAAAGGAGTTCCTCTTATTCCCTGGGATAGATATAAAAAAATCGACTTAGAAAATTTTAAAAATAAGACCTATATCATTGCTAGGTTTAGTGGAGATAATTTTCTTGTCTATGATTTAAAAGGAAACAAAACAGAAAATTTTGCAGTTTCATCTGGTATTGAAGGAGAATTTATTGGGTTATATGAAGATAATAATGATAAGTACATTCTAAAGAATATAGGTAATCATACTTATGAAGTGTATGATACATACAACAGAGCAATTTTTAAAACCAAAGTTTCTAGTGAAATCTTACTTGACGATTTACTTTTTACAACCCATGCTCTTTCTGAGCGTTTTGCTATGATTGCTTTAACTACAAGCGATGATAAAAAAGGTTTATTTGATTTACTATATCAAGAAATAATTTTAGAACCTATCTATGATTCTCTGGATGTATTAAATACCCTAGACAATATAATCGTTGTAGAAAAAGAAGGTTTATATGGCGCACTATTTTTTACAGAAAAAGAAGATCCTGATTATAACGCAAATCATATTGTGGCCAATGTAACACCTATTATCTTTTCTAAAATAGAAAAAGTAGGAAGCTATTTTAGAAAAAATATATTATACCAATTACCTAATGGCTATAAATGTTTTAGTTATTACGATAAAAATACTGGGCAGTTAAAGTATTATTTACCAAAGGAAATTCTTTTAGAATATGGATTATAATATACAATCTTCAATTATCAGTTGAAAAAATGAAATTTTATTCTTACTTCATATTATGTATCTGCCTTTTAGATGAACCTAAAGAGAAACAAACCTATCTCTAAGCTACCAACGCTGATTTTTAAAATCATTAGTTGTTGCATATTCTATAGCGCCTACTAAATAATCTTCGAGATCATAAGCTGGAATTGGTAATATTTTTTCTAATAAAGTGGTATCCCATTCGTGAGGCTGTGAATTAAAATAGGGACTCAGGTGAATTCCTATCGTCTGATAATAAAATTTTTCTAGTTTAGACTCAAAAGTAACGGCTTCAGAAATCATATCTTCTGTAATACTAAAATTAGTAAACCCTACCGTATCTAAAATTTTCTTGATACCACTCACCATAGGTGTAGTTTTAGAATGAACGATATTAAGCTGCTCTATATCTGATTCAAAAACCTTGACAATTACTTTTGCCGCATAATCCACAGGGATAATATTAAGTCCCACTTTTTCTCCAGCCTGTATTCTTATCGTGTCATTAGATTTTGTTGCATAAAAGAATTTGGCAAATAAATAGAAGACCATATATTTTGATATAAAAAACTTAGTATCAAAAATATTACCTCCTAATACACTTGGTCTTAGAATCTGAAGTGCTATTCCTTTTTTGTTAGCTTCTTCTCTTAAAAAATGTTCTGATGCATGCTTAGATGCTTCATAATTATTTCTATACTTTCCTGATCCAGAAGATAAATAATCATTATCTATCTGGCCTGTCACTTCACCTATAGAAAAGGCAGTACTTATGTAAATAAACTTACGAATATACTCACTATACTTTTTGAAAATAGATTTAGTTAATTCAAAATTCTCTTCAAAAATTTCTTTTTTGTGATTGGGGTCTAAAGATAAATTTACATAACCTGCAGAATGAATAAAATAGTTGTCCTGATTCTTTTTTAAGAAAAAAGCTGGATCTAACATATATATTGCATCAATCACTTGTATCTTATGTTGAAAAGCAGATAAATTATTCTTAATAAAATCAGGTGTAGCATCAGACGCTAACATATTATCAATCCTCTTTTGTGGAGTAAGGCGTTGTTTTTTTCTAACTAATACGTAGATAGTTTCCAGACTATCTGCCTTTTGTTCTAATAATTCGTGCAGTACCTTTGATCCCAATGTCCCGGTAACACCTGTTAAAATTATATTCATTCCTTGTTACTAAAATATGATTACAGATTGGAATATAAAATATCCAATTATCTAACTAAGTCAGCAAAAATACAGTATTTGGTTTCAAAAACAACTGTTTTTGACTGTTATACATCCTCTTCATTAAATTAGGTCAAATAATTTGACTTTCAATGGCTTAACCTAAGTTCAAAGAAGTAAGAACGATACAATATAAACTAGATAAATACACTTATTTTTATATCCCGAATTCGTTAATACTCAATTTACATCAGGTTATATATGAAATCGCTGTAATACAAACCTAACGGAATTGAATACAAAAATAATCCCAAGTATCAAGCACTTATGAAATTCTTTATCTCAGGGAATCAAATGCCCTATAAAAATTAATTTCATATATAGAGACGGGTGTTCCTGCAACATGGTGAAAAAATCTTAACTTCAATCCAAGTATTGAGTTAGGCTTACTTCACTGCAAACATTTATATTACTTCAAATAATTTGCCTGGTAAAGGTCTTATCACACCTTTTAATTCCATTTGTAAAAGTGCTGACGCTATCTTAAATGTTGGGATTTCACATCGTAATGCGATTACATCTAATAATTCTTTACCATTAGATGAGAGAAATGAATATATTTTCTTTTCATCACCTTCTAGTTCAACAAAAAGTTGTTTCTGTATAGTCGGTTTTTTCTTATCTTCTAGTTCCCAATTAAGCATGTAGATCAAATCAGCCGCATTTGTAAGCATATGTGCGCGCTGTGTCTTTATAAGTGTATTGCATCCTTTACTAAATGGGTCTCCTGCCCTACCCGGAACGGCAAAAACCTCTCGATTATACGAATTAGCAATTTCTGCAGTTACCAGAGAACCTCCTTTATCTGCACTTTCTATGACAACGGTGGCTTCACTTAACCCAGCTATAATTCGATTTCTGCCTAAAAAATTCTTTCGGTCAAAAGTATCTGTACTCCAAAAATCAGTAAAAAAACCTCCATGTTCCTCCACCTGAGCCATATACTTTTTATGTACTTTAGGATATATTTGATTCAACCCATGAGCAAGACACCCTATAGTCTGTAAGTTATATTTAACAGCGGCGCGATGTGCTGTAATATCAATGCCATAAGCAAAACCAGAAATAATAACCGGATCTAATGGAGCAAGCATTTCGATAAGCTCTTCACAAAACCGAACTCCATAACTGGTTACCTTTCTGGTACCCACAATACTAAGCATTTTCTTTTGTTTCAAATTAATATTTCCTCTACTAAAAAGTATCACCGGGCTATCAATACAATGTTTCAGTTTTTCTGGATACTCATCTTCGTCATATGCTATATAGTTGACGTCATTATCTATAATAAAGCGTAATTCATCTTCTGCAGCTTGGTGATTTGATGAGTTCTTAAGTTCTTTAATTTTTACAGTCCCAATACCATCAATTTTGAGTAGATTATTAGATGTTTCTTTCAGTACCGCCTCAGCAGAACCTACTTCTCGTATTAATTTTTTAATAGAACTATCTCCTAGATTCGGAGCTTTTTTAAGTGTAAGTAGCGCAATAAGTTTTTCGACAGTCATCTAATCTATTATTAGTCAGCACAAGAAACGAAAAAAAACAAAACTGTTAATAAAATCAAAGGTTTTAGTTCCAACTAAAGTTCTATTTTTTTTACCTTTGGATCATCAAAATATGGTTTGAAATATCATTTTTGTAAACTGACAATTTTTAAGAGGGGGCAATGAATACTACTGCAAAATATATAAGCGAGTTACTATATCGATATGAATGTGTCATATTACCTGGGTTTGGTGCATTTTTAACAAAACGCCAACCCGCAGTTATTCAAGAATCTACTCATGCATTTTTTCCTCCTCAGAAATTAATTTCTTTTAACAGTCAATTACAGAATAATGATGGTTTATTAGCCAATTATCTAGCTACCGCAGAGAACATATCTTATACGGATGCGGTTGCAAAAATACAACGCTATGTTTTATCGTTAAACAATAAAATGGCGCATGGTCAGCGAATGGAATTAGAAGGAATTGGCTCTTTTTATACTTCTGTAGAAAACACATTGCAATTTGAACCTTCTCAAGAAACAAATTATCTTACAGAAGCCTTTGGTTTACACTCGTTTATTTCTCCATCCATCATTCGGGAAGAGGTTGAAGTAACTCGTGAAGTTTATAAAAAAGAAGTAGAAGCCATAGAAGAAACAACACCTATTGCTTTTACTCCAGAAAGAAGACAAGAGCGACCTTACTTAAAATATGCTGCAATTGCTATTATAGCACTTGGTGTTGGTGGGTTTTTAGGACTTAATCAATTTAATGCGAATGAGCGTCTGGAAGGTCATAAATTGTATGAAAGTAAACTTCAGCAAGCTACTTTTGAACCTTCTTTTCCTGCTATCAATCTTACAATTGTTAAAGAAACAGAGGATACAATAAATAACGATCACGATATTTCTACAATAAATTCTGCTGAGGATAACACTGGTGATTTTCATATTATTGCTGGCGCTTATAGAATTAAAGCAAATGCCATCAAAAAAGTTAAGAAACTGAAGGCTACAGGGTTTAATGCCAGACTTATTGGTGTTAATAAGTACGGATTGCATCAAGTAGTATATGGCAGTTATGAAGATCGAATAATGGCACTAAAAGCATTATCGGACATCAAGAAGAAACAAGATCGTCGTGCATGGTTATTAGTTCAGGCACTTTAATTATCTGTATATTTCAAAATTTCTCATATAAAAACTTTCTAATTGATATTTCTATTGAAAAGAAACACCTTTTTGATTTCCGTCATATCTAAATGGGGTAAATGAGCCCTCTACGATGTTGCAATTTACATAGACTGAAGTTCCTGCTGCATTTCCAAAGATGCACGAAACAGCAGAATCTGCTGCATCTCTACCTGTTGCAATTTTTATTAAACCGTTGAGCGGAGCCAACTTAGTAGAATCAAATATTATCCAATTTCCATCAATATAAGCCTCCATACAAGCATGAAAATCTTGTGGATTTAATTGATAAGCATATCCTGTAAAATATCTTGCAGGAATAGATAATGCTCTGCACAATGCAATACCCAGATGTGCAAAATCACGACAAACTCCCACTCTTTCGGTTATTGTATCCATAGCAGACGTTTGAGCATTCGTACTTCCACTGATATACTCAATATTAGTATAAATCCATTCTGTAATTGCCAATACTTTTTCATAAATTGAAGGATAGTGTCCAAATTCTTTAAAAGAAAATTTCGTTAATTTATCAGATTGACAGTAACGACTTGGGTAAAGAAAAGAAGCAATGTAGCTATCCAGCTCTACAACAGGAACTAATTTTGCCGAATTACGTTCATCAATAATTGTATACTTCATTTCTACTTCCGCTTCATAAGTAATGGTAAAATTAGTAGGTTGATGTACCTTTAATCGCACAAATCTACAGCTTCCATCGTGAGACTTATATTCCTCTATCTCCATGGGTGGATCCACAATTAATTGTTCTGTCAAAACTGTTTGACTAGTAGTATTCAATGCGTGAATATTAAAAATGAACGTTGTAGGACCATTAACCACATAGGAAAGCGAGCTATTTACACTAAATTTCATAGACAATTATTTACTTATTATATCCCCAAAAGAATCTTTCATCCAGTTCTCAGGCAATTCATTTAAGACCTTTTTTAAATTGGCATCCCAGAGTTCTGTAATCTCCTTCATGTCTTCGGCTGTATATCTATTTTCTTTCATTTCGTAAGAGTCTTTTTCATACAGTACGACATCAATAGGAAAACCTACATCATTCGCACTACATCTCGTAGAATCAAAAGATAGAAATCCAGCTTTTAGCGCCTGCTTCATGGTTGAATCGCTGTTTAGCACTCTATTTAATAATGTTTTACCGTGACCTGAATTTCCTATAATTACATAAGGTGAATCATCATTTAACTCCACCCAGTTTCCTTCAGAATAGATTAAAAATAGTTTGTGCTCATCATCATCCTTTAACTGACCTCCTATGATAGTATTTAAATTAAACCGAAAACCTGACTTTTTAAGAGCGGCACGATCTTCTTCTGCTACCCGTTTTACTTGTTCACCAAATGCATTTACAGCTTTATACATTTTAGTATGTTCTACTAATCCTTCATTAAACAATTCCTGAAAGTATATGACTGCCTTATCACGAACTGATCTTAAACCACTTGTCATAATAAATAACGAATGCTTATCTCTTTGTTCTACCAGTACCTTTTTCTTAGTCGATTTATTCGTCCCAGAAGTGATTCTCGTATCAGCAATTGCAATTAAACCTTGTTTGGTTTTTATACCTAAGCAATATGTCATAATATTATTAAATTTAATTATTAAGGGCAGATACATCTAACTTATGCAACGTAGAATGTATTATTTAAAAATTCAAAAATCTTTATCTCCTAACGAAAGTAACCATAAAATACTTCCTAAAATAACTCTAATACATTCTAAATTGAACTGAATACTATTTTATATTGTTATTATTTACTTTTTCTAAATATCTGTACACCTTAAGATTTAGATAGAGAATTTTTGGTCTATTTTAATATTTGCTATTGGTTTAGTATTCTTCATTCCTGCTCTCTATATTTGTCAAAAATTAAAAAAATATGGAAGCCAAACATCCTTCAGAATCACGAACTGTCTTAACAGATCTCGTCTTACCAGGAGAAACTAATCAGTTAAATAAACTTTTTGGAGGTGAGCTGTTGGCTCGTATGGATCGCGCCGCAGGAATTGCTGCAAGAAGGCACTCTAGAAAAATATCAGTAACTGCTTCTGTAAATCATGTAGCGTTTAACGAAGCGATTCCTCTTGGTAGTGTAGTTACCGTAGAAGCTATGGTTTCTCGTGCGTTTAATACCTCTATGGAAGTAGTGATCGATGTTTGGACAGAAGATCAGGAAAATGGTCAAAAAACCCGTGTAAATGAAGCTATTTATACTTTTGTCGCAGTAGATGAACAGGGTAAGCCTACTGCTATCCCACAAATTCAACCAGAAACCAAACTCGAACAACAACGATATGATGGTGCTCTGCGTCGTAAACAATTAAGCCTTGTACTCGCTGGCAAAATGAAACCTCACGATGCCACAGAATTAAAGGCGTTGTTTTTATAATAATAAAAGATAACGTATCTCATTAAAATCGTAAATAGCTTTTTATAAATAGTCAATTCATCATTATATTTATAAAAGCTACCCCCTGATAAGGCTTTAGATACATAAAAAAGGCAATTTATTTTTCTGTAAGCCAAATAGCAAGAACCTAAATCTACATTTTAAATATCCAACTCTGTGGATTTTGTTTTGTCGTATTTTGATAAATCAAAAATTTCATAATCGCTCTTCCGTTTGTTGGGTTTACACGAACCTGACCAATGGTTTGTTTAGTTGATACTTTTTGACCCTCAGTAACTGTTATATTTTCTAAATTATAATATACGGTAATAAAATTACCGTGACGAATCTGAACCAACCTACCGGCTCCCTTTAGCTTCTGGATAGCCATTACTTCTCCTTCAAAAATAGCTCTTGCCTTTTCTCCTTGCTTGGTCTCAATTTCTACACCACTACTATTAATTTGTATATTAGGTAATGTAGGATGGGGTTGACGTCCAAATTTTTTAGTCAGCCTACCGGTTCCTACCGGCCAAGGCAATTTACCTTTATTCGCTGTAAATCCATCTGCTAATTTCTTGTCTTCTGGAGTCAATGAAAATGTAGTTGCAGATCCTTTTTTAGTAACCTTCTTACCTGCTTTTTTATTTGCTTTGGCAATTGCCTCTCTAATTAGTTTTTCTATCGCTTTATCTATAGCGCTCGCTTCTTGTTGCTTTTTCTTAATTTGTTCTTTATAAGTACTCTCTTTCTTTTTAATAGAAGACATCAAAACCTGCTGTTGCTTTTTCTCTTCTTTAAGACGTTCCTGAGTATTTCTATTTTCCTCGATAAGCGCCTGCTTCTCTTTTTTACGATCTACTAAACTTTTATTTAATTTCTGTAACTCTTCTGAACGTGTTTGGATCTGATCGGCTTGAGACTTACGATGTTCATTATACTGTTTCATATATTGCAATCGCTTATACGCCTGCGCAAAATCTGCTGAGGACAACAGGAACATGATCCTACTTTTATGAGATTTACTCTTATAGGATTTAACTACCATTTTAGCATAATCTTCTTTGAGCACCTTGACTTCTTCTCGATATGCTTCCATCTTTTTAAGGTTGGCGTTTACCTCACGAGTTAGTAAATTAACCTGTTGATTGGTAATTTTAATTAAATTTTCACGTGTATTTATCTTAGAACTAAGGGTTTCTACTTCGTCTAATACAGAACGTTGTTTGAATTTAGTATCTTCCAGCAATTGTTGCATCTGTTTAATCTGTTCCAACAATACTTTTCGCTGTTTCTCTAATTGTTCTTGTTTTGTACTTTGGCAAAAACCAGAAACGCTTACAAATAATATTAGTATATATATAAGTTCTTTTACCCTCATTATTTTATAGTAACTTGCTTGTAACCTGACGGTACTTTAAACGGAAAACTTACATTTGCATTATAATTCACAGTACGATACTCAATTTCAATTCGTGTTTTTTTAGCATCCTCAAATGCTTCTATATCTATTTCTTTTGGAAAATCCTGATTGCCTACCTTTTGATATGTTCGATATTTGATTTGTAAATTTCTATTCTCAAGAGGTTGTTTTAACTGTTGAGAAAACATCTTAAAGCTATCTGGGTTAATTACAAATATGCGTTCGAATAGTTCTAACTCATTTTTGGGTTGTAGTTGGTATTTTTTATTTTCTAAAGAGGCTAAATACTTCTCGTCTTTAAGATCAAATAAAGCCTGACCTAGTAATAACTCCTGAACCTTGTTAAAATCCAGTTCTGTTCCCAGCCAATCACTAATCACTTTAAAATCACCTTCAAAATAAGTATTATCGATTTTTTCATAATAACTTACTTTTTCTGGAGTAATAAGCACTTTAGCCAATGTAATTCCCAGAATTTTAGCACTTATCCAGATTTTTTTATCTTTCTCCATTCTGATTGTAACATTGGGGCTAAAAGATTGCTTCCCATCATCATATTTCACCTTAACCTTCGCGTTAATAGTTTCAAAATTAAACGCTTTGTTATAATGATTAGATATGACTTTTTCTGCTTTCAACTTTTTTATGGTGGATCCGGTTAGTCCTTTAGTTCCTTTACAAGACTGTAATATCATCAGAGAAAAACATAGTAAATACAGTAATCTGTTCATTTTTTTATTATGATTTTTCCTTAAGTTGTGTCGATTTTTCTTTATATTCTGTAGCTTTTACTACATCTCCTTTTTTTAGATATGCTTCTCCTATCTGATCATAAAAATCCGACTCCATTTTAACATCATCGATCACATAATCCATCCCCAGACTTAATATGTCTATTGCATCATCCGGACTGTTAAGATTAATTAAAGAAACACCATGTATCAAATATAGAATTGGCTGAGAGGGATATATCTCTATCGCTAATTCGCTCCCTTCTTTTGCTTTTTCATATCGCTTTAGATCCAATTGCAATAATAGCATCTTTCTTAAAACATTAAAATTGGTGACATTATCCTTGATTCCTCTTTCATAAAAATCAAGCGCTAATTCCTTTTTATTTTTTTTTGAAAAATAATTTCCAATTTCTGTAAAAATTTTTGAATTTTCGGAGGTATCAGAAAATTGCTTTACTACCTCCATTAATTCTCCCTCATAGGATGGGTTTTGATCCACAAAGGATAAAAAATCGTTAATCACCTTATACTTAGGTTCTGCTTCTAATTCTTTACTGGATAATGCAATTTTCATGGATTTAATAGCGTCATCTGTCTTCTTATCGTCCAGGTAAAACTTGTATAATGCCAGATGTACCAACTTTGATTTTGGTTTTTTATCTAACAACTCTTTTGCAATTTTATAAGCTTTTGCTTCTTGATTATCCTGACTATATAAATAAATGAGGTTTAGATAATTCTGCTCTTCTTTAGGGTTTTCTTTTATTTTCTTCTCTAATCTGGCGATCTGAGAATCAGGATTACTGATTTTCTGTGTAATTTTCTTTCTCAATTGCATTCGATATTGATCAGAGCCCAATTCATCGATCAAATTATCAACAATCACCAGTGCTTCATCATATCTATTTTCTAGATAGTAAAGATTTGCCAGTTGTTCTTTATAAGTGATATCAAAAACTACTAATTTTTCGATTACTTCAGCCGCCTCTTTATATTTTCTTTGCTTAAAGTAAACTTCATACAAGAGCTCCAGTAAATAACGATCGTTTGGTTTATCATCTAATACTTTTGTAAAATTAACTACTGCCTGGTCATATTGCTTGAGCTCCAAATAGTTTTTACCTAATTCAGAATATAAATATAGCGGCTTTGCATCTAAGGCAATACATTTATCGAGCGCATCGATTGCTTTTTCATAATTAGTAATGGCTTTTTGCTTGAGTGCTTCAAAAAAGTTTTCTTGAAACTCATCAGAAACATTCCCAAGATCATCAACATTAATATCCATTGTTGGTTCAATCTCCTGCGCAACCGTTATAGTACTTCCAGCCAGAAACACTAAACCAATCCTTATATATAGCCAATATTTTATCATTCAATCATTTTCTCATTAATCTGGATTGCCAATTATTCTAATGTTGCATAATCACCAATACTTATGGTAGTATACTTTCCATCATAGAGAACGTGGTTTCCTATCATAGCATTGTCTAAAGTAGCATTTTTTATACTAGTTTGCGTCTGTACAAGACTATTTTTAATTGTAGTATCTTCAATCAGACATCCTTTTCCGATAGAAACATTAGGTCCCACTGTAGCATTTTTAATGGTAACCCCTTCACCTATGTAACAAGGAGGAATAATAGTGGCATTTTCCATAATCACAGAATCACTAATTAATTGTGCTTCATCTTTCTCTAAAAATCCCAGCATTTTAGTATTTGTCTCCAGTGTAACCTGCTTATTTCCACAATCCATCCACTCATCTACCTGACCAGTCACAAATACTTTGCCATCAGCCATCATTCTTTTAATACCATCATTGATCTGGTATTCTCCTCCGTTAATGATATTTTTATCTAATACATACTGCAATTCCTTTTTAAGTACTGCGACATCTTTAAAATAGTAAATACCAATGACTGCAAGATCAGAAATAAATTGTTCTGGCTTTTCTACTAACTCTACAATTTCTTTTTTATCGTTTAGTTTTACCACTCCATATGCCTCTGGTTCGGTTACTTGTTTTACCCAGATTACTGCATCTGCATTCTTATCAAGATTAAAATCAGCTCTGATTAATGTATCAGCATATGCTATAACCGCTGGTCCTGATAAAGATTCTTTAGCACACATAATCGCATGACCTGTACCTAGCGGTTGATCCTGTCTATAAATAGAAGCTTTTGCCCCCAGACCTTCTGCTAACTCAATTAAGCTCTTTACGACATCATCCCCAAAAAAAGCAGGATCACCTAAAATAAAAGCAATTTCATCAATAGGTTCTCCCAGTACTTTGGCAATATCAGAAACTAATCGATGAACAATCGGCTGACCAGCTACGGGAATTAAAGGCTTAGGAACTGTAAGTGTATGAGGTCTTAATCGAGAACCTCTTCCTGCCATAGGTACAATTATTTTCATGTTTTTATACTATTTTGATTGATTGTTATTTATACTAGCGTTAATTACATCATCCTTATTTTTAAAAAATCACTTTATCATATAATAAGGTTATATTCTAAATTCAATGCTTAACGTCTTTTATTTACTACTTAACTCCTGTACTTCCAAACCCTCCTTCACCCCTAGAGGTTTCTGTTAATTCTTCTACTGGATTCCAATCTGCTCTTTCGTGTTTTGCGATTACTAATTGCGCCACTCTTTCTCCATTCTCTACTACAAAATCTTCATTAGACAAATTTACCAATATCACTCCGATCTCACCTCTGTAGTCTGCATCTATCGTTCCTGGTGCATTGAGTACAGTAACTCCTTTTTTTGCAGCTAATCCGCTTCTGGGACGTACCTGAGCCTCATATCCTACTGGCAACTCTATAAACAATCCTGTTTTGATAATTACACGTTCTAATGGTTTAAGAAGTATTGATTCTGTAATATTAGCCCGTAGATCCATCCCTGCAGAAGCAATAGTTTCGTAATGAGGCAGCTTATGTGACGATTTGTTAATGATATTAATTTTCATATATTATTGGTGTTGTCTTTTCTTTACTCAATTTCATTGTCTACTCTTTATAGACAAGCTTTATACATCAGAAATTATGATTTTTTAATAAAATTATCTTTTTAAAATTTGTTGTATTTCCTTTTTTTCGAATGTATACAAAACTACTAAAAACACTAGTAACAATGGAACTGATATGTAATAATTGCTATCAAATACATAAAATGAAAGGGTCGAAAAACCTATGGATAACATCATATACATTCCTATCTTTTTTAAATCATAAGGAACTGGGTAATATTTTCTTCCAAAATACCAGGACAGTATCATCATTGTTCCATACGCAGCTAATGTTGCAATAGCACATCCTATATAGCTATATATAGGAATCAATAGAAAATTAAGAGCCAATGTAATCATTGCACCAACAACAGAAATATAAGCTCCATATTTTGTTCTATCTGTAACTTTATACCAGACTGAAAGATTATGATAAATACCAAGACAAAGATTGGCTAATAATATAATTGGAACGATGATCATAGCTTCCCAATAGTCAGGGTTTGTTACAACAAGACCTTTTAATAGATTAGAAAAGACAATTACTCCTAATAAAATAAAGCTCCCTAAAATAGAAAAGTACAATGTAATTTTTGCATATGTTTCTTTTGCATTTTTAGCACTCGCATAATTGAAAAAGAAAGGTTCTATTCCCAATCGAAAGGCGGTACTAAAAAGAGTCATAAAAACTCCAAGCTTATAACAGGCTGCATAAATTCCAACTTGTGCTTCTGCGATATTTTCTGGTAATAAATACTTAAGCAATAATTTATCAAAAGCTTCATTAATAGAAAATGCTATCCCTGAAATTAAAACCGGAAATGCATATCGCATCATCATCTTCCATATTGTTTTATCAAATCCAAATCTAATTTTAGTATAAAGAGGAATCATTACTATAAAGGTAGCTCCACTTGCAATTAAATTAGCAATAAAGATATAAGAGACTAAATCATCTTTTAAGTAAATAGTATTCCAAAAAGAGGTGTTTTCTTTTGCTAATGTGGGTAATATTAAAACAAAAAAGAGATTAAGTCCTAAATTAATTAAGACATTAAAAATCTTAATTATTGCATACCGCATGGGACGTTCATTTGATCTATACCAAACAAATGGTAACACTACCAAAGCATCAAGTGCTAAAATTAGTAAAGCATATACAATATAATGTATTTCAAATTCAAGAAAAACTGCCAATTCTTGCTTAAAAATTAATCCTAAGCTCAAAAATAAAATCGTTGAGGTAGTTAATGAAGTTAATACGGTAGACTGAACAATTCTCTTCTTGCTACTATCTTTATTTATAAATCGAAAGAAAGCTGTTTCCATTCCATATGATAACAACACATTTCCTAAAATAATTAAAGGCATTAGAGAGCCATAAATACCGTACTCTTCAGGATCTAAAGCATTTACATAAATAGGTACCAGTACAATACCCAGCGCTCTTGGCAGTACAGTTGCCAACCCATAAATAAAGGTTTGTTTAAAGAGTTTTTGAAATATCCCCAACTTGTAGTTACATTAGCATACCAAATTGTATTTAGTATGGTATAAAAATACAATTTTTATTCAGGCTTCACCGTTGGTTGTCTTTCCATTTCTTTTTCTGGTAACATTCCTAATTTAAAATATTGTTTTTTATCATCTTGAATGTACTCAATAATACATTCATTTTCTTCTAGTTCAAAAGGTGTTTTTTCTATAATTAATGGCACTTGATTATTGAATTCTTCCATCGGATCACTGCTCATAATGATCTCTTTCTTACTAATTATAGAATTGGTATACTGACCTATATACTCTGTTAAATTCTGAGTAGATTGAAGCTCTATTTTTTTCCCTTTGTAGTATATCTCTTTTAAAATAATATCTGCTTTTTTTTCCACAAAAAAATGTACTGTAAAACCAGTTTTTCCACCTTCAACTTCTGATGCCCAAGGTTGAACATATGCATCTAATAATTTAAGAGGTGCCACAGTTTCTATTTTTGGGCCGCTAGCGCATTGTGTGCATATAGCTGCGATACATATTATTAATACATATAAAATTCTCGATTCGGTTTTCATCATTATTTGCTTACTCTTAATTGCTACTTTTTGTTTAAAGATAAAAAATTAAAAAACCTCAATCAATAAAATGAATGAGGTTTAAAATTTATTTTATAAATTGACTCTTTAATCATACACGTTTAGCTATATCTAAATCGCTGAACACCTATTATTAAGACTTTTAATACAAAATTTACTTTAATTATTTAATGCTTCAGCACCACCGACAATCTCGAGGATTTCATTTGTAATCGATGCTTGCCTAGCTTTGTTATAAGAAAGTTTAAGCGCATCTCTAAGCTCTGTAGCATTGTCTGTAGCCTTATGCATCGCGGTCATTCTTGCACCGTGTTCTGATGCAAAGGAATCACGTATTCCCTTATATAACTGTGTCTTTAACGACTTAGGTATCAATTCCTCTACAATTTCTTCTTTTGATGGCTCAAAAATATAATCCAGATTTACATTCGCATCTCCTGCAATAGGTAAAATTGGTAAAAATTGCTCTATGGTTACATCTTGTGTAGCAGCATTCTTAAACTTATTATATACAATAACAATTTTATCATACGAACCATTACTAAATAATCCCATGAGTTCTTCTGCTATAGCAGCCACATTACTAAATGTCAGCTCATCATATACCTCATTTTTATTAGCTATTACAGTATGCGTTTTTGAAATAATATCATCTACCTTTTTACCAATAGTCACAAAATCAACCTGCTTGCCCGCATATGTATTCTCATACAAATCTCTTGAGGCCTTAATAATATTAGTATTAAAAGCACCAGCAAGACCACGATTAGAAGCAATTGCTACCACTAATACTTTATTTACCTCACGCTCTTCTGAATATACACTTGCACTATCTCCTTCCAGAGAAGCACTCAAGCTTTGTAACAACTCAGTCAATTTATCCGAATACGGACGCATTGCCGTAATTGCAACCTGCGCTTTATTCAATTTTGCAGCTGACACCATTTTCATGGCACTGGTGATTTGCATCGTTGAGGATACAGAGGTGATTCTACTACGTAATTCTTTTAAGTTTGCCATTTTTTTTAGTATTGAGTATTGAGTAATAAGTACTGAGTACTTTTTTAAACAACACCTTTCTAATATGATAACTTCTATAAATACAGCGTAGTAAAGTTTTACTACGCTGTACTCAATACTATTTACTTATATTTTGCTGAAATCTCTTTACAAGCTGAGATCAATACATCGATTACTTCATCTGTTAATTTACCCGCTTTTAAGGTATCTAATGTATCTCTATGCTTAGCATTCAGATATTGGATATAATCCTTTTCAAATTCCTTTACTTTATTAACTGGTACGTCTCTTAATAAGTTCTTAGATCCTGCATATACAATCGCAATCTGATCCTCTACTGTATAAGGATCATTTTGTGCTTGTTTTAAGATCTCTACATTACGTTTTCCTTTTTCGATTACATTTAATGTAGCCGCATCAAGGTCAGAACCAAATTTAGCAAAAGCTTCTAATTCACGGAACTGTGCTTGATCAAGTTTTAAAGTACCAGCTACTTTCTTCATAGATTTAATCTGAGCAGATCCACCTACACGAGATACTGAAATACCTACATTAATCGCCGGACGAACACCAGAGTTAAATAAATCAGAAGTTAAGAATATCTGACCATCTGTAATCGAAATTACATTGGTTGGGATATATGCCGATACATCACCCGCTTGTGTTTCGATAATTGGCAATGCCGTTAAAGATCCACCACCTTTTACTTTATCTTTTAAAGATTCGGGAAGATCATTCATATCCTTAGCAATAGTATCATCAGCAATTACCTTTGCCGCACGCTCTAATAATCTAGAGTGAAGATAAAATACATCTCCAGGATATGCTTCACGTCCCGGTGGACGACGTAACAATAAGGATACCTCACGATATGCTACAGCCTGCTTAGATAAATCATCATAAATGATCAAAGCAGGACGACCTGTGTCTCTAAAATACTCTCCGATTGCAGCACCTGCAAATGGAGCATATACCTGCATTGGAGCAGGGTCAGAAGCATTTGCTGCTACAATAGTTGTATACGCCATTGCTCCTTTATCTTCTAATACTTTTGCAATTAATGCAACTGTAGATGCTTTTTGCCCGATCGCTACATATATACAAAATACTGGCTCTCCAGCATCATAAAATTCTTTTTGATTCAGGATAGTATCAATACACACTGTAGTTTTACCAGTCTGACGGTCACCAATAACCAACTCACGCTGTCCGCGACCTACAGGCACCATAGCATCAATTGATTTAATACCTGTCTGTAAGGGTTCTGTTACCGGCTGACGGAATACTACACCAGGAGCCTTACGCTCTAATGGCATTTCAAAAGTTTCTCCTTCAATAGCACCTTTTCCATCAATAGGATTACCTAAGGTATCCACAACACGACCTACAATTCCTTCTCCCACATTAATGGAAGCAATACGCTGTGTACGCTTTACGGTCACTCCTTCTTTTACTTCTGTAGAAGCACCTAAAAGTACGACCCCAACATTATCCTCTTCCAGATTCAGTACAATACCTTCTAAACCAGATTCGAACTCTACTAATTCTCCATATTGAGCGTTAGACAGTCCATATACTCTGGCGATACCATCACCCACCTGTAATACAGTTCCTACTTCCTCTAGAGAAGCTGTAGCTTCAAATCCAGATAATTGTTGTTTTAATATTGCTGATACCTCAGCAGGATTTACTTCTGCCATTTTATAATAGTTTGAAAGAATAAGTGTTACTACTCACTCTCTTATTATTAAATTTATACTTAAATCGTATGTACTAATTACTTAATTCTCTTTTTAAGCTCGTCAATTTATTCAATATACTTGCGTTATATTGTAAATCACCTACTCGAAGAATGAATCCACCAATAATACTATCATCGATTACATTTTCTATCGTAGCTTCATTGCCTGTTAACTCTTTTACTTTAGCCTGTACTAATGCTGTAATAGCATCATTTAAAGGTACTGCCGTCGTCACTTTCGCAATTTGTGTATTATGCAATTCATCAAATAAAACACGGTATTGAGTAGCTACCTCTCCCAATATGTCCACTCTTTTATTCTCAATCAATATATCAAAGAGTTTCTTCGTGATATCTCCTGTATTTTTGAATATCTCACGTAAAGAAGCAAGTTTTACCTCACTTTTTATCAAGGGGCTATGTAATACCATTCTTAGCTCAGCACTACCATTAACTGTAGCGATCACATCCTGCATATCTTTCTGAACATTTTCAGTAGCATTTTGATCCTGAGCCAGGCTCAAAACTGCTTTAGCGTAACGTATTGCTGCTCTACTCATTATTTTAACTGATTAGTTTAAAGTAACGTCTCCTAACATAGATTCTACCAACGCTAGTTGCTTATCTTTGTCATCTAATTCTTTTCGTACTACTTTTTCTGCTATCTCTACAGAAATTCCTGCAACCTGACTTTTAAGATCAGCAATGGCAGCTTTCTTTTCGCTTTCTATAGTTATCTGAGCTTGAGCCACAATCTTATCTGCTTCTGCCTGTGCTTGTTCCTTAGCCTCAGTAATCATATTTTCTTTTAACTGTCTTGCCTCTTTAAGCATGCCATCACGTTCTGCGCGAGCTTCATTTAAGATACGCTCATTATCAGCCTGAAGGTTCTGCATTTCTTTCTTAGCTTCCTCAGCAGACTCTAACGCATTTTTGATCCCTTCTTCACGATCATTAACTGCATTAAGAATAGGTTTCCATGCAAATTTTTTAAGTAAAAAGAGTAATCCAACAAAAATTAAAATCTGCCAGAAAAACAATCCAAATGAAAACTGATCTAATAACTTTTCCATAAATACTTATGTTATATTTTTTATTGTTTAATTTTTAAAATTAAACAATAACTGTAACCAACCGTTACAGCTATTGTTTATGTAAAAGGATTAAGCAGCAAATAATGCAGCAAATCCAATTCCTTCAATAAGAGCCGCTGCAATAAGCATCGCTGTTTGAATCTTACCAGAAGCTTCTGGTTGTCTTGCGATAGCTTCCATCGCTTGTCCACCAATTCTTCCGATACCAATACCAGCACCAATTACTATTAAACCTGCTCCAACAATGTTAGGGATAGTCATAACTATATAATTAAAAATTAAACATTCAAAATTCTAATGATGTGCCTCTTCATTCGCCATACCAAAGTATAAAGCGGCTAACATCGTAAATATGTAAGCCTGTAAAGCGGCTACTAATAATTCTAAAATTGACAAGGCAAAAGCTAATCCAAAAGATAATGGACTACCAATCCAACTTTTAAATAAAAACATCATACCAACAATACTCATAATCACAACATGACCCGCTGTCATATTCGCATATAAACGGATCATTAGTGAAAAAGGTTTGATAAACACACCTAATAATTCAATTGGTGCCAATACTACTTTCATAAATGTTGGTACGCCTGGCATCCAAAAAATATGACCCCAATAATTTTTATTAGCTGTTAAATTTGTAATCAAAAATGTAATTAAAGCCAATGCAAAAGTTACTGCTATATTTCCTGTAACATTTACTCCTAAGGGAGTCATTCCTAAAAGATTCAAAAACCAAATAAAGAAAAATACTGTTAACAAAAAACTCATGTATTTTTTATACTTTTTTTCTCCAATATTTGGGATAGCAATCTCATCTCTAACAAAAAGAACTAAAGGCTCTAAAAAACGACCTACACCAGCAGGTATCCCATTATTCTTTTTATAAGATTTTGCTAAACTGGTAAATAAGAAAAACATAAGTATGCCAATCAATAACATACTCACTACATTTTTGGTAATAGAAAAGTCTAATGGCTTAACATTTGTAGCGTGGTGATGCTCATCGTAATTAATCGTACCAGCCGCATCTGTTTTATATATTTTACTATGATAAAGCTTGTAATAGTTACCATCAACTTCTGCAACAGTTTGCCCGTGATGGAATTTTGAAGAAGAAAACACCTTTAATCCTCCATCCCAAAGGATTACAGGCAAAGGGAATCCATAATATTTATGTTCCTTTTCGTCTGAAAACAAGGTGAAATCATGAGAATCCAAAAGGTGATGATCGATAAACTCTTTAATTTCAGCTTTCAGCCCTCCTTTACCTTCGTTCTCTGTTTTCTCGACATCTTTTGCCACCAGATTCAACGAAGTAAGAATCAAGGCCAAAGTCATAAAAATTCTAACTACACTAATTTTTTGCATTCTAGGTCAGATTTCGGTTCCTAAATTTCGGTGCAAATGTACATAATAAAGTTATAATTCTAAACTTATTTAGGTAAATAAGTTTGTGAGGAAATTATAATAAATAATGTATTGAAATTCAATTATTTAAGATTGTTTAATATTTTAGAAATATAATGTACTTCGAGTATCAAACTGATTACATAAGGTATAAAAAACTCTAGAAATACACTTTTATTTATTTCATAATTACTAAATTTAATTATTGCTAAAAACACTCCTATTTTTACCAGACTTCCTCCTAGTACAAGAAACCCAATATGATCCTTCCATTTTTTATAAAAAACATGAATAACAAGTATTAATACAACAGCATATAAGCCATTAAAAAGGTATGACAAATTTCTGAGAACCGGATCACCCGATAATGAAAACCAGGTAACCAAGAAAGTATGAGTGACATAACTAACCAGTAATATAATAAAGAGGATTGCTAAAAAACGAAGTGAACGATTAAGCATGAGGTAACAACAACAAATTAGATAAAAATGATTTCAATATGCTTCAAAAAAATAGTAAAAAACAGCTATTTTTTGTATTTCTTTTACCGCTTTATTTATTTGATTTATTAATTCTTTCTAATTGTTTAATTACTAGATATAGTGAGGAAGCTACTCCAAAAAGAACCAGACCCATAGTAAACCAATTTTTTTCTAATTGATAATACTCATCTGCCTTTTTTCCTAAATATGCGCAAACAAAAATGATAGCTCCCATTTCGAAAGCTATTCCGGACAATGCCAGGTATTTTCTAAGCTGATTTCCCTTGTTGTCCTTGTTTGTGCCCATTTTGTTTACCATCTAGCGATTTTACTGCTCCTTTCATTACACAAGATGCATTAAAATTAGCTCCTGGTTCTACTGCTAGCTTACCTACAGATACTTCTCCTTCGATATGCGCAGTAGGTTTTAGTGATAATGTTCCTGATATCGTGAGAGTACCTGAAAATTTACCTTCAAAATCGGCGTCAGAACATTCTAAAGTTCCTTTTATAAAGCCTGATTTTCCTACGACTACTTTTCCTGTAGTTTTAAATGTACCTTCTATAGTACCTTCTACCCTAAAACCGCCTTCAGAGATAACATCTCCTACGATCTTAGTTCCTTCTGAAATTTTGTTCTGATTTTTAGAAAAATCTGAACTTGTTTGCTCTTTTCCTTTTTTATTATCTGAAAACATAATTGAGGGGGATTAAATTTATTATTCCGGTTTAGGTTGTAAACTTTGTAAATATATATCTAGATTCTTATGAATCTGAATAATTCTATAATTAGGAGACACAACCGTAAAAGGCTCCTTTTCTACCTTTTCGTAGTATTTTTTCTTTCTATTCCATTTAGTCATATCAGCTCCTCGTGAATCTTCTATTTTTCCAAGTGCTAAAAGCTCTGCAAATCCTTCTGCTCCTAATTTATCCCTTTTACTATGTATGACTACAAACTGCTGATCTTTTGTATATACATCTAACGAAACACTCATCTTATCATACCTCAGCTCTTTTATGATGAGCTCTAGGTTCTCTTTAAGACCTAATGCTTGATTATTACCAAGAGTTGAAAAAACATATACTATTTTATGATTTTGATCGCCGTCTACACCTTCTATAAAACTACTTTTTTCTATTTGTGGAATTGTAACCTGATAAATTAATTGTGCTTGCTTACCTTCCGGGCTTTGGGGATAATTAAGAGAAACATAATTCAATGCTTCTTTATAGGCTTCGAATCCTCGATAACGACCTATTGCCTGTGCTTTTAATAACTCAAATTTTGGCACAAACTCTTCTCCTCCAAATTTAGTAATCAACTCATCACTTTCTTTAATTACCTGAGCATATTTTTGATCCTTAAAATCCTTATACAACCGATTATATAGAGATTCAGGACTGTTTTGATCATCTTTTAATGCTTCTTCAGGATTTTGTAGGATTTTAGCATATCTAGAATCTCCATGATTATTTATAATATCCCGCATGTACTCATTAGATTTAGTCGCATTACCCTGAGCAAGATATATTTTGTATAAATTATATTTTGACGGAACAATTAAACGCTCCTCAGGATCACTATCCAATAATCCAGTAAACTTATCAATGGATAACTCATATTCTTGAAATTTTTCCTTGTAGATAACACCTAATTGATAGTAGGCAAAATTACGATCTGTATGTAAACTATCTAAAATTTCAGGATCTGTAGGTAATTGTGCTATATAGGTCTGCGGATCAAAAGCAGGATCCGTATCAATAGAGTATTCTTCTTTTTCATCTGAAACCTCTGATGACGCTGCACTAGGATCGGTTACACTAGACAATCGCCAATTATCCTGATTCTCTCTATTACCGTAAGTTCTTTTAAAGGTTGTTTTTCCGTACGCTACTGTAGTAGGATTATAAAAATAAAATGTCCCTCCCTCGGTATTAGGACCACTAGAAACGTTACTTAATCCTGTTCCAAGTTGATTAAATCTTTGTTCTGTAGGTAATTCACCTTTTATTCTTGCAATTTCTGCAGCTTCTTCTGCTGCAACCGCTTCTGCCTTTATTTTTTCAGTATATGTCGAATAAAAAGCTATCCTTTCTTCTGGTGACATTGCCACTGCTGTAAGGATACTATCATTAGTCTTTGCAATCCCTTCATACAAAATGACATCATCCAGGTTTACTCTTTTCTTCTTTAATACCCTGTATTTTTTAGAGTCTACAACCATTCTCTCTAAGGTACTGTCATAATATGCACCTGCTTTTGCATATTCTTTAAAATCAAAATTTATATCTCCTAGCGTTTTGTAATTAAAAGATTCTAAAATTTGATCTTCAGAATCCGTACGAAGTGATTTGTTGTAATACTCAACCGCTAAGTCTATGGAATCTAATGTTTTAAAATAAACTGCTTTTTGGTTATAGATTTTATCTAAAAAAGGTCTGTTTTCTCTATTTTCTTCTAAATCAGTAAGCAATTCCAGAAACTCTTCTTTATTCCCTTTTTCATAATCAAAATTACGTGCCTTTGCCATATATGCATTTAACATATAACGTCTTGGAGTTCTTCTATTCAATTCGATAACCTGATCAAAAGCATAATTAGCACTATCCTTATAACCCAGTTGATTCAATAGCTGACCTTTTATATAAAAATAACGTCCCTTTTCTTCATTATTCTGACTATGAATCGCTGCTTTACCAATATAAGTTACTGCAGAGTCCGGTTGTTTCATATTAATGTAGGCCTGTGCAATCATGGCTATGGCATCAGAATAATCCTGTGGTTTCATATATTCTTCTGAAACCATTTTAGCAAGATCCTCTAGTGCTTTTTCATTATTATCAAGACGAAGATTTGTCTTAGCTCTCCACACCTTTGCGTGGTTGATATTATTACTTGTAGGGTATTTATAGAGAATGTAATTAAAAGCTTCCAGCGCTGGAATAAAACGCTGCTCATTATATCTGGCTTTGCCCAGTAACAAAAATGATTCGTCCATTTTAGGGTTTTTCTCCCTGTCGTCAATCAACATGCTATGCTTCTGAATAGCTTTTACAGCTTTTTCTTCTGCTTTATCAAAATTTTGATTCAATACTTCATTAGGCAAACGTACATCTTCACTAACGACTAACCGTTCTATAGGAAGCAACTCCCAGAAATTGTCATTATATGTCTGAACAATATCCTGCTTTCCTTGTTCAAAAGCTACTCTACCATTATATAATGTATTATTTTTTGTAGTAACTTCGTGCCAAGTCCTATTTGTCCATTTATCCTTTTTACGCGAACAACTAAACACTAAAAGTGCTAGGAAAGAAAGAATGGTGATTTGTGATAATTTTCTGTTCAATTCTGTATTATTTATACGCTGATAACTTAAAAACTTGAGTTTTAGTGTATCATCTCTTACAAAAAATGCATGTAAGATGTAAAAATACATTTCTTTGAGCAAAAAACAGGTTATTAACAAATTTTTCTCTCAAAAAGATATGTTTTATTATGCTTATCTGAGTTATTAACAATTATAGCTGTAAGAATTTATAACATCATCTATAGGTCTCACCAGAATTTTTAATTAAGGTTATTTATAAAAACAGCTCCAAATAAAAGATAACTTCTGAAAATGTAGATCCTTATATCAAATGTGCCGGATTAAAATGTTCCTCCAATTCTTTTAATGTTTGAACAGAAGTGCTAATATCTTTTACCAGATTTCCTTTGTCCATTACCACAATTCGATCACAAACTTCTGTTACATGAATCAAATCATGGCTAGAAACCAACAATGTAATTTTAGGATCTACAGCAAGTTCTTTTAGTATTTGTTTTAAACGAATCTGGGTAGTAGGATCTAAATTCGCAAATGGTTCATCCAGAATAATTACTTCGGGATTACCTATGAATGCCGCAACAATACCTGCTTTTTTCTGATTTCCTTTGGAGAGATCTCTTAAATATTTTTTCTGTTTTAATATTTCTCCATTAAAAAACGTTTCATATTTAGATAATAAAGCATCTACAGTAGCTTTATTCTGACCTCGCAATTCTCCTATGAAATAAAAATATTCCTCAGCTGTAAGATATCCGATCAAAAAGGATTCATCAATAAAAGCAGCTGTAGTTGATTTCCATGCCTCACTTTCTTGTACAACATTCCCATTATTTTGAATAGTACCTGTACTAAGCTTTATCAAATCTAATAGAGCACTAAAAAAGGTCGTTTTTCCTGCTCCATTATTGCCTACTAGCCCTACACTTTCTCCTTTATTTATAAGTAGATGCTCAATATTTAGCACTGTGCTCGCACCATACGTTTTTGTAATATTTTGTATCTCTATCATTCTTTATTTTTTTTGTTTGTATGCATCAATAGTTACATACTTCTCTGATTTATATACTTTTTCAATTTTATCAAAAACCAAATTTCTAAATGCCAGACCTGCTATTCCTGCTAAACTTACTAAAACATACCCAAGAGGCGGTCCATAGATAACGTGCCCTATTGCATAAAAAACTATTGGTAAAACCATTATTACCATAGACAGTGTAAGCGTTTTTACATTTATAGCATTCATATCACCAAATACATTACGACTACTCATCAAGTCTATTGGTGTTTTTGTAAATGCTCCCGATAATAAGATAATATGAGAGTTAACGCCCATATTAAAAATTGCCCCAACAATTACTGACAGATATGCTTCCCAACCAAAATACAAATATCCTGATCCCAGGATCGTAGTAATCCCGGTTATTAAAACCATCAACCACCACTTAGATGCGAGGTACTCTTTGTACCTTATATTTTGTGTCATCATTAGTGGGTAATAAGAACTATCCCAACTAGGGACCAATTGTCCAAAGTTTAACAAAAAACCACCGGATATCAGTACTCCAGCTAAAATCCCAAAAAACGGACCTTTATACGCCCCCATGGAATCCGGGAAAAACAGGAGTCCATAAAAAAGAAATATCACACTTAAAACAACGGTTGCCTTTGCTCTTTTGTTTCTTTTAATTAACTTTATATCATTCTTCAGAAAAATTGCTGTTCTCCCGAAGGTATTTAACCAATCCAAACTTTCTGTTTTTACTTTTTTTGACTTCAATCTCACACTGGTATCTAAATACACATCCTTAATTGTAAAAGCAAAAACCAAAAAGAAAAGTCCAATTGCCAAAACGACTGGAAGAAGTGTTAAAAATTTTGATAAATAAAACCCCTCAAAGAATGGAGCCGTATATTGAGTTATATTAAAATACTCATAGTATTGTAATGATCCTAAAATTAATATAACCAATGCAAAAATGTAAACAATATGATTTTTTTTATTGAGTAAAATATTAAAAAAATTATTAAAAAAAACTACTCCAATCAGACCAAAATTCCAAAATAACACGTCAACTATGGATACATTACCTTTTACAATTAAAAGAATAGAAAAAGGAATAAAAAAGAAGGCATACACGAAATTAAAAAATGAAAACAGTGTTTTACCTAAGGCAAAAAATATTATTTTTTTCTTATTGATAGGTAAAATCAATAATGGCTTTATGTTGATCATTGGCATCTTCTGAAATATAAATCTAAGAATCAGATCAATAATGAACCAATAGATTAAAAATGTGTTAGCAACGTCTAATGGATTAATACATAATTCATGATCAATATACTTAAATCCAATAAAACTTGCCAAAATCATCATACCAACAACATATACCTTCCCAGACCAAGCGAGAATTTTAGTAAGTATCTCTGAAGAAAGTGATGCAGATCTCCAAAATGACTTTTTCTCTAAGGTTATAAAATGTTTATACATACAATGAGTTAATTTTTAAAACAACTACGACTTCTTATCTTATTTAGTAGCCTAAAAATCAAATTTGTTACAAAAAAGCAAATGAAATGTTAAAACAAAAAAGGTGTCAGTACTTTGGGCGCATAATTTTCTGTCAAAACATATCTGTCCTGTTTTGCATTTAGTATTTTTGCAAAAAATATTTTACGAAATAGGTCAGTTGATTCTGATACTATATATACTATTGCTATGTCAGATTTTCACAAATTATCAATAAAAAATATTATTAGAGAAACTTCTAAAGCAGTCTCTATAGAATTCGAAGTTCCTTCTGAGCTAAAAAATACTTTTGCTTTTACAGCAGGTCAATACCTAACAATTAAAACTTATATTGATGGTAAAGAAATTCGTAGAGCTTATTCTATATGCAGCGCTCCAGAAAGTGGTCAACTGCAAGTAGCAGTAAAGGAAATAGAAGGAGGTACTTTTTCTACCATAGCGAATAACTCACTAAAAGTAGACGATATACTGGAAGTACATCCTCCTGAAGGTTCATTCTTATTAGAAACTAAAGAGGGTGCAGCTAACCACTATGCAGCTTTTGTAGCCGGAAGTGGGATTACTCCTGTCTTAAGTATGATTAAAACTGTACTCCTGGAAGAACCTAATAGTCGTTTTGTATTAGTGTATGGAAATCGTACTCCCGAAGAAACTATATTTTTTAAGGAATTGTTGTCATTACAATCACAATATCCTAATCAACTTTTTATTGAGTTTTTCTACAGTAGAAGTGATGAAGACGGAGCCCATTTTGGAAGAATAGAGAAATCAACTATCAACTTTATTACAAAGAATAAATTTAAAGACATTTCTTTTAAAGCCTTCTATTTGTGTGGGCCTGAAGAAATGATCAATACAGTAACAGATGTTTTATCAGAAAACGGAATTGATAAAAATAAAATTCATTTTGAATTATTTACAAGTAGTTCTGAAACTACAGATATAGATGCAAATCTTGAAGGCAAGACCAAAATTACGATATTAGTGGATGATGAGGAGACTACTTTTAGTATGGATCAAAAGAAAACAATTCTTGATGCAGCATTGGATGAGGATATCGATGCTCCATATTCTTGTCAGGGAGGTGTTTGTAGTTCTTGTATCTGTAAAATTACAGAAGGTACTGCTGTGATGGAAAAAAATAGTATCCTTACAGATGGAGAAATAGCTGAAGGTTTAGTTTTGGCATGTCAAGCACACCCTGTTACAGCTTCAATTAAGGTAGATTTTGATGATGTATAGTGCCCAATATCATTGCAAAATTGCGTAAATTTTTTGTAAAATTGTGTTTGGTTGAATCGAATGCATTACTTTTTCATATCCTTCTGGGTATTTATTACCATATATAGAGGTAGGTATTTGATCATAAATAGCCAGATTAGGTAAAATAGCATGCTCAACTGGCTGTGCAAAAGGCATAAAACCAGCAAACGGATGTGTTACACCCCACAATGTAATGGTAGGTACTCCGTACATAGCTGCCAGATGTCCGTTGCCACTATCCATAGAGATCATTCCATCAAGATTGCCTATGAGTTTTAGTTCATTCGCAAACGATAGTTTACCCGCCACATTGATAACATTTTTATATTTACTTTCTATATTGTTAAAGATATCTATCTCTTTTTTTCCTCCGCCAAATAAAAATACTTCAAACATATCTTGTTTATCTAACTCTTCTATGACAGCGATCATAAGATCCAAAGGATAAGTTTTACTATCATATTGAGCAAAAGGAGCGATTCCTAACCATTTTTTTGTTGAATTCTGAGTTATACGTAAAACCTCTGGAGTTAGTTCTACTTTTTTTGGAAATGTATGATTCTGTAAATCAATTGGAAATCCTAATTTCTCAAAAACGTCGGCATACCGCTGATGCGTCGTTTTTAATTGTTTAAAGTTTTTATTAGATGTTCTGGTTAATGCCTTTTTCTCTGCTCTTCCTTTGTCAATTTGTATTACTTTGATCTTATGTAATCTAAAGAACTTTTTTAATATATTAGATCGTAGTACATTATGTAAATCTGCTACAGCGGTAATTCCTAATTTTCGCAGCTCTTTAGACAATTTTGAAAGTCCCAGTAATCCTTTATGCGT
Source organism: Aquimarina addita (assembly GCF_039539305.1). NCBI lineage: Bacteria > Pseudomonadati > Bacteroidota > Flavobacteriia > Flavobacteriales > Flavobacteriaceae > Aquimarina > Aquimarina addita. The sequence goes on along the minus strand of NZ_BAABCW010000002.1, from coordinate 171,035 downwards.
ACCATCTACATCTGCGTGATAGAGAGCTATATTATCAATAGAATCAAAAATAGGTTCAAAAAATGCTCGTGTTAAGACTGTTATTTTAACATCAGGATACATAGTTCGAACCATTCTTATTACAGGAACAGACATAGCTACATCTCCCATAGCAGAAAGACGGATCACCAGAATATGTTCTGCCTCTATACTTTTAGGTGAGATTTCTTTTTTTGTTATTGTAGATACTTTTTGTTCCAAAAACATCGAATTTAACAATTGATAGACTAAACAGGCATTAAGAATAGTACCTATCTAACGGAATGTATTATTATTTCTCTCCTCTTAACACAGGATTTAGTTCATCATCATTATACATTTTCATTTGTTTATATACTTTCATGTATTTATCTCCATTCTCGATATCTTTTAATAAGGTATCAATCGCAGTAGAAAGATCAACTCTTTGTTCTAACAAAATCTGGTATTTTTTCTCACATGCGGCTCTGTGTTCTTCTGAAGCTTCTTTTCTTACTGTTTCTTCGTGCATATGATACACTTTTAATGCTAAAATCGATAACCTATCTACCCCCCAGGCAGGGCTCTCTGTATTAATAGTAGCATTAGGTTTAGCATCGATATCCTTATACTGCTCTAAAAAATAACTATCAATATATTCTACCATGTCTGTACGGTCCTGATTAGATGCATCGATTTGCCTTTTTAATGCTAAAGCGGCCACCGGATCAATATCCGGGTCTCTAATAATATCTTCATAGTGCCATTGCACGGTGTCAATCCAACATTTGCGATATAATAAATGTTCTAACCTTTGTGATTTGCTGTCATATGGATTAGAGAATTCCTGATCCACGGTATTTATTAAGTGATACTTATCAATAACTTCCTTAAAAATTGTGTTTGCTTTATCTGTAAACATTCGTTTTATTTTTCTAAAATGTGTAAATATTCTGTTGTTGTAATAGCCTTATGATTGCGACTTGCTGTTTTATCCGCTTTAAATCTTTTATAAGCTGTAGTTGCTAAATCATAACGTCCGTACTTTTGTAAAATTTGCTTTATTTGATTTTCTGACATGAAGCCTTCATTATTATAGCTTAGAAAGATATACTTAAACTTTGCTTCTTTAATCAATTCTTCAAATGCTGTTTTTACTTGTCTTTTTTTACAATAATTTGATCTTTTGTAAGGTCGTAAACCTGTTTTACCTGCTGGCACAAAGGTATCATATTTTGCAATAGTATTTAGTATATGATAATTAGAACCATACTGTCTCGCATTATATGGTGGGTCCAGGTACAAAATATCTCCTTCTATCTCCTTAATCAATACATTACTATCCATATTAAATACCTGATGTGAATTTTCTGTTTTTTGAAAATTAGCGGGAACAACTGTTAATTCTCTTTGCGCAGTTTTCTTCAATTGCTTAAGATATGATGCATATACTGATGCTGTATTAGCGACCTTATCTGCACTTTCTAATAATGAAGCCAGTAAAAAATAATAAACATCTTCTGTGATTTTATTGGAAGTTCTCCAATATTCAATCTTTATTCTAATAGCATCAATCAACTGACCATTTTGATTACTGAAATATTTACGCTCACATGTACCTCCAGTACAATAATTAGTATATATAAAACCTTCTTTTCCCTTTAATTCATTAAGATTTTTAATAAGACAAGAGATATCTAGAGCAGCATGATTTCCAATATAATTACGATTTAATACATAACTATAGTATTCCAGATCATTAGAAATTACTTTCTGAACGAAGGGCTTAAAAGTTCTGCCTATAATGCCGGTACCAGCAAAAAGATCACAAAACACAGCATTTTTCAATGTATTACCGACGACTCCCTTTACTGAGGTCTTAATAAAATTAGAAAGCCTATGTTTTGATCCTATATAATTCATTGCTATATCATCGTTCAACTTTTTCTCAATACATCCTAATTTTCACTTTGTCACCTCATTTCAAAATAAAGCAACCAATAAGGGTACCATTAAAAATACCCATATATTAATTTCTTTGACTAAATTATTATGTCCTAATTCTAAATAGGTAGTGCCCAGAATAGCTAAAGGAGCTGCTATAAAAATCATTTCAGAAGTATCCTTTACCGGTACAATGAGCACTATTACAATTCCTACTAATAATTGTGCTATCACCAATTGTAATATTGGTTTCGTTTTTTTCGCTTTCTTATTAAACTTAGCCAGATATACTGAAACAAAGAATACTATACATATAGAAAACACACCAATAAAAAAGAGTTTATCTCTAGTCAAATAATTTTCGTAGGAAAATGATACCGTATCTATGTATCCGGATATTGAAAAAAATGAGTCATACATTATTAAATAAAAACAGGTAGCAAATACATATATAATAAGTATTGATATCAAGGGGATAACCCAATTTCTATAGTTTTTTGAATCAAAATATAAAATTCCTAAAAACACAATACTTATAAACCCAATACTCCAAAAATATGCTAATGAAGCCAAACCAATACAAAGAGAGGCATTAAGAATGTTTATTTTGGTAAACTTTCCTGTTCTTAAATTTAATACGTTTTGTATCCCTAAGATTAGCAATGCATTAGAGAGCAAAATAGAAGGATTAGTAAGTCCGTAAGGTAAAACTGTTGTTAAAAAAGCAAACAATACAATAGTATTTGTACTTTTTTTAGTGAGGTTATTTCTTTGTGTAGTCGTATTCAATACAAACATCGAAAAAACATATGCTATAAACCCTACTACTATTACCAAAATTATATTTGTGTACTCTAAAGAAAAATCATTTTTATAAACAGCTACAGAATATAATAAAAGCATATATAATGCTATGATTATAAAATTAATTGGTTTTGATTTATTAAAAAAACTTGCTAGCACTACTATTTTTTATATTTTTGCAACAAACAAGATATTATTGTTTTTAAAGATACTATAACTATTTTATAAAAAAGTTTTTAGATCATCCTTTTTACTTTTTATAAAAAAATTAAAATGCTATTATGAAAGATTTTTTTGAAGCTATACAATCCCTTGTTGTAGATTTTCTTTTTGCACCTCTAGATATGCTGAGAGCTTTAGAGCTAGAGAGTTGGACTGCTGCTAATGCCGTTAATTGGTTCTTTATGCTGATTGGTTCTGTAGCATTTTTATATTGGATGAAGGAGCTTAAGAAATATAACGATAATAATGAAGAAGATAGAGATCCTAAGGCTCATTCTTTTTTAAATTAATATTCTCTTATAGAGGTAATTATATAATCATAAGATATATAAGTTCTACTTTGGGATAATATGCTTATAAATCAAAGCCCAAATCCTTTCTATAATATATCTTATCAAAATGTAATTTCTCAACATTTTTATAGGATTTTTTTAGTGCTTCTTTAAAGTCAATATCAAGTGAAGTCACTGCCATCACTCGGCCTCCATTAGTTACTATAGTATCTCCATCTAGTTTTGTTCCGGCATGAAAAACCAGCGAATCTTTAATAGTATCAATACCAGTAATTTGTTTTCCTTTATCATATGCCTCAGGATATCCACCAGAAACAGTCATTACCGTTGCAGCACTTCTAGGGTCTATCTCAACATCAATCTCGTTTAAGGTTTGCTTTGCAACGTGTGTGAATAATGACACTAAATCTGTTTGTAACCTTGGGAGAACAGCTTCAGTTTCCGGATCACCCATACGTACATTATATTCAATTACTTTAGGTTCATCTCCCACCTTGATAAGACCTATGAAGATAAAGCCTTTATATTCTATCTTTTCTTTTATTAATCCTTCTACCGTAGGCTTAATAATACGTTTTTCTATTTTATTCATAAAGATTTCATCAGCAAAGGGAACTGGTGATATAGCACCCATTCCTCCAGTGTTCAATCCTGTATCTCCTTCCCCAATACGCTTATAGTCCTTAGCAGTGGGTAAGGTAACATAGTTTTTCCCATCAGTGAGAACAAAAACACTTAATTCAATCCCATCCAAAAACTCTTCAATCACAACCTTCTCACTTGCAACTCCAAACTTTTTATTGGTTAACATATTTTCAAGTTCTGCTTTTGCGTCTTCGATATTCTCAAGAATCAATACTCCTTTTCCCGCTGCCAGACCATCTGCTTTTAATACGTATGGTGCATTCAGTGTTTCTAAAAATTCCTTTCCTTCATCAACTGTCTCTGGTGTAAAGCTTTGATATGCCGCGGTAGGAATGTTATGTCTTATTAAGAATTTTTTTGCATATTCTTTGCTTCCCTCTAATTTTGCTCCTTCTAATGAAGGACCAATTACAGCAACCTTCTTTAATTCTTCGTCTTTCGCAAAAAAATCATAAATCCCTAATACTAATGGATCTTCTGGTCCAACCACAACCATATCTATACCTTCAGTTTTCACCAATGCTTTAATGGCAACAAAATCGCTTACTGCTATGGGTATATTCTTTGCGATTTTTGCTGTTCCTGCATTACCAGGTGCAACAAATATCTTTTCACAAAGATCACTCTGCGCAATTTTGTAGGTGAATGTGTGTTCTCTTCCTCCTGATCCTAAAACTAAAATATTCATGGTATGGCTTTACTAACTTTTATAACATCAAAAATACTTCTTTAGCTCTTTTCTTACTAATTATACCAATTCTATTTTTATTGTAGGTTTAGATAATTTTTAGCTAGTTTAAATTATAAAATACAGGCATCGCCTTAGCTACGATTAAATTTCATGAAAAAGAAATAGTATTATTAATTCTTTTTCATGTCTTTCAACGTTCTAAAACTAAGTTTAAAGACATACTTAACGAAATACTAAGGCAACCTCAATATATTTTAAAGCAAAACAGTAATATGCTGTAATTCAAATACCCTAATTGATTCCATTATTACGGATAATTCTGCTTCCGAGAATACTTCTTTTTTTAAGTAATAACGGAATAACAATGGAGAAAAAGACAATCCCATTAAATCGGACCAGCATTGACTCAAACATAAGCGATATAAAAAGAATCAATAAAACCGCTAATTCATTACTACTTCTTTTCATACGTAAGGCAAGCAATACAAAGATGAATACTAGAATACCCAACCCTATAATTCCTGTATGCAGTAATGTTTGTAAAAATTGGTTATGTGCATTATACCTGTTTTGATAATTGTAGATATATCCCAATTCCTTATATTTTTCTATTAATACATCATTAGCATCTCCCACTCCATATCCAAAAAAAGGAGCTTCTTTTATCAACTGAAGGCTAGCCTGCCATGTCAAAATCCTTGATTTTTCTGATGCAGTATGATCATAACTTGTGGTATTTTCATAAGATTTCACTCTAGAGTAAAAATCAAAAACTCTGGGATTATTCAAAAAAACAATCAATCCCAAAAAAAATATAATTAACATCAAGTATCTTTTGCTTGTATCCTTCACTGCAAAAATTAGCAAAACCGACATCATAAATAGAATCAAGTAAGCAGCAAGAGATGCTAATAAAAAGAGATATAAGAATAATAAAGTAACGATAAAAAAACGAATACCTGTAATTAATTCCTTTTTTAGAAAATAACTTAAAACTAATAGAATATAAACAGAAACATAACTTGGATTTACTAAGACAGAAAACTCTGCTCCTATAAAAAAGTTCCACACAAGTATTAGTGTTTCTATAAGTGAGCTAATACTTGTTAATTCAATACTATCATCTCCTTTTACAAATAATACAGAATCGTGTATCGCTATAGCAAAATTAATAAAGAACGAAACAATCAATCCAAGAAGTAAAAAATTGAACAACTTACGAACCGTTAATGCATCTTCTTTTACGAATAAAAAAATAATTGGAAAAAGTAATAAAGATAATGACCGCTGTACTAATTCTATTCCGTCAGAAAGGTTATCAGTATATACTAAACTCAATGAAAGTACAATAAAATATACAGGGAAAAGTAACAATGCTTTATTATAAAGAAAAAACTTTTTCTGTGATTTAAATATATTAACTACTCCAAGAATAATGGATACTATAAAAAATGGGGTAGATAAATTAATACCTAATGGTAACAGAAAAAAAGCTAAATACAGGCTATTCCAAAATATAGTTAGGACTATATTATCCCTTTCATCTCTATGGAGTAGTTCTGTTAGTTCTATTATTCTTTTACTTAATCTCAATTTATTTTCTAAGTTTACCTGTACCTCAATATAATTTTATAAAAACAAGTCAAAATACATAAAATGACTCTACATCATTCTATACCTATATTAATATGCCTTTTCTTGTCCTTTTATAATATTAAAAACTGTATTGATAATTATTTTTATGTCTAATAGTAAAGACCAATTTTCTATATAAAAAATATCATATTTGATTCGGTTTACAATATCTTCATCATTTTCTACTTCCCCTCTATATCCTTTTACTTGTGCCATGCCTGTAATACCAGGTTTAACAGAATGTCGAAAAACAAAATTGTATTTATCTATTTTTTTTGCATAATCCTTTGTGTATGAGAGCATATGTGGTCTAGGTCCTACAACAGACATATCTCCAAATAATACATTAAAAAACTGAGGTAGTTCATCAATGCTCGTTCTCCTCATAAAACGTCCTATTTTAGTTACACGGCTATCCTCTTTTTTAACCTGATCCAAGTCAGAATAATGTTCATGCCTCATGGATCTAAACTTATAGCAAATAAACTCTTTATAATTAATACCATTACGGCGATGACTATAAATTAAAGGACCTCTGGACTCTGCTTTTATTAAAAGATATAATATCGGAATCACCCAAGATAAAAGAAAAATGATTACTAATAATGAGAAAACAATATCAAAACCTCTTTTTATTGCTCTATTTGTAGCACTATTTAATGAAACTTCTGGCATAGATAGCACGGGAAGATATTCATAATAATCAGTTTTAAGACGTTTAGAAATGATTCGTTGTGAATTAGGAATAAATTTCAATACACAATAATTCTGATCGGCATACTTAACATATTCATTTACAATATCATCAGAAACCTCATCTATCGAACAATATATCTCATCGACATCTTCCTTTTCTAAAAATTCAAAACTGTCTTTTATGGTATCCGTGAGATAATTAGAAAACGTGCCCAGTACCTGGTATCCCATATCTTTTCTTTTATTGAAAAATGCTTTTAGCTGGTCCGCACTCTTATTACTTCCAATAATAATTACCCTTCTATTATTTCCCCCCAGATATGAACGATATCTCTTTAATGCATAATATGTTATAATTTTTATAACACCAACAGTGAGAGTTGTAATCAGAATAAATCTAAAATTATCTCTAAATGATATTGTACTTATTCTTAATAACCCGAAATAAGCATACATCAGAATAAGCATCATTATCGCTTGTTTAAATAGAAGAGAAACGATTCTCAATACTTTTGTAAACCTGTATACTTCATAAAAATTTAGTAGAAATGAAGAAATCAACCAGACTGTCATCAAAAAAACACAAAACTGAAGACTATATAGATACCTTAATAAATAGTAAGAAAAAAACATCAAAAAACTTAGATCCAAAATGGTGAGCAATGGTCTAATTAAAAATGAGTATCCTCCTCTTTTATGATGCATTTAATATATTTTTGGACCAATTAACCTGATAGTAACTAATACGCTTTTTCTTCTCCTTTGATTGCGTTGACAACTGTTAAAATTACAATTTTAATATCTAAAAGTAAGGACCAATTTTCTATGTAAAAAATATCATATTTTACTCTGTTCACGATATCTTTATTCGTTTCTATTTCCCCTCTAAAACCACTTACTTGTGCCAATCCAGAGATCCCAGGCTTCACAAAATGACGTACCATAAATTTATCTACTTTATGTACAAAATCTTCATTATGTTTTACCATATGAGGTCTGGGTCCCACCACAGACATGTCACCTTTAAGTACATTAATAAATTGTGGTAATTCATCAATACTAGTTTTCCTGATAAACCTACCAACTTTAGTCACTCTATTATCACCTTTGGTAGTTTGATTGCCAGTCGTATTAGATTTCATTGATCTATACTTATAACAATAAAATTCTTTATAATCCAATCCATTTCTTCTCTGTTTAAAAAAAACAGGACCCTTTGATTCTATCTGGATCAAAAGAAAAATTAATGGTGTTAACCAAGACAGGATACAGATTAAAACAAGTAAGGATAGTGTAATATCAAAGCTTCTCTTTAAAAATTTATTTATTGGATGGTCCAGAGGAATCTCTCTAAAAGATAAGATGGGCACATATCCATAATAATTAAAAATTAACTTCTTAGTAAAAATATCCTTATTATCTGGAATAAACTTAAGGACTTTTAAATTATTATCGGTAAAGTTTACAATCTCTCTCAATTGGTCATTTGACAATTCTGCAACTGAGCAATATATTTCATCTATATCGTTATCCACAATAAAATTAAAACAATCATCTAAATCAAAACTCTCATTTCTAACGCAAAACTTTTTTTGAAATTTATACCCATATTCTAATTTTCCTTCGAAAATTTCTATTAGTTGATCTGTTTTCTTATTATCACCAATAACTACTACATTTCTATAGTTTCCACCAAATACGGTTCTGTACTTGTTTAATAAATACAGAAAAAGAAACTTAAAGAAAGCAATTAAAGCCGTAACCGAACCAAAATACTTAGCAATTTCTAATCTACTTATACCAGGCTGTTTAAAAAATCCAATAAATGCATATAATATGAGTCCAAAAATTAAAAATTGACTAAATAAAGAGGCCAGTGTATGAGTAATTTTATAAAATCGTTCTATTTCATAAAATTTATTTTTAATAGATAAAATAGTCCATACGATAGATACATATACGGAGAATAAAAAATAATCCGTTAGGTTGGTTTCAAACAATAATATCGTAATGTTTAGAAGAAACAAATCGACCAAACAAAAGAGTGGCTTTATATATGCTGAATATCTTCCAATTTTACCCTTCATTTAATCATTCATCAAATACCTAAAATTCTCTATGTTCACTTTTAGATAATTCTTCTTTGGACAAGCTTTTAAAATACTCCAACGTTTGCTTCATGCCTTCTGATCGAAGAATAGTTGGTTCCCAATCCAAAATTTCTTTAGCTTTTGCTATATTGGGCTGTCTCTGTAATGGATCATCTACAGGTAGTGGCTTATATATAACCTTTTGATCAGTTCCTGTTAATTTTATAATTTCTTCTGCAAAATCTCTAATTGTAATTTCATTTGGATTACCCAGATTTACAGGATATACATAATTACTAAACAACAATCTATATATCCCTTCAATTAAATCATCAACATAGCAAAATGACCTGGTCTGCAGACCTTCTCCAAAAACTGTTAAATCCTCACCACGTAACGCTTGTCCTATAAAAGCAGGAACCACGCGCCCGTCATTTAGTCTCATTCTAGGACCGTACGTATTAAAAATCCGAGCAATTCTGGTTTCTAAACCATGATATGTATGGTATGCCATAGTAATTGATTCCTGAAAACGCTTAGCTTCATCATACACTCCTCTGGGGCCTATGGTATTTACATTTCCATAATATTCTTCAGTTTGTGGATGTACCAATGGATCACCATATACTTCGCTTGTAGATGCTATTAGAATTCTTGCATTTTTCTCTTTCGCCAATCCTAATAAATTATGCGTTCCTAATGAACCTACTTTTAAGGTTTGTATTGGGATTTTAAGATAATCAATAGGGCTTGCTGGCGATGCGAAATGCAATATATAGTCTAAGGTACCTGCTACATGCACGAATTTAGATACATCGTGATGATAAAACTCAAAGTTTTCCAGTTTAAAAAGATGCTCTATGTTCTTTAAATCTCCAGTAATTAGATTATCCATCGCTATAACCCGAAAATCTTCCTTAACGAAACGATCACATAAATGAGAACCAAGAAAACCCGCTGCTCCTGTAATTAAAATTTTTTTCAATCTGTGCGTATTTTTTCCAAATTTAGTGATTCGACAGCGAGAGACATAATAAAAAGTTAAAATATAAAAAAGTTGCCGTGTTATGATTTAAATGCATTGCTCCTACCAATAGAAATATAATCTAGCTGTTCTTTTTCCATATCCTGAATGTCATAGAGGTTTCTTCCATCAAAAATCACCTGGCTTTTTAAATTTTTTCTGATTTTTTCAAAATCCGGTGTTCTAAATATACTCCATTCTGTGCAGATTATCAATGCATCCACATTTGTTATTGCATCATACATTGTCTTAGAAAAACTAATTTTATCTCCATACTTATTGCTTACATTTTCCATCGCTTCCGGATCAAATGCCTTGATTTTTGCACCATTATTCAGTAGCTCATCAATTATGTATAATGAGGGTGCTTCTCTGATATCATCAGTCTCTGGTTTAAATGCTAAACCCCATATTGCAAAAGTCTTGTTTTGTAGATCATTATCAAAATAGGCCTTGATTTTAGGAATCAGAGCCGTTTTTTGTTTTTGGTTCACTTTAATTACCGCATCAAGCATTGCAAAATTATAATCTGATTCTTTTCCCGAATTATACAAAGCTTTTACATCTTTAGGAAAACAAGATCCTCCATACCCTATTCCAGGAAATAAAAAGCGCTTGCCTATTCTAGAGTCTGTTCCCATACCAATTCTCACTTTATCAACATCTGCACCCACTTTTTCGCAATAATTTGCAATCTCGTTCATAAATGTAATTTTAGCAGCCAAAAATGAATTTGCCGCATATTTAGTGAGTTCTGCAGACTTCTCATCCATAATAATAATAGGGTTGCCAGATCTTACAAAAGGCTTATAAAGTTTTTTCATAAGTTCTGTAGCTTTCTCTGAGCTTGATCCAATTACGATTCTTTCTGGCTTCAAAAAATCATCTACAGCAAAACCTTCTCTAAGAAACTCTGGATTGGATACTACATCAAAATCGCAGATTGCATTTTTTGCAATAACTGCCTGCACTTTTTCTGCAGTACCTACAGGAACTGTACTTTTATCTACAATTACTTTATAGTCCTTGATGATCTTACCAATTTGCTCAGAAACCCCTAATACAAATGATAAATCCGCTGCTCCATCTCCATCATCTGGCGTAGGCAACGCCAAAAAAATAATTTCTCCATGTTCTAACCCTTCAGAAAGCGAAGTAGAAAACTTTAATCGACCTGCTTTTATATTTCTTTCAAATAAAACGTCTAGGTGAGGTTCATATATTGGAACTTCACCATTACGCATTTTTTGAACTTTATTTTCATCTATATCAACACAAACAACTTCATTTCCTGTCTCTGCCAGACAAGTCCCTGTAACTAATCCTACGTACCCTGTACCTATAACTGATATTTTCATTTATTTTAATTTTATAAAATCTTGATATTTTGTTTCAACAAAAAATTTAAACTCTTTTTCAAATCGTTCCTTGGAAAACTTCAACGCATGTTCTCTAATCTGTTCGTGATTAAACTCTTTTTCTTCAAAATAAAGAACTGCATCTTTTAACGAACCAACTTCTTGTTTATTGAAAAGAATTCCTGTTTTCTCATGAATTACTGTTTCTTTTAAACCACCTTTCCCAAAACCAATGACAGGTGTACCACATGCCTGAGCTTCAACCGGAATAATTCCAAAATCTTCCTCTGCTGCAAAAACAAAAGCTTTTGCATTCTGCATATAATTTTTTAATTCTTCTACACCTACAAAACCAATGAATTCAATATTGGATTTTGCTATTTTTTTAATTCTAGTAAAATCGGGACCATCGCCAGCTACAATTAATTTTTTATCAGGCATTTCATTAAATGCTCTAACGATCAAATCAATTTTTTTGTAGGACACCATTCTGGAAGCGGTAAAATAAAAATCCTGTTTATCTTTAGTCAATAAAAACTTCTCGACATCAACAGGTGGATATATAACAGTAGACTCTCTATTATATACTTTTTTAATTCTTCCTGCGATATAATTTGAATTTGCAATAAAATGATCTACTCTATTACTATTTATAACATCCCAAATTCTAATTTTATTAAGAACATACTTGGCATAAAGTCCTTTCATTCCTTTCTCCAGATTTGCTTCTTTGAGATATTCGTGGTAAAAATCCCAGGCATACCTCATTGGTGAATGACAATAACAAATATGTAATTGATTTTGATTTGTCAATACTCCTTTTGCTATAGAAGCAGAGGAACTAAGTACAACCTCATATTCTTGTAAATTAAATTGTTCTATGGCATAGGGAAACAATTGAAGAAACTTTCTGTGATTACTCTTAGCAGTAGGTAGTTTCTGAATAAAACTAGTATGTACTGTCTTATTATTTAAAATATACTTTCTGTCTTTCTCTGACAAAAAATCAATCAAAGCATAGTGATCAAAATCATCCCATATAGCATTTATTGAATGAATTACTTTTTCTGCTCCTCCATTTACATAATACCAATCATGCACTAAGGCTTTTTTCATTATGTATATTTTTTAAAAGATCAAATTTATAGAATGTATTGAACAATAAAGCGTAAAATACAAAGAAAGTTAACCCTATTTGTCTTTGTAAATAAGATTCCACTAAACAAGAGACTACAAAAACTATCAAAAACCAGCCAAAAATTCTATTTCGTGATTGCATCGCTGTCACAATTAATGAATACAGTAAAAATAAATATACTGCTAATCCTATGAGTCCAAATCTTAATAACACCTCCAGATATTGATTATGGGCATTATGCTTATTTATATAGGACTCACTCCTATCATTACGGTGCATTTGTAGTTGATGAAGTCCGCCATCCGATCCGACACCTAAGGCTAAATTATTTTTTGAAACTATCCATACACTTTTCCAGTTTTCTGGTCTTGATGTATCCCATTTACCTTTCAAAAAACTCCACTCAATCCTTTTAAATAATGTCCCTCCTCTGAAGCCCTTTATAGACTCTTTATAGTTCATATTATTTATTAAGAACAAACCCAAAATAAGTGCTGTAGATATTACTAAAACATGCTTTTGCTTTCTTTTTTTGATTAAGGAAATAAAATAAAATACAAACAAAATCCCCAGAATAATAAAAGACATAAAAGATGAAATACTATACAATGCAAACAAAAAATAAAACAACAATAAATACCTGAGTACTTTATTTTCTGGAAAACTAAGCTTCCAAATAGGTACAATTGCAAAAACTACCAAAAATGCCAAATATGGTGGATGTACTACAACAATAGCCTCTTTTACAAATTCTTCTCTCACAAAATACGTTAGTAATGAACCTGGACCTTGTACTCCTAAAATTATTTTTTTTAAAATATGTATATAAGAACTACTAATAATTACGGTAATACCAACTATTAAACCATAAAGTGATGCTTTTACTTTCACATAGTCAATTGACTTTGATAGGTTAATAAAAGTGATTGGCAATAATATTAAAAGAATGTTTTTGATAACATTAGATGAAGCTCTTTTCATATCATGGGCGTATACTATTCCGACTACCTGAATAATAAAAAAAGATATAAAAAGCAAGGGTATTAAAGATTTCTTATTGAATAAAGAAAGATACGTTCTTTTCTCAAACCTAGTAAACGAATACAAAAACAAAATTCCAAAACATATGCTATTAAATCCATAGGAAAAAGGAATACTAAAGCCAGTAATAAATAATAAACCTGTAAGTATTACTTCAGAATTTTTATTTAGATTTAAAATAGCCTTCATATCTTCCTTTGAATCCTTTTACAAAATACATAAACATCTGCTTGTTAAAAAATACTATAGATTTTAGCATTCCTAATATATATAGCAATAAAAAATATAGGATTCCTTTGAGGCCAAACTTATTTTTTCTCAAGAAATACCCTCTTCCTTTTCCATACTTATAAGCACGAATAGCTGTTTGTTCATTATAAACCCTAACTGGATTAGGATGAAACATTCTAAAATCCGGATAAAACTTCATTTCTGCACCTTTAGCTAACAACTGCAATACAAAATCCGGTCCTTCATCTGAGCAATAACCAGATGGGGAGCCCACACCTAAATCTTCATCAAACCAGATTCCATCAGCAATATTAGACTTTATAAAAATACCAGCTTCAATTACGGTCTTTAAAATATTTGATCTTCTGATCTTGATCTCATTAGAAGATAAGTTGGCAATTGCCTTACCATCTGTTTTGTCCATTGTATTTGCCACAATACCATCTTCAGGATTTTCTTCAAAACATGTGTTGACTCTCATTAAAAAGTCATTAGGGTATTCACAATCATCATCTGGAAAAGTGAGAATACTACCTTCAGCAATTTTCATTCCTTCATTTCTTGCATGGGACGCTCCTCTTGCAGGAATTCTAATATGCTTTAATACTAACGAATTTTTATAAGAATTAATTATCGATGTTAATATATCCTTTTCATTTTGATCTACCACAATAGCCTCAAAATCTTTAAAACTTTGGTTTAATAATGAATCTAACATTAAAATAAGTTCTTCAGATCTGCCTAATGTGGGTATTATTATAGAAAACCTCATTCGATTTTTGCTTTATCTAGTGCCGTTATACTCATAGCTATCCCAATATACATCCAAAAAAACTGAGAATGATAAATAAATCCAGACAATTGAGATACAATCAGAATTAATACTAAACTTTCAATCCCTGCCTTTGCAAGGGGAAAATTAATGTCATTCAATTTTATAAGATGACTCAGTTTTGTATATATATTTCGCAAAAATATTAAAAAAGGTATAGTTCCTATAAGACCAAAGTTAGCTAATAAATTGATTAAAAAATCATAAGTAGGAAAAACACCCCAGCCTAAGCCAAGTAATGGATAGCGAAGAAAATACTTAACTCCTAACGTGACCGTTTTTAACCGTTCAATACCAGAATAATTTCCTGACTTTTCAACTAAAATAGTGATTGAAAAAAGCAGCCCCATTATACATAAAAAGGCAAACAAAAAAATTAATAATATTCTGATAGTTCTGGAGAAAATTCTCATTTTATTTTTTAGCAATAACCCAATAGTCATCAGAAAACCTAGTACTCCTGTGGATGTTTGTGCAATTATGAGGCTTATAGTAGAAATTATATATAGCAACTGATTATTGGAAGAGGAAAATGTTTTAGATATTTTTTTTTGACTAAACCAATAAAAAAATGGTATAGCTGGTGTTAATATCTGAGCAAAATATGACGCTTCCATCGTAACACTAATCATTCTTGGTAGGCCATTGGCACCCAGCAATGTACCTCTTTTGGACATTCCCATATGATCAAATATTTGATATGGGTAAGGTATCTTGGTAAAGAAACAAAAATATTCAAACCATCCCCAAAAGATCATAAAACTAATTCCTGCTATAAAGAATTTAAACAATCTTTTGATGTCAGATTTTGTTTGGTAATTCACTACGATCATAAAAATTATGAGTAACCCAATTAAGAAATAAATTAATTGAGTTATCCATTGAAAACTTGGAACCAACGGAATTTCCTTTGCGTAAAATACTAGAGAATTATAACGGTCTAATACTTTATAATCACCATTGATGATAAATGGCATAATCTGAGAAGTAACAGCTGCAATACCAATAATGATCAGCCAAATCAGATTTTTCTTTAAGGTCTTAGGGTATCTGATTTTTTTCTTTGCGATAGAAAATAAAGCAAAACTAAAAAAAGCCAGAAAAAATACTACTAATGGTAGACTAAGAGGTGTTTCTTTAATGAAAAAAACAGCAGTAGAATTAAAAGGAATAAAAAAGATAAATAAATCTATGAATCTTGTTTTCTTGTAAGCGATTACTATCAATATTGACAGGAATACACAAAAAAAGCCATACCAATTGATTTCCATAGGATTAATTACTCCATCTCTTTTCCTTACCGAGAATTTTTCTATATAAATCTGCTGTTTTAGCAGCAAATGATTGACCAAATATAGAGGATAAAACTGTTATAAATAAAATTCTGATCTCCCAAATCGCCAATTCTTTAGAAAAAGATGTAATTCCATTTAATTTTCTAGCTTTTTTCGACTCTTTAACTACTTTATATCTATTGTCTAAACTAGCACTTACCCCTCCTTCTCTCATCGATAATGTAGTTTCATTAACAAATAAGGCATCATTATCAGGATTTTTAAATTCTCTTAGTAAAAATTCATAATCTCCTGTTATTTTAAAAGAGTCATTAAATTGTCCATGCATTTCAAAAAGAGATGCATGGTGGAAAGATCCGCTGTGCCCGATATTCATAATATAAGTAAATCTACTTTTTTGTTCAACCCACGGCTTACCAGATACTTCAACTAATTTACCCTGAAGGGTTATATGTTCTATTTTTCCGTATACATACTTTATTTTTTTATTTTCTGCATCTTTAAGATATGGGATCATCGTAGTTATCACATCAGGATTTTTCCAATAATCGTCTGCTCCGATAAATACAATCCATTCTCCTGAAACATGTTTTAAAGCTTTGTTCCATGCATTATATATACCTGTATCTGGTTCTGATACCCAAAATTTTAATCGCTCTCCATATTTTTTTATAATTTCTGGTGATCTATCTGTTGAATTTCCGTCAACAACAATATATTCGATATTATTATATGATTGATCCAAAACACTCAAAATAGTTTGTTCTAAGTATTCTTCTCCATTATAAACTGAAGTTATAACTGATATTTTTGGATTTTTATTCATTATATATCTCTAATAAATTTGGCTGGGTTACCACCCCATATTTGATTATCCGGTATTGATTTTGTTACTATACTTCCGGTTGCCACGATAGAATTTTCACCGATTACTACCCCTTTTAATAGCGTAGAATTAGCTCCAATAAATGCTTTCTTTTTAATAACAATAGGAAGTGTTTTTCCTTCATCCTGAGAAGTACCTCTAATACTTGCATCCAGAGAATGAAAATCAGTATCCCAGATCAGACAGCCACCTCCAAGTAATACGCCATCCTCAATTAAAATAGAATTTTCAGAAAATATAGTGGTATTGGAAATTCCTACATTATTTCCTATTATGATTTTTCCTTCTTTTTTTGTAATCAATCTTAGAATAGTATCTCCTCCTATTGGATTATTAGAAGCTCCAGAATTGGCTCTAAAATTTTTTCCAATTGTAATTCCTCCTGTACCACTATTCCTAATAAATAGAATGCCATTAATCTTCCAATTTTTACCAATAGATACTTTAAATAAAGAAAAATGTATCCCACAGATAGCTTGGTAAAAAACTTGTCTTATAAAAGTTACTATTTTATATATAACTATAATCATTTATCATTAAAAAATAAATTATAAACCTCTACAGTTTTTGGAATATTAAATTTTGAATTGAAGTTAGTATACGCAAATTCATATGCATTCTTTCCTAAATATTCTCTAAGCTTTTTATCTTCCATTTTATTTATCTCATCAAAAAGACCTTTATCATTATATAATTCATAAATAAGACCTGTGGTATTATGAATTACTTGTTCATTCAAACCACCAACATTTGATATTATTGAGGGAATCTGTAGTGCCCCAGCTTCAATTACAGCACGTGAAAAATGTGGCTCCGTAAAAGGACTTACCAAAACATCAGTTATAGAAAGAACTTCTTTTACATCGTTCTGCATTTCTACAAAATGAATGTTGCTTGATGCAAAGGATTTTACATTATTATTATATATAGATTTATCTTCTTTATCATAGCCTACCATAAGAAAGTGAAAAATCTTACTTTTTATTTCCTTTGCAGTCCTAGCCAATTCCAAAGCTCCATTGGATGGAGAAATTCTCGATAAAAAGGTAAAAACTATATCTTCTTTTGCAATACCTAATTTTGCTCGTAAATCTGATTTCTTTTTAATATATAAATCAAAATTAACAAAATTAGGGATAATTACTGGTCTTGTTTGTTTAAAGCATGATGCATCAAACTCGCTAATAGCAATTAACTTATCCACATATTTTTCATTAAAAAAACGAAGAATAGATCCAAAAAAGTTTGGTAAAAGAGGCTCTCTAATATGACTAACTACTGGTGTGTTCTTATTTACAAATTTTTTAGATACAAGCGCAAACATAAATAAGCAAGTAGTATTCAGATGAATAATATCCGGATTTATCTTTTTAAGGATAAAAGGAGCTCTGAAAAGTGTAATTAATGCCCCAATGATATTTTTTACAAAAAGCATAAAAGACATTCCAGAAACAGTGGTTCCATGAAAAGGAAACATTTTTTTATTTTTAACCACAACCTCTGCTCCAGAAGCTCTAAATAAATCAACTACCGGTCCATTTTTAATACATAAAACAATTGGTTCATATTTTCTTTTATCTAAACCCTGTATTAAGTAGGCAAGACTCTTCGGTGCGCCACCCATACCGCCATCATGGTGTACAAACAATATTTTTCTTTGTTTCAAACTTCTTTCATTTTTAAAGCCTCAATTTATTCAATTAAAGCCCAAATTTTATTCCACATCTCACTTAGTTCTTTACTTAATTTATACTTTCTTTCAATTAATACCCGTTGAATATTTTCATAATCTCCAAAAACGTCATCAATTTTAGAAAATTCTATATGTTCATCGTTTCTGACCTCCAAAATTCTGTTGTACTGATTAAAATCTTCAAATAACATCTCGTATTTATGGTTCCAACTCGTGGCTAAACAAGGCACTCCTTGATTTAAGGCACTTGCGACACCATGAAATCGTGATGAAATAACTAGAAAAGAGGCTCCAATAACCCCTTTTACCTGCTTTGCATCTAATCCACTAATGACTTTCAATTTATTATCAAATCTATTATTTATTTTATTACATATGTCTAAATCTCCAATTCCTTCATGATTTAATAAGAATATTTTTTTTCCTTTTTTCTCTATGTTATTAATTAGTTTCTCAATAAAACTAATATATTCTAACGAATCATTTTGAGCATGTGTAACCATTTTTTGATTTGGAATTATGCATACTTGTCCTTTAATACCCTCATATTGAACAGGCAAATTTCCCTTAACCGATAAGGTGAAATCAGAATATGTCCATATTTTATTCTTATTACCTCCCGCTTCTAGTAAATGTTGATATGAAACTTTTTCACGTGCAATAATTAAATCTGCGTATTTACTAATAATTTCTATTGATTTTTTTCCTTCTAAGGTCTCAAAAGGACCAAATGCTTGGGGTAAAAATATTATTTTCGTTCCTCTCTTTCTTAAGTTTTTATAATATTTTTCTAAAATATATAAATCTTCACTTGAATAGTTCCATTGGTCTGAAAATTGAAATCCTGCTCCATCTAAAACTATATCAATATTTTTTAATGGATGTTTAGCCATAAAATAAGTATATGGAAGATTTAATCTTCTTAGAATAGCTTTAGGATATCTTCCATATTGTAGAGCAAATCTTTTCTTTATAGCAAGTGATGATTTAATAATTAATTTCTTTTCTCCAGGGTAATTAGAATTATAATTGATTGAGGCATTTGGAAATTTATTTTCTATCTCCTCTAAAATTGCATATAACATTAATTCTGCTCCCTTATTCAGGGTATTTGTTCCGTCAATTTGAATTTTCATAATTCTCTTAATTATATCTTCTAATATTATTCAATGATCTTTTTTCTGAATATGCTACTTTTCCATTACGATCTGGATACCCGACAGCCATACACATAATAGGTCTTTGGTATTTTTCTAATTGCAATATTTTTTCCATCTTTTTTTCCAAACGCTCAACATCAGGCCAATTAATTGCACAACTACTTAACCCTAAGGTTTCTAATGCTAACATAAATGTCATATTAGCTAATGATGCATCGATATATATAACATGGCGATCTCTTTCATCAAAATAGGCATCTAAATTCCCTAAAACTACTACCATCATTGGAATACCATCTACATATCCTTTTACTCCTCCTGGGATGTTTGCTACCTGTTTTAGCAATATTGGCTCATCAATAATTCTATATTCAAATGGTTGCCTGTTGCAGGCACTTGGTGATTGACAGGCGGCACTAATCGCCTTATCAATTAGGTCATGAGGCACTTTTTTATCTTCAAACCAACGAACTGATCGTCTATGACGAGTTAATTTATAAAAACTATCGAATGAAATTATTGGATTCTCCTCTAACGATCTATAATAAGGAATAAGCTTTTGTGAATCTTGAACCATCTCTTTTTCGATTTCCATATACTTTGAAACTTTATTAAAAAAGCGCTCGGATAGTTCGTCAATCAAAGGATGTCTCCCACTACTTTGAAAATATTCATTTAGAACATCAAAAAACCACTTATACTGTTTATCTTCATCTAACTTTGACGGATCCCAAATATTTAGAAAAGCATCCACAGTTTCTTCTATATAATCTAATGCAAAAATATCTCTTCTAGGTCTCATTAAAAGACCTTTTTCTATCCTATGTGTATTTCTTATCAATGTATAAATATTAGCTTTTCTAATTTTTAGTTCTTTAATATGTCTTACCTTTCCTTTTAAAACTGAATACTGTTCTCTGCTAAACTTTCTATTAAAAAACAGGTAATAAATACTACTAAAAAAAGGTGTCGCTACAAAATATCGAGATAAGACATTATCTATAAAAAACTGAAACCCTAAATATAATTTAACTAAGATTTTTTTCATAAGTATTATTATAATAACTTTTTCAAAAGAAGTTGTAGATTTTTTTTCTCCAACTGATAAATAATTCCTGCATATGAAACTATGAATATAAATGAAAGAATAAATATATTTTTAATTTCAAATACGTAAGTTAATGCACATATAATTAAAGCAGTAAAAAAAACACCAATTAATGCGCTTTTAACAGCAGAAAAAATGTTATAAATAGTTAATCCGATCTCTCTATTGAGAACTGTTATTCCTACAATTACTAGGGCTATTTTGTTAACTAGAATAGCACATGCTGCGCCAGCCAACCCATAATACAAAATTCCAATATATAAACCGGGTATAAGTACTAAGATAGTTAATCCGATAATAATTTTCATTTCTAATTGTGGCTTACCTATTCCTCTTATTAATGAAGTAAAAGAATTGATTAATAAATGAATCATCATTGCAACAGCTAGTATTTTCAGAGGTAAAACAGCTTCTTTCCAGTTTTCTCCAAAAAAACCGATTACTTGTTCTCCAAATAATAATAAAAAAGCCATCAATGGATAGATAAGTATGGAATTAAAATTAACAATTTTTAAAAAATAATTCTTCAGTTTTACTTTATCATCCTGACTTTTTCCAAAAACCGGATACATCACTTTATTTAATATAGTACTTATCATTTGCCTTACTTGTTCTGTTAATGTAAACGAAAGTGTGTATGAACCGAGTAAAGAAGATCCTAACATCTTACCAATAATAAGATTATCTATATTATAAGTTAATGTACTAAAAATACTTGTTCCTGTAGAATATGCTCCAAATCCAAAAATTTGTTTGAAGTGTTCTTTGTCCCATTCAAGACTTGGTTTCCACCTGGTATTTATATAAAGCATAGGAACTGTCAGTCCCACGGATAAGACATTATTGATTACTAAAGCCCAAACACCAATACCAAAACTTGCACCAATAACTGCGGTTGCACCCGCAATTAGTGCCGATATATTAAAAATCTGAGCAATTTTTTTAAAATTAAGGGCTCTGGTTAGAATAACGGAATGAATTAAACTAAATGGTTTGATTAAAATTCCTAAACTTAATACTGCTATCAACTTTATCAAAATAGGCTCTCCATAAAAATAGGCTGCAAATGGCCCTATTATGCAGCTCATAAATAAATACAAAATTATCCCCCAAATAATACCACTCCAAAATGCAGTTGGATACATCATTTTAACTTGATCATCATCTTTTTTCTGGATCAACGCAGCACTCATACCTAATTCTGACGCTGCTCCAGATACGGCTATAAACACCATACACATACCAACCAATCCAAACTCTTTAGGCACAAGTAATTTTGCTAGAATAAACTGAACAGAAAACTTAAATATGGTGTTTAATACAAATTCAATGCCTGTCCATTTTATTCCGGAAACAATTTTTTTTGAATCCAAGACTTAATTTTTATCTATTGATATACCATTCATACACTTTTTTAATTCCATCTTCTAATTCTATTTTATGCTTCCACCCCAAAGCATTTAGCTTAGAAACATCTGTTAACTTTTTTATTGTGCCATCTGGTCGATCTGTATTAAAAACTAATTCACCTTTAAAACCTACAACATTCTTTATTAACATAGCTAAATCTTTGATTGATATATCTTTACCCGTTCCGATATTGATATGTGTGTTTCGTATTTCAATAGAACCAGTTTCGTAAGTGTCCTTAAAATCTCTATTCTCCATAATAAAAACACAAGCATCTGCCATGTCCTCACTCCATAAGAACTCTCTCATGGGAGCACCTGTTCCCCATATCTCTACAGTATCATTAGTCACTCCAAATGCTTTCAGATACTTTTTTGCATCCGTTAACGTATCCATCTTAAGATTTTCCAGCACTTCATCATTTCTGGATTCTGACAGCAATTTTGCTACATGCATTTTTCTTATTAAAGCGGGTAATACATGTGATTTTTCTAAATCAAAGTTATCATTGGGTCCGTACAGATTCGTTGGCATTACTGAAATAAAATTACTCCCATATTGCAAATTGTAACTTTCGCACATTTTAATACCAGCAATTTTAGCAATAGCGTAAGGTTCATTTGTATATTCTAGCGTATCAGTTAACAGATACTCCTCTTTCATTGGTTGCGGACAACTCTTAGGATAAATACAAGTACTTCCTAAAAAAAGTAACTTTTTAACTCCTTGAATATGGCTGTAATGAATCACATTATTCTGAATCATCAAATTTTCATATATAAAATCCGCTCTATACGTGTTATTAGCTACTATTCCTCCTACTTTTGCCGCTGCCAAGAAGACATATTCAGGTTTTTCCTTTTCAAAAAAAATTTTAACAGCATTGGCATCTGTAAGATCTAACTCTTTATGAGTTCTTGTAACAAATCTAGTATATCCTCTTGTTTCTAAATTCTTCAGAATTGCACTTCCTACCAATCCTCTATGACCAGCAATATATATTTTGGAATCTTTATGCATTATTTATTCGAAATAATTAAGTGTTGTATAACCTCCAGTTCTAAGATACTGATCTTTCTTCATAAGTTTTAAATCACTTTTCATCATATCTTTAATTAGATCATTCAAGTCATATTTTAAAGTCCAACCAAGCTTTTCTTTAGCTTTTGTAGGGTCACCTATAAGCAATTCAACTTCTGTAGGTCTAAAATATTTAGGATCTACACTCAAAACCTCTTTACCTATTTCTAATTGGTATTCTGGGTTATTGCACTTAGTAACATAAGCTTTTTCATTAATCCCTTCTCCTCTAAACTCAAGTTCAATCCCTGTTTCTGCAAAACTCATCTTTACAAAATCTCTTACAGCTGTAGTCTTTCCTGTTGCGATGACCCAATCTTCGGGTTCCTCAGCTTGTAAAATCATCCACATCATACGCACATAGTCCTTAGCATGTCCCCAATCTCGCTGAGCATTTAAGTTCCCTAAATAGAATTTATCTTGCAATCCTAATGCAATTCTGGATACAGCTCTTGTAATTTTACGCGTAACAAATGTTTCTCCTCTAATTGGCGATTCATGATTAAATAGAATACCATTACAAGCATACATATCATAAGCTTCTCTATAATTAACAGTAATCCAAAATGCATACATCTTAGCAACAGCATATGGACTTCTTGGATAAAACGGTGTGGTCTCTGATTGAGGTACTTCCTGAACTTTTCCATAAAGCTCTGAAGTGGAAGCCTGATAAATTCTTGTTTTCTTTTCTAATCCTAAAATTCGAATTGCCTCTAGTATTCTAAGTGTGCCCGTGGCATCTGCATTGGCTGTATATTCAGGTGTTTGAAATGAAACATGAACATGGCTCATTGCCGCTAAATTATAAATCTCATCAGGTTGAATTTCCTGTATCAAACGAATAAGATTGGTACTATCCGTCATGTCTCCATAATGGAGATGAAAGTTACGATTTTCTATATGAGGATCCTGATATAAATGATCAATCCTATCTGTATTAAAAAGAGAAGACCTTCTTTTCATCCCATGTACTTCATATCCTTTTTTTAATAAGAACTCACTTAAATAAGCCCCATCCTGTCCGGTAACCCCCGTTATAAATGCTTTTTTGGTTGTCATATTCTTAATTTGTGTCTTGTATTATCGTATCTAATTCTTGTCGGGGGGTACTAAAACATCTTTTTTTAACCCTGACAAATTGTATCTTTAATTAATATAAACTTCCAGAAACTCGGCATATGAGCTTGTGATCTGTATCGAGTCAAAAATTGCAGGAATTAACAAAGATTCTCCAGTTTTTATTTTTTCTTTATAGTTTCCAACCAGCACATCACCCTCTCCTTTTGTACATAATAAAACCTTAAAAGAATCTAAACCGATATAATTTCTTTCGTAATTCTCAGTAATCTTTAAATAATTTGTTTTAAAATATTTACAGGAAGCCAATATATTAGGCGTATTAGCATCTCGATTATAATTCAATTTTGAATCTTCACTGGTTTCATAATTAAGTGCTTCTAAGGCTAAATCCGTATGCAGCTCTCGGGTCATACCCGTAGCGTCTTTTCTATCCCAGTCGTATATTCTGTAAGTAATATCAGAAGTCTGCTGTATTTCTGCAATTAAAACACCAGAATTTATAGCGTGGATCGTACCTACATCAATAAAAAAACTATCGCCTTCTTTGATATTCTCAAAATTCAGTAATTCGGTAATTCTATTCTCTTTTAGATATCTAATGTATTCTTTTTCTGAGGTACTTTTATTAAATCCTATAATTAATTCAGACTCCTTGTCTGCCTGCATTACATACCACATTTCGGTTTTACCAAATGAATTATGTCTTTTTTTTGCTATTTCGTCATTAGGATGCAATTGTATTGATAAATCTTGCTTAGCATCTATAAATTTGATTAATAAGGGAAATTGATTCCCGAATTCTTGGTATACTTTTTTTCCAAGAAGATTACTTTTACCTTCTTTTATTAATTCTACTAAGTTTTTACCTTCATAAACTCCATTAGAAATTATAGATATATCATCTCCTACTGTTGAAATTTCCCAGCTTTCACCAATATTATCTTTAATTGAGGGTTTATTTAATAATGTCTTCAACTTAGTACCTCCCCA
Source organism: Aquimarina addita (assembly GCF_039539305.1). NCBI lineage: Bacteria > Pseudomonadati > Bacteroidota > Flavobacteriia > Flavobacteriales > Flavobacteriaceae > Aquimarina > Aquimarina addita. The sequence goes on along the minus strand of NZ_BAABCW010000002.1, from coordinate 145,689 downwards.
AATTTTTTCTTTTAAGATTGGATAAAATTTTAGTGGATATAGCATATGTCTACTGTCTATTATTCATTAATATCCTTAAGGATTCTTTCCAATTCAGGATACATACATCGGGCAAGTCCAAACATTTCTTTTTATCTAAAACGCTATATTTTGGTCTCTCTGCAAAAGTAGGATAATTATCTGTTTTTTCTAGTTTTATTGAATCAAGTTTACCTTCTAGACGTAATATCTCTTTAGCAAAATCATACCAAGATGCCTCTCCAAGGTTGCTATAATGATACAAGCCATGTATCATATTCTTATGAGAAATTAGCTGTAATATAAATCCTGCTAAATCGTTGGCGTTTGTTGGAGTACCTCTTTCCGACGATACTATACTTAACTCATTTACAATTTTTGCTTTTTTCAAAATAGTGTTATAAAAATTATTTCCGTAACTAGAATACAGCCAAGAAGTTCTAATAATAAAGTATCTGTTTACAATCTCCTTTATGTATTTTTCTCCTAACAACTTAGATTTCCCATATTCATTTATAGGCCTCGTTGCATCTTCTTCTAAATAAGGAGATTTTTTTTGACCATCGAAAACATAATCAGTAGAGATATGAATAAGCGTTGCATTATTCATTTCACAAATCTCTGCTAAATTTTTTACTCCTTCTGCATTGATAAGGTACGCTTTTTCTGTTTCTTTTTCTGCTAATTCTACATTAGTATATGCCGCACAGTTAATTATATAATCAAACGATTTAGATTCAAATATTACTTTCAAGTTTATTTTATTAGTAATATCCAGTTTTTCTGATTCATAGAAACATAAATTGAGATTATGGTAATTTCCATCAAGTTTTTGCAAACATTGACCTAACTGTCCACTGGCGCCAGTTATCATAACATTGATTTTATTCGAATTCATCATAAATTTTAATAGAACAACACTCAACTCATTCAGTGCGATAACCTAATTACTTTTAAACTCCTGATAGTTCGTTCTTAGATTTAAAATAAATCATTAAAGAATTTTAATTTCCTATCTTTTTTAGACAATATGATTTCTGAATTGTCCAATTTCCAATCAATATTTAATTCTGGGTCATCATAAAAGATCCCGGATTCATAATCTTTATTATAATAATTATCACATTTATACCCTAAGATGACTTTTTCACTCAATGTTATAAATCCATGTGCAAAACCTCTGGGAACAAATAATTGATTGTTATTATTATGATTTAAAATAACAGCAATGTGTTTTCCATAAGTTGTAGACGTTGGTCTGATATCCACTGCAACATCAAGTACTTCGCCTTCAATTACCCTTACTAGTTTAGCTTGAGCATATTTACCTGTCTGGAAATGTAACCCCCTAACTGTTCCTTTGAAAGAAACAGATTGATTATCTTGAACAAAATCAATCTGCATTCCAGTTAATTTTTCAAAAGTAATTTTATGAAAGCTTTCAAAAAAAGCACCTCTCTCATCCTTAAATACTTTAGGTTTTAGAATAAAACATCCATCCAAACAGGTTTTTATTATCTCCATTATTAATCTAATTGTAATAAATATTTTCCGTAGCCGCTTTTGATTAATGGTTTTGCTAATTCTTTTAGCTGCTTTTTATTTATAAAACCTTTTTTATAAGCCATTTCTTCTATTGCACCAATTTTTAACCCTTGTCTCTCTTCAATAACCTGTACAAATTGCGATGCTTGCATTAGTGAATTAAAAGTTCCTGTATCCAACCAGGCAGTGCCTTTATCTAAAATACTAACTTTTAATTTTTGCTTTTTTAAATACACATTGTTAATATCTGTAATTTCCAGTTCTCCTCGATTACTTGGGATACTATTTTTTGCAATTTTAATTACTTCATTATCATAAAAATAAATACCGGGAACAGCAAAATTAGATGCAGGATTCGTTGGTTTTTCTTCAATCGATATTGCATTTCCTTTATGATCAAAATCAACTACTCCATAACGTTGAGGATCTTGCACATGGTACGCATAAATAACGCCTCCATCCGGGTCATTATTGCTCTCTAAAAGTTCTTCCAGTCCTGATCCATAAAAAATATTATCCCCTAGAATCAGCGCGACTTTATCACCCCCAATAAATTGCTCACCAATAATGAATGCTTCAGCTAATCCTCTGGGTTGTTCCTGTATTGCATATTGAAAATTACATCCATATTTTTTGCCATTGCCCAGTAATTTCTGAAATAGAGGTACGTCTTGTGGTGTAGAAATAATTAGGATCTCTTTAATACCTGCAGACATTAATGTAGATAATGGATAATAAATCATAGGTTTATCATATATAGGCATCAATTGTTTGCTGACTGCTAGTGTCAATGGATACAATCTCGTACCTGATCCTCCTGCTAATATGATTCCTTTCATTTATTTATTTTTAATAATTATTTAATGACAAGACATCCTAAAGTTTTAATGAACTCAGAATTTTTTACTGTGAGCTAATGGAAAGAGTTTATCTTCCTGCCACATCATTACCATATCTAAGACATGGATTAAAAAATATAGCGAAATCAAACAAAAGGGATCAAATTGTATCTCTCACAGGTAATTTAATATCTTAGTTTTTAGGCTTATATTTTTGTAAATACCATTCGATTGTCTTTTGAATACCCGTCTCAAAATTTTCATCTGCTCTCCATGATAACTCACTCTCAATTTTAGAAGCATCAATTGCATATCTAAAATCGTGTCCGGGTCTATCTTTAACATATGTAATTAAATCCTTATATGAACTTTGATTACTTAAAGGCTTTAATGTATCCAAAATAGAACAAATCTTAGTAGCGATATATATATTCTCTCTTTCGTTTTTCCCTCCAATATTATATGTATCTCCTAGACGACCTTTTTTCAATACTAAATCAATTCCACAACAATGATCCTCCACATATAACCAGTCTCTTACATTTTTACCGTCTCCATAAATCGGAATTGATTCCTGATGTATTGCTTTTCTAATAATAGTAGGAATCAATTTTTCATCATGCTGTCTTGGCCCATAATTATTCGAACAGTTTGTTGTTAGTACTGGTAATCCATAGGTATGGAAATAACTCCTAACCAACATATCAGATGATGCTTTAGAAGCACTATAAGGACTATTAGGTGCATATGGTGTACTCTCTGTAAATAATCCTGTATTCCCTAAACTACCATATACCTCATCTGTTGATATGTGTAAAAATCGAGCTTGTTCGTACTTATCTTTACATTTATTAGGCGCATTCATCCAAAAATTATTGGCTACTGATAATAAATTAAATGTGCCTACTATATTAGTATCTATAAATGCCCTTGGTTTACTTATAGAATTATCCACATGAGATTCCGCGGCAAAATGCACTACCGTATCTATTTTATAAGTAGAAAAAATATCATTTACCAATTTCTGGTCACAAATATCTCCTTGAATAAAAGTATAATTGCTCGTATTAGTAACTTCTAAATTATCCAAATCACTGGCATACGTTAAATTATCAAGATTAATTATTCGTGTATCTTCTTCTTTGGATTTAAAATTTATATAATTGGATCCAATAAAACCTGCGCCTCCTGTAATTAAAATCGTTCTTTTCACTTTTATTAAGTTGTAACCAGTTTTTGAAGCTCGATATATAAATACCTAATCAGATAAAATATTGACACCCCAATAAATGCAAATAGCGGTATTAAAACCAATAAATTATAAAAAATCTTCTTCTGGTAACTAATTACATCACTATCACTTACTTTAAGAAACACTTCTTTATAAAGATTTAGTGTTTCTTCATTTTTCTTTATATTTATTAATAGAGAGGATTTCTGCTTTAATAATGCAGCAATAGTAGTCGTTTGAGTTTCATCAGCAATAATAATTACATCTTGATCTTTTTTTGTAGTATCGGTACTCAAGCTGGCAAGGTATTGATCAATAAATTGAAGTGATGTAGTATTTCTTTTTAAATCCGAAGATGCTTGATTAAATTCAAAAGCTATTTGGTCTCTAAAATAACTATTATTGGAAATACTTTCTAAAATAGAAGCTGTAATTTTACTATTATATTCTTGATCAGATTTAAAATAGACAACGATTTTGTGATGTTTATAGAAGTTTCTAAATTTCTCTATATTTAAATCATTTTCAGATTTTTCATAGAGAACTTCATAAGATTCTTGATCGTTAAACGTGTCTTTTAGCTCTATCATAATATCATCCGCTGCTATTATCGGAGTTATTTCAATAGATTCAATATTTCTGCTCCACAAAGATTCCATTCCTAAAGATTGGATATATTTTTTATCTCCTAGTTTATAAGATAAATTATCTATAAAACTATAGATATATGAAACCGATCTATATTTTGGTTCAATAATAACTTCTTGTTTATAAATAGTACTTCCTATCTTCCTGTCTATAAAATATCCTGCAGTAGCTCCTACAGCTAATAGAAGTAAAAAAAATATCCATTTCTTCTTATAGAATGTTATGATAGAGAAAAAGAGTCTAAGAATTTTTATGACAACCCTTTTGATCAATTTTATGACCTGATTTACATCAATCTCTTCTTCACTGGCGATTTTTTGATTCATTTTATTTATACTTCTTTAAAAATTTGTTCTAAAATTTTTTCTGTAATTAAATATGTGGGTTTCACTCCAGTGGTTCCTAACCCACCGGAGGCCAAGGTACTCCCAGTTTCCAATGGATTATCAGAGGCATAATATGCATACCTTACTTTTACCTTAGAACTTATGCTACCTCTAAGTTTTGATGCAGATTGAATGGCTTTTTGATAATGTGCTCCTTCCATTTCTAAACCGATAACACTCCAGGTTGAATCATGAAAAAATGCAAGAATATCTCTATTTTGTAATGATGTACCTAATACTGTGATCATTGCTCCATCATAAATATCTATTCCATTTCCTTCTAGGTCCTTCTTTTTTAGTTCATTTTTAAATGGATAATTATCTGCTGTACCTTCAAAAACATGAGCAGTAGGTATCATAATATCACCTTTTCCTCCTTCCAGAATACCAGCTTTACCCATAATGGAAACTGATTTAACATTTAAATGCTTTCTATCATTCTCTTTTACATAAGGCTTTAGCAATTCATCCATAGTTTCATACGCTTGCTCGCCAAATGCATAATCCATCACAATAATAATAGGTTTCTGATGGTCTTCTATATCTTTTATAAATTCAGTATATACTCCATCTACATATTTTTTCGTATCAAAAATCTGAACGTTAATATTAGCTCCACTGTGATCTTCTATGTGGGTCATTCCTCTTTGTAACGCTAATTTTTCTACCTTTTTTCTTAATTTATCATTTTTACCATCACTGAGAAGTTCATAAATATCAAAAGTAGTTTTGTTTTTTAGTTCTGTTTTTAATGCCACAGGTGCATACAATGTATTCATTACACTATGCATATTAGCACTTATAACATGAATCGGACGGTCTAACGCCTCCAATTTTTCCAAAACACGTTTAATATTATTTGCCCATATTTCCCCATGAATGTGATGCCCTAAACGTTCTCTTAGTACAGGGCTAAATGTGACAATCCTTTTGTTATCATTTACGGTTTCTTCTATTGCCAATTTTCCCAGCCAATAAATAATATGTAAAAACCGTTCTTTATTTGCTGCACATGAAAAACTCGTATAAATAGAAGAAACTTCTTTAAAAGTCCTTCCTAATATATTAGCTGTATGTGTAAGCGCAACTTCGCGCTCTGCTTTTGTTAGTTCTTTTTTTGATGAAACTGCCTTTTCCAATTTGTCCCAATCCCTGGTCACATTACCTTCTTCATTAATAACCACACGATTCATAATTTTATGCGATTCTATAAACAAAAATGTAAGGTGTGTAAGAATATCGTAGATTTCTGACCGTCCCCGAGTAATCTCAATATTCATTTGTTCCTCATCAATACGGTAACAATTTCTTCTTCTTTTTGGTGGTACAATCGCTTTAAAATGTGAGTCTTTATAACCCTCTTCGCTGGTTAGATTAATAAAGCGACACTCCTCAATCCCAAAAGGTAATCGATCAATAACATATAACAGACCATTAAGCTCTGCTTTTTCTTCGGATACTGAACCATAAATCTCTGGTCGAAGTGCTAATAATCCTTCACGCAATGTATCACCAGAAACTCCCATAGGTTTATAAAAACCTCTGTTAAACAAATGTCTCATAGTAATATACATTCGCTCTATAGCACTAGAACTTTCTTGTGCCCTGTTTCTTCCTTGTGATTTGTGATTTGTCATACGTTTTACTAACAAATATATAACTTATTATCAATTCTACAGTAAATAAAAAACAAGACCTTCAGGCCACTTATAATCAATAAGATGAAAAGTGTATTTATTATGATTAAGGAAATGTTTGAAGTAAATCTTTTGTACCTAATTTTAGGTAGTTGTCATTGCAGTTAATACATCTGCTATTTTTCTATCATTAGAAAGTCTGGGTAATTTGTTTTGCCCTCCTAATTTTCCCACAGATTTCATGTATTCATTAAATCCATTAGCAGGAACTGTTGTAATCTTAAGTGTTCTCAAAATATGCCCCACTATTAAATCATCGTAATAAGAATTTTGTTTTCTAAGAGAATTATCGATCTGTAGTGCCAGATTTTCTATATGTAGAGGTTCTTCCTGAAACTCAATAAACCATTCATGATAAGGTAATTCTGAAGCTTCAGGATTAATCTGAGGAGCTACGGTAAACTCTTTAATCATTGCACCTGTTGCTTCTGCGCCTTCTTTTAGAGCTTGTTCTACTTCCTTCCCAATTACATGTTCTCCGAATGCTGAAATAAAATGTTTAATTCTCCCAGACACCACAACTCGATATGGATCTGTATTGGTAAATTGTACTGTATCGCCAATATTATATGCCCATAAACCGGCATTAGAGGAAATCAACATAACATAATTGACTCCAACCTCAACATCTGATATCGTTAATCGTTTAGGGTGTTCATCAAAAAAAGTATCCGCTTTAACAAACTCATAAAACATTCCTGAGTCTAATTGTAATAGCATTCCTTTTTCATTTTGTTTATCCTGGAATGCGAAAAAACCTTCGGATGCTGGATATAATTCAATCCCTGCAACTTTTCTTCCAATTAATTTTTCGAAAGTAACCCGGTAAGGTTCAAAGTTTACTCCCCCATAAATGAATAGTTCGAAATTTTTAAAAAGTTTTCCTATTTGCTTGCCCGTTTTATGTTGTAACTTTTCAAAATACATCTGCACCCATGGTGGGATTCCGCTAATGATAGTCATATCCTCATCTACCGTTTCTTCTACGATAGCATCTACCTTTTTTTCCCAATCGTCGATACTGTTGGTTTCAAAGCTTGGCATTCTGTTTTTCTGAAGATACTTTGGCACATAGTGTGCCACAATACCTGAAAGCCTACCCACATGTACTCCGTTTTTTTCTATCAATTCAGGACTTCCTTGTAAAAAAATCATTTTACCATCCACAAAAGCTGTTTTACCACTTTCTGCTATGTAACATAGAATTGCATTACGTGCTGCTTTAATATGTGTGGGCATCGAGGCTTTTGTAAGAGGAATATATTTTACCCCACTGGTAGTTCCAGAAGTTTTTGCAAAATATAAAGGTTTTCCCGGCCATAAAATATCAGGCTCACCATCAACTACCCGATCTACATAAGGTCTTAATTGCTCATAGTCTCTAATTGGAACTTGTTTTACAAAATCTTTATGGTTCTTAATATCTTTAAAACAGTGATCTTTCCCAAAAGCAGTATCTCTTGCAGTATGTAGTAGATCTTTAAAGACTTTCTGCTGGGTTTTTATTGGGTTATTAGCCCAGGTATCAATTCTTTTTCGAATTCGTTTCGCAAAAATCTTAGCTGCTAATCCTTTAATCGACATATGTATTATTCAAAATCAATAAACTTTGATGGGTCTGTATGATATCCATCTTTCCATAATTCAAAATGCAAATGAGGACCTGTAGATAGTTCTCCTGTAGATCCTGCTGTTGCAATCACTTCTCCCTCTTTTACCTGTTCCCCTTGTTGTTTAGTGAGTGAAGCATTGTGTTTGTATACTGTCAGTAGATTATTGCCGTGATCCAAGATAATGACATGTCCCGTTTCTGATGTCCATTCTGCAAAAATTACCGTTCCTGCAGCAGCTGCTTTTACCGGGGTATCCTTAGGCACCGCAATATCGACTGCATAATGTTTTTCATTAGCATCATATAAAGAAGTAATACTACCTTGCACTGGTGGAAATAGAGAAAAACCTGCGCTTGATTTTTCACTTTCGAATAAACTATATTTATCTTCTCTGGAAACTTCTTCTCTTAATTGTATATCCTCTTCTGATGGGTTGAGATCTACTTCCTGCGGGTTCAGTTTTTGGGATTGTAATGCAGAATCTATATCAAACTCTACTGTCTTTACTTCACCGTTTAATACTTTTTTGATAGAATTAAAATATTCCTGTCTTACATTGATTACAGCCTTCAAGGAATCCGCTGTCGTTACGAGTCTACTTGCTTTAAGATCCAATGAAGTAGAAGAGTATCCCGGTATGTACTCTCTTAATGGTGTAAAGGCTATTAAAAAGGTTGTACAGGAAATTAAAACAACCGTAGTGATCATAACCAAAACAAATACATTTAACCTAGTAAGTTTAAAAGATATACGTTCTTCAAAAGTATCTTCATTAAGAATGACTAAGCGATACTTATTCAGTAGCTTTTTAGTAATTTTTTTTTGTTCTTTTTTCTTTTTAGCCATACATTATTTCTAATACTATGAATGTATCAAAATTGCCTTTCAGTCAGCAATACATACTAAGATATCACAATATAGTATTTTGAACTCTTTTATAATTGGGTTAGTGCAATTAAAAACAAATATACGTATTGAATTCATTTTGAGTTTTATTCTTACCTCAGAATTTATCATTTCGGTACTTGTAAAAACGCTAAATCTTACATCAAAACGTTAATTAGTTGTAAATAGTCTTATTACTCGGTGTGAAATTGTCTTAAAAAGAGTTTTTGATTGCATAAAAATGACATTTTTAAGTAAATCTTGTTAACTTTGTAACCTAATAATAATATCATGATATCACTAAGTATATTTTTAGGAATGTTTGGTCCTTGGCAGATCGCACTCGTAGTTGTAGCGATCCTTCTTTTATTTGGAGGTAAAAAAATACCAGAATTAATGAGAGGTTTAGGAAGTGGAATTAAAGAATTTAAAGATGCTACTAAAGAAGATGAGGAAAAACCTGGAAAAATAGAAGAGGATAAAAAGTAATCTTTAATATGTATAACATATAAAACCCAACGAATGTCGTTGGGTTTTTGTTTTAAGACAAAAATGATCACACAAGATATTATCCATCGATCAATGACAATTGTACTCTCTTTCTAGGCACATCCACACTGATCACAGTAACCATAAGATGTTGATTTAATTGAACAACAGCATTGACATCACTGATATATTGATTAGCTAGTTTTGAGATATGTATCAGACCACTTTCTTTTATTCCGATATCCACAAAACATCCAAAATTGGTAATATTATTAACAATTCCAGGCAGTTTCATCCCTGTAATCAAATCATTAATGGTTTTCACATTAGGGTCAAATTCAAAAACTCTTGCTTTTTTTCTTGGATCCACCCCTGGTTTCTCTAACTCTTTGACAATATCTGTCAACGTAGGTAACCCTACATCTTCTGAGATATAATTTTGTAATTCAATTTTAGCAATAACATCTTTATTTCCTATTAATTCGTGAACTGGGATTCCAACATTTTTGGCTATTTTTGATACTAATCCATAGCGTTCTGGATGTACTGCAGAATTATCCAATGGATTTTTAGGATCCCTAATTCTAAGAAATGCTGCTGCTTGTTCATAAGCTTTACCACCTAATCGGGGTACTTTTTTTAACTCTTCACGCGACTGCAAAGCTCCATTATCGGATCGATACTTCACAATATTCTCTGCAAGCTTTTCTCCTATTCCAGATACGTAACTTAATAAAGGAGCGCTGGCTGTATTTACGTTAATCCCTACACTATTCACACAACTCATGACTACCGTATCTAATTCGTTCTTTAATTTTGTTTGATCTACATCATGTTGGTACTGCCCTACACCTATAGCTTTAGGATCAATTTTTACCAATTCAGCCAAAGGATCTGCCAACCTTCTACCAATTGACACAGCACCTCTAACAGTCACATCATAATTAGGGAACTCTGCTCTTGCTATTTTTGAGGCAGAATAGACAGAGGCTCCACTTTCATTGACCATAAATACCTGAATCTGGTTGTCAAAGGGTATTTTTTTTATAAATGTCTCTGTTTCTCTTGCTGCAGTGCCATTACCAATAGCAATCGCTTCAATTTTATAGGCATTGACCAAAGAACGGATTTTCTTAATGGCATTAGTTGTTTCTCGTTGTGGAGGGTGTGGATATATATTTTCATTATGTAACAGGTCTCCTTGTGCTGCAAGACACACTACTTTGCACCCGGATTTAAAACCTGGATCTAAAGCCAAAATTCTTTTTTGTCCTAATGGAGAACCTAATAATAGTTGTTTTAAATTTTGAGCGAATACCTTAATTGCATCATCATCTGCTTTTTCTTTTGCCTGATTTAAAATTTCTGTAGCAATCGCTGGTGCTATTAATCGTTTATATGCATCAGCGATCGCCAAAAACATATGATCTGTACACGCTTCTATACTTGATGTGATCATAATGTTGTCAATAATATCCAACGCATCATTTTCGGGAACCGTAATTTTTACCCGTACAATTTTCTCATTTTCTGCACGGAGAATAGCCAGCAATCTATGTGATGGACATTTTTGTAAAGGTTCTTCCCATTCAAAATATTGTTGATATTTCTGTGCAGTTTCATCTGCTTTTTTTGATTTAATAACTGTGGCGGATATCGTAGCCTTTCTTTGATATAATCTACGTATTCTATTACGTACCTTTTCATCTTCACTAATCCATTCTGCAACAATATCTCTAGCTCCTTGTAATGCTGATTCTTCATTAATAATGTCGGCTGTGAAGTATTGCGATGCGACAAAAAGAATCTCTTCCTCTCGTTGTTTTATTATAATTTTTGCCAAGGGTTCGAGTCCTTGTTCTCTTGCAACAGAAGCTTTGGTTTTACGCTTTTTCTTATATGGCAAATACAAATCTTCTACCTCAGATAAAAGCTGTGCTAATTCGATACGTTTTTGTAACTCTGGTGTTAATGCTTCTTGCTCCTTTATTGAAGCTAGGACACTTTCTTTTCTTTTCTGCAGTACCTCATAACCAGCTTTATATTTTACGATCTCTCCTATGGCTACTTCATCAAGGTTTCCTGTCATTTCTTTACGATATCTGGAAATAAAAGGAATTGTAGCACCATCATCCAATAGTGCAATCGTTTTAGCGATTTGCTTTTCTGAAATAGAAACCTGTTTTGCAATAAAAGAAACGATATTCATTCTTTGTTTTTTATAAATTGTTTAGCTGAAATTGATAATACATACGTTACCATGTACTGTATCTTGAAGCATAACGTCAATTCCAGATTTTAAATATATTATAAATTGAATAATAAAAACCCATTTTTAAACAAGTTCAAAAATGGGTTAGTATCCCTAATTTATTATACAATAATATTTTCTAGTGCTCTTCGAATTCTATAGTATTAATAATAGACTCCAGTTCGAACATATTATTTCGTTTTCTTACTGATGGTGCCAGAATAAATCCTTCTATCACTAATAATCTATTATTGGTTGTATCTTCTATTACATAATTAACAAAGGGACCAGCCATAAACCGGTCTTTGATCTCCCAAGTACCTTTTGTTTCAAAAGTAAACTTACCATCTAATGTTGTTTTATATAAATACGGAGCATATGATTCTTCTGTTATAAATTTTCCGGATGACGTTGGGATTTTTAAGGCACCGACAGAATCTCTCATTTTAATAATACTAGTAATTGTTGTAGAGTCTTTTTTGATAGCATCTAATGGCATTTCATATATAATCAAATTCATATCACCATTCGTAATATCCTTGCGTAGCCAAAAGAATTTTTCTTCTTCTTTTGCAATTCGATAAGCCGTAGGAATTTTTAAAGTTATTCCCATTTTTTCTTTAAGTTGTGGAATATATTCTAAAGATTTTTTGATTCGATTTTGCTTTTCGGTCATTTCCATCTTTTTAAATTTAGAAATGATACTCTCTGAGTTCTTCTGGAGCAAATCGATGATAGTATCATCTGTTGTTCCAGTAATTACAAACCCTAATTGAGGTGTTGAGAAATTATTAGTAGCGGTGACAATATCTTCGGTATTTCCTTTTTCTATTTTAAGAAACGTTCTATTTCTTTTTGCTAATCCTGAGAAAGCTTCAGGTGGCAATTGCCTCATAGAGAATAAAGGTTCTTCTTGCGGCAAACCAGGAACCTCTGCTCCAAAATATTTACGTATTGTATCTCCTATACGACCTTTCCATAACTCATTATCAATAATAACAGACAATTCATTTATCTTGCCTGTAGATTGAGATAAAGAGCCTTTAACTTTTACAGAAGTATCTTTTTTTGTTTTTGTACAACTTATTACAAAGAATACACAGAGGATGGCTAGTGATAGATTTTTCATATTACAAATATACTTTTGATACAATGATATTAAAAATATAATATATCCTAATACCTGTAGACTATAAATAAGCTTATATCATATTCATTTTTTAGCTTATTTATTGCGTTTCATCAGTATGATAATATATACAATCTTTATAATATCATAAATCGTTCCATACTATATTATGCACATAGATATCGCAGAAAACCAGAAAAAAATTAATAAAAATCCTTACAGTAGAACAGAGATATCACATCTAAAACGACATTTGTATCACATCTTTTTTCCAAAAATGCACGCTAACTAGATAATATAACGATTACGGACAAACTATGATTTAGACAGTTTGAGTTTCATTCCTGGTTTGATACCACTACCGCTAATGTCATTCCAACTTTTAAGGTTTTCGATAGATACATTTTTAAACTTTTTTGAAATACTCCATAGCGTATCACCAGATTTTACTGTATATAATTGATCAGAACCAGCTATAGACTGTGTTACAGGTTTTTTCTTAGTTGATGAAGACACCACAGGTCGTCGAGGATAAATAGTAAGTCGTTGTCCAATTCTAAGATTATTACTTCGCAATCCATTCCATTTTTTTATTTGACTTACACGCACGCCATAACGTCCTGCAATTTTTCCAAGAAAATCCCCACTACGAACTCGATATCTTATTTTATCATTTGCCTCTTGATATTTTGGTAGCGGTTTTTCTCTTTTATTAAGATCTGCTTGAGCGATTGTGTATAATTGACTTTCATTTTCTACAAAAGCACCTATCTTATCCAATGGTAAACGTAATACGTAATTTTCGTCTTTTATAAAAGGAATAATATCTAACTTGTAAGATGGGTTCAGAAATTGTAATTCTTCTTTTTGTATACCCATATATTCTGAAACCTGATCTAAAGAGATCATTTGTTTTACCTTAATCGTATCTGTTTCAAAATATGCAAACTCTGGTTTTGCTGGTTTAAACCCATGTTCTTCTGCATACTCAAAAATATACATTGTCGCTAAAAATGCAGGAAGATACCCCGCCGTTTCCCTTGGTAAGTTATGTCTGATATTCCAGTAATTTTTTTTACCACCACTACGGCGTATTGCTTTTGTTACGTTACCAGGTCCTGAGTTATAGGATGCTAATGCCAAATCCCAATCTTCAAACACACGATATAAACTTGCCAGATATTTACAGGCAGCTTCTGTTGCCATAATGGGATCCATACGCTCATCTACATACGAACTTACTTCTAATCCAAACATTTTTCCGGTTCCAAACATAAATTGCCATAATCCTGTAGCACCTACCCTAGATTTTGCTCGTGGTTTTAGTGCCGATTCTACAATAGCCAGATATTTTATTTCCAATGGTATATTCTCTTTATCCAATTCCTGTTCGAATAATGGAAAATAAAACTCACTCAATGCCATTAATCGCTCTAAATGTTTACGGCGATTTTTAAGATAGCTTTTTATAACACTTTCTAAAGATGGATTATACTCTACATTAAACGGAGTACGTGTATTAAGCTCTGCTAGTCTTGCTTTAAGCGTATCTGTAGGTAATTCTGGATACGCTACAGGTTCATAATCAAGTTCTGTTACAGACTTATAGATCGTATCAAATAACCCGGTATTATATAATTCCTGTTTCCACAAAGCATCAAGTTGAGCTATTTTAGGATTATCTGTAACCTCATATTTTACACTATCATTAGCGATGGTAGTAGTCAGCGTTTTTATAGGCGCTTCAACCTTTGTTATTTCTTTTTTGGTGATATCAAAAGCATGAATTGTATCTTTGTGCTTATCCGTTACTTCTTGCGAAGTAATCACCTCAGAAGGTTTTGTAGTAGCAGGAGAAGAAGTGCGTATGGTATCTTGTGCATTGGTAATAACTGCACAAAAAATAAAACTAAGGACTAACCAACTGTTTTTATACATTTTTAGAAATAGTTTATTTAGTAGGATGAAGTATCTCTACTTCATCATTAATTCATAATAGTATCTGTTTATTATCAATACCAACGCGAAAATCGCATTTTTTTTCTAATATCCAAAAAATCAAGCGATTAAATACATAAAAAATCAGCCAAAACGACTGATTTTTTATAACTTTTTGATTTATTAGGTGTTTTCTTACAAAATCAAGAGGTTTTATGAACCTTTGATCGCTGCTATACCCGGGAGTGTTTTTCCTTCCAGGCTTTCTAACATTGCTCCACCACCAGTAGAGACATAACTTACTTTATCGCCAAAACCAAATTGCTTTACGGCTGCCACTGAATCTCCTCCACCTACAAGCGAGAAAGTTCCGTTTGCTGTCGCTTCTGCAATAGAATTTCCTATGGCGATAGTTCCATTTGCAAAACTCTCCATTTCGAATACTCCTAACGGGCCGTTCCAAAGTATGGTTTTGGAGGCAAGAATCACTTCATGAAAACGTTTTAATGTTTCAGGTCCAGCATCCAGTCCCTGCCATCCATCAGGAATTTCATCTACACTTGTCACCGTTGTTTTAGCATTATTATCAAATGCATCCGCAGCAATAACATCTACAGGAAGATGTATCTCTACTCCTTTTTCTTTAGCTTTCTTCAAAATCTCAAGTGCTAATTCCTGTTTATCATCTTCACAAATAGAGTCTCCTATTTTTCCTCCCTGTGCTTTAATAAAAGTATATGTCATACCACCTCCTATAATCAGATGGTCTACTTTATCTAAAATATTTTCTATAATTGTAATTTTAGAAGAGACTTTAGATCCTCCCAAAATTGCTGTAATAGGCTTTTCTCCTGTAGTCAGTACTTTATCAATACTTTCTATCTCCTTGGCCAATAAATTTCCAAAACACTTGTGTTCCGGAAAAAATTGTGCTACAATCGTTGTAGAAGCATGTGCTCTGTGGGCTGTACCAAAAGCATCATTTACATAAATATCTCCTAACTTTGACAACTGCTCTGCGAATTCAGTATCTCCGCTGGTTTCTTCCTTATGAAATCTTAAATTCTCTAATAATAATACTTCTCCAGGATTTAATTTTTCAACTGCCTCCTCTGCTTCACTACCCACACAGTTTGCTACAAACTTTATTTGTACTCCAATTACAGTTGCCACCTCATCAATAATATGATGCAGTGAAAACTCATCTTGTACACCTTTGGGTCGACCTAAATGGGACATAAGCACTGCACTACCCCCATCTTCAAGAATTTTGATAATCGTAGGCTTAGCAGCCCGAATTCTAGTATCATCCGTTACTTCAAACTTTTCATTTAAAGGAACATTAAAGTCTACTCGTATTAATGCCTTTTTATTTTCAAAATTAAAATCGTTGATTGTCTTCATTAGATCATTTGATGTTGAGGAACGAAAATAATTCTATTTCGACAAAAACACAGGAAACTTATCAAAAAATCGTCTTAAATCTTTAGGAATTCTTCACTTTTATTGATTTTTAGTTAAAATAGAGATTTTTATGAAAAAGTCATATTTTGCAAATTATGTGGTAAGCTAAAGAATCAAGATCGCTATGCAGTAAGATGTAGATAAATAAACTGATTGCAATGTCCCAGAGTTCTGATATGATTACTCATCTTTCACATCTATTATGACTCTAAAAAGTTAGTATATTTGCATATGCTTTTTTCTCAAATTTTAGGGCTTACGCACATTAAAAACCATCTTACTACTAGTGTGGATAGAGGTCGTATTCCTCACGCACAACTTTTTGTAGGATCTAATGGTAGTGGTACCTTGCCTATGGCGATTGCGTATGCTCAATATATATTATGTCAAAATACAGATGGAGAAAATACTGGTGGTGCTACTTCATGTAATATAAAATTTGACCATCTGGCGCACCCAGACCTTCATTTTGCTTATCCTGTTGCTACAAATGATAAGGTAAAAAAACACCCTACAGCGAATCAGTTTGCTGAAGAATGGAGGACATTTATCAAAGAAAACCCTTATGGAAACATTTTTGATTGGCATGTACTCCTTGGTATCGAAAAAAAACAAGGTCAAATAGGAGTAGATGAAGCATTAGAGGTGGTTAAAAAACTATCATTAAAAAGTTATGAAGGTGGCTATAAGGTGATGCTCATCTGGATGGCAGATAAAATGAATATTGCTGCTTCTAATAAATTATTAAAATTAATTGAAGAACCTCCTGAAAAAACTGTTTTTATTCTTATTACAGAGGACGAAGAACAGCTTATACAAACCATTAGATCAAGATGTCAGGTACTTCATTTTCCTGCTTTAGGAGAACAAGTGATTAAAAATGCTATTCTTAATATTAGCGAGGTAACAGAAAGTGAGGCCTTAAAGATAGCGCATCGTGCAAATGGTGATTATAGTAAAGCATTACATATATTACATCACGATGGCGGTGAAGATCAGTTTGAAGATTGGTTCATCCAGTGGGTTCGTACAGCTTTTAGAGCCAAAGGAAACAAATCTGCTGTCAATGATTTAATTACCTGGAGTGAATCTATCGCAGGATCAGGGAGAGAAACACAGAAGAAATTTTTAGGCTATTGTCTTGATTTTTTTAGACAAGCTATGCTTATGAATTACGGTGCAAAAGAACTGGTATTTCTGGAGCCTAAAACAAATGGGTTCAAACTAGAGAACTTTGCTCCTTTTATTCATAGTGCTAATATCATGGATATCAGTAATGAACTGCAAGATGCTATGTATCATATAGAGCGAAACGGAAATGCAAAAATTATTTTAACCGATTTATCAATTAAACTTACACGGCTACTTCATAAAAAAAACCCACCAATAAGTAATTGATATTTCCCTTTTTAAACGCAATTAAAAAAACATACTAACTGTTTTGATATATAATTAAATTTTAAAACTGAATTATGGATAATTTTATGACACATATTGTTTCAATAACAATTCTGGCTTTTTTATTGATTACATTTTTACAATCTGGAGTAGATAAAACTATTGATTGGAAAGGAAATCTAAGTTGGCTAAAAGGTCATTTTGAAGCTACCTTTATGGGGGCTATAGTTCCTTTGTTACTTGCAGTTATTTTGATTATGGAAATGATTACAGCAGTACTTTGTGTCATTGGAATATATCAGTTGATAGTATTTGCTCAGGTATCTGTTGCTATCTGGGGTATGTTTTTAGCCTGTTTAACGCTTTTAATGCTCCTTTTTGGGCAGAGAGTAGCAAAAGATTATCAAGGTGCATTAACTATTACCTGTTATTTTATTGTGGCTATTTTTGGATTGTATATAACGGGCTCTTAAGAGTTAATATAACCAATATAAAACAACAAAGAGCAACTGTAGAGTTGCTCTTTGTTAATTATTTAAAGGGCTAAAAGTTTATTCTTTTATTAATTTAAAGAATACTTTTTCTCCTTCTAAGGTCTCAGTTTCTACAAAATAGACTCCATCTGGTAGCTCTTCTATATTAAACGTATTATTTTTTGATTGTAATACAACCGCTCCTGTTACATTGATCACTCGTACATTTTTTACTGCAGTATTGATTGCTACCAATCCATTAGAAGGATTAGGGTATATATTAATTGAACGTTTTTTAAAATCTTCTACGGTTAAGGCATTTACCTCTTCTGCTCTAAAATAAAATAATAAAATACAACCTCCATTAAATTCTATCTCAATTCTATACTCTCCCGCTTCAACGACAGTAAATTGAGGGGTGTTCCCGGATGGCTCTTCTATCCAGTTAGCGTTCGAACAATTATCATTCAATAAAAAACAAGGATCAGTAGAATCTTCCACACAGGCTCCAGAAGTATTTAATCGCTGCCAAGAAATACTTTCTAAATTGGATAGATCAAAATTAGTTTCTAATAACACCTCTTGATCTTTAGAAAGTAAAATTTGAGGAATATCAAGACCCGTACAATTCTCAGTTACTACCGTAGTTCCATTTACATAATCCAATATAGGGTTTTGAATGTCTGCTAGACCTAAAACATCAAATTCTTCTGCGAATGTCATACAAGTGCCATCTGATGGATTAGTATCTTCTTTTACTACCATATAAATTCCTGATTGAGGATTATTTAGCTGTAATATATTGCTTGTTGTCACTACTTCTGATACAATTCCAGGTCCTGTCCAGGTATACTGATCATAACCAATACCTGCAACCAATGTCAAATCTCCACTGCACAAGGTCACTTCAGAACTACAAACAGGCACGTCTAACATATTATTTGTTTGACCAATATTATTACCACAAGCATCTTCATCAGTAACCGCTTCATCCGAAATTGAGATACCTGACACTGATCCAGCATAGGAACTGGTAACCACATTTTCGACCACATTAGTGCAAGAATCTCTTAGATCCTCACAAGAAGCTATTAGTTGGGTTCTAAATCTAATAAAAATAGGGTCATCTGCCCCAGAGCTATCATCGTTAAAACTTTCTACACTATCAGAAGGAATATTAAATTGTATTGTACCCGGTGATATTTCTGAATATGTGATCCCTGCAGGTAATGTATCATCTTCTACTCCTATAAAATTCACATTGTCAGAAATTAAATTTGTAATAATAATAGAACCATCTACTAAATTTTCATTTCCTGTATTTTCGATCTCTAATTCATAGATTAATTCATTGCCTAACTGCACTGGTTGCCCTGTGATCTCGTTAAGACTATTGGCATCATATACTCTATTAATCACAGAAAGTTCTGGATTTAAAGTAGTTACCGAAAAGGCATTAAGGAAAGTACTAAAACGATCTCCATCAGTAGATAATCTAAATATGGCTTCTGTTTGATCATTCCCAATTAATACATTATCTTCATTTGGTAATTTAAAAAGATCTGCATCAAATCCTAAAGTATTTGTAGATGCAGGAATACGATCCAAAATAGTATTGTTATCAAGTGAAATAGAACCATTAAAAAAGTTGTTTACAGGATTTACATCATTAAGAACATCGGTGCCATTTCCTAAGGGCGTAAAGACACCCGATACATTCTCAATAGACAATGCGTCACTCGTCAAGCTTTTATCACCTTCCAGAGCGGCAATACCAAATTTTACGGATACAGGTTGTGTTCCTGGAAGTGTTTTAAACCCAGTGTAAGTAAAATTTACAGGAGGATCTCCTCTGAAAATTTGTGAAAACCCATCATTCATACTGATAAACTTTGCAGTCTCTAATGAATTTTCATAAACAGCTACTAATACCCATCCTCCGCAAGTACCATCTCCACCAGGTGTAAAACCTTGTGTAGCATTCATATCTGCTACCGTATAGGTTCCAAAAGGATGATCAGAGTCAATCAAAGTGGTTACATCTGCATAACAGACATAAGCTACTTCATCATTTGCTAAGTCGCCTAAAGGATTGGTGGGTGTATTGCGATAACCATCAAAAACCACTTGATCTGCCGTTACAGCAGTATAAGAACCGTTTGGGGATTTAAATTTAATATTTCTAAAATCTGCAGGTCCTTGTTTTCTTGGATCTATAATAGCAAGATCGCTTATTCTATCACCACCTGTCGTAGACAATGTTCCTAATACTACTTCTGTTTGTGCATTTAGTGCATCCACAAGGTTTTGATTAGTTACATTTGCATTTGATATATCATCATTACCAATCGATACACTAGGAATATTAATTTGTTCACCATCTCCTGTCAATTGTGGTAATTGATTCGTTTGGCTTATAATAACCACACCAACTGCCCCAGCGTTTTGCGCATTCACTACTTTTTCTCTATTGGTACAACTACCTCCTTCTTGTATCACAGCAATATTACCTGCTAATTGAACGTCATTAGTGATCCCACAACCAGTAGCGGGTTGTGCAACTACTAAATAAGAAGTAACAGCAGCAGTCTCAATATTAGAAATATCACTGGTAAACTCAGAATTACGTACGGTGTATTCTTGTGCTAATGTTCCATTATTAATAATTAGTGCTGTATTTGTATCCGTACTTGAATCTATTTGATTATCCGTAAAATCTCTGGATGTATCTCCTCTCTGGATATAATAGTTAGCTGACCAATATAACCCTGCATAAATTAAGGTACTACAATTCTCGTCTGGGGCAGATAGTCTTGCCTGACTCGAACTAAATGTAGTAGGATCTCCATCAACGTCAATAAAGGCAGTCGTAAAGTCACCATTATTTAAGGTATCATTATTTGGATCATTTGCATTAAAATTGGCTCCATTTCTTTGGATTACTCCTACAATACTATTTCCTGTCATAACAAGATCTCCCTTGATATTATCCAGTGAAATTCTTTCAGTAAAAGGTACTGTTTCCTGTGCAGTTACCCAAATACTTACGAATAGAAAGCATCCTAAAATAATTCTGGTAAGTAGTGTTTTTTTCATATTCTTTAATTTTAAATTAGAGTGATTTATGGATTAAATAAAATGTCATGTATTAATGTCACTTCTCCTTACTTTGTTACATTATTCTTTATCTATTTTTAATAATAGTAACTATTAATTTATACAGTGCGTTATTTTGTTCATAATCCTACTTCTTCATGATGCAGTATTTGACCAAAACAATGATAACAGTTGTACCAAATGACGTTACGCTTCCTTTATTCAAAAAAATACCTGCTCTATTGGAGCAGGTATATTGGATTAGTATACTACCTTTTTTTAATAGGTACATCCACATTTACTTTGTCTACAACCAAAATCGAATCCAAGTGTGATCATATGAGATCCTGCCGCTGTGGTTGCTTGTAATACTTCATTTACGTTTATCTGATATCCATAAGCCACATAAAAATTAGACTTTTTGATCCCTAACATTGGTGAAACTGATAATGGTTTAAAATCCTGATCTACTAAAGAACGTACACTAACACCAGCCCAATAATAATCTCCTCTGTGTAGCTTTCTTACTTTTAAGTTTAAATCCGCGGTACTACGACCATCACTAGCAAAGTTCTGATACAGTACTGAAGGTTCGATCTCTATATTGGTAAATCGATCATATAATGTATATCCTGTGTAAATAAAATAGTTCTGAATGGATGTAGGTTCAGTTCCAGTAAAATCATCTATTTCTTTGGGTAATAAATTTACTGCATTAGCACTTAAGAAAAACCGACCTAATCGATACAAAACACTGATATCAAAATTAGAGTTATTCACACTTACATCCTCAAGTCCTGGATTAGACGGATTATCTGGATTACCATTATTAAATTCTGAAGCATCTATACCAAACTGAGTAAATTTATAACTAAGTCCAAAAGACAAATACTGATTGCTATATTCATTCAAAGTCAGGTGGTGGGCAAAAGACATTTGGATTCCTTTTTGAGAGGTAGCGCCATTCTTATCATTGAATAATATAGCGCCTACACCAGAGCGATCGGATATTCGTCCATCAATAGATACTGATTGAGTTCCTGGAGAATCTGCAATATTTACCCATTGCTCAAAACCGGAAGCCCGTACCTGCCAACAATCTCCTACACCTGCATACGCACTAGAAATTAAATAGGTGTTATCAGCTATATACTGGTTCTGAACAGGAGCGGAAAACTCTTGCGCAAGTACCTCTACGTTCATTACTAAACCGCCCAGTAGCAAGGTCCATATAATATGCTTTTTGATATTTCTCATCTTTATCTGTATAATGTAAAGTGACCTGTAAACTCTCTATTATCAATGTCATTTAGAATAATAGTAAACCAATAATCTCCAGAAGGTAATTCTTTTCCTTGGTAAATACCATCCCAGCCACCATCTGGTCCCTGATCTCCAATAAACTCAGCTAACATTCTGCCATACCTATCGAATACTTTAACTTCCATATCATCAAAGAAAAATGTAGGATTAGACGGATCTGGATCATTCTCAAAAATTTGATATGGATACCATAAGTCATCTGTACCATCACCGTTCGGTGTAAAGTAATTAGGAATCGCAATATTGATATACGTTAAACGCTGAATAATATCTATTTGACAACCAATCTCATTATCTACCACACGTAATACGTAATTAGCAGTTTCACGGAGCGAGAATATATTACTATCTAGTAAAGTATAATCAGCATCTGTAAGTTGTGCTAACGCCTGTTCTAACTCGGCTGCTGATAAATCATCTGGCAGCATTGCAATATAGTAGAGGTATTCACCACTACCTCCGGTTACTGAGATCTCATACTCATTAGGATCTTCAGGATTTCCTGTCATCTCTGCGATAGGTGTACTCAATGGTGTATAATCATCCACTGTGATCGTACCTAGGTCTCTTACACATCCTAAAGTGTGCTCTACACTTCCCTGATATACTACATTAGGCTGCACGATAAATCGTGTAGGCTCTGTTGTGTCTTGTATAGGAGCCGGATCACCATTTACACTTTCCAGAATATAGGTAATATCTGTATTATTAATATCTACTCCTGTCGTTAGAAAATCTACATAATAAATAGCAGGTTGAATCAAATTACCAGTGATTGGATCATACTCAGGACAATCTAATGCGGGTACTAAAGTAGCACTAATATCTACTCCATTAGGAATATCTACTGTAATATCAATTCTACAATTATTCTCATCTCTTACATAAATCGTCAATGGACCTCCTGGCTGCATATCATAGGTAAATACACCTTCTGCAAAATCAGAATCATTATTAGTAATGTTAGTGAAATACACACCACTACCTCCAGTAACTATAATAGATACTGAACCATCATTATCTCCTAAACAAGTCTCAGGTAAAATCAATACATCATCTGGGTCAATCATCAATTGATCCGGTTCACCTATGGTAACTTCATATACCTGACTACATCCCTTTAAATCCTGAGCAACGACTTCATAATCTCCCGGTGCTAACATCGTAAATGTATGTTGATTAGGGTCATTATCCGTATCATCACCAAAGAAAGGGACAATATCAGTACTACCCAGCTCTCTGATAGAGAAAGAATAATCTGGAGTACCTCCCGCTGCAAAAACAATTACAGAACCATTATCTTCTCCAAAACATAATACATCAGTTACTTCAGGCTCGATATTCTCGAATTCATCTGGATTAATGATTGTAAAGTTTGCCTCTGCAAAACAATTTCTATCAGCTTCTACCCTATATATATAATCTCCAGCAGGTAAATCCGTGAATTCGCTACTAGTTTGTGTTCCTATAGCCGGCCAAACCTGACTGGTAGTTGTATTAGTCAATACAAATCTATATTCACCAATACCACCACGTACCGTAGCATCTACTCTTCCCGTCTCTTCGTTAAAACAGTTGATGTTAGCAAAATCGGTATCCAGATCTATGGTAATTGGATCAATTGGGATCACAACTACAGGTCCTACTAAATCGGATCTACATCCGTCTGCATCAACTACATAGAATTGATAGGTTCCTTCTCCTAAAGTAAAATTAGGGTTATTACCGTTAGAAGTCTCTACTCCGTTTACATCTACTACAAAATATTCAACAATACCTCCTACCGCAGATGTAATTCCTCTAATTACAACATCTACATCCGTTTCGTTACACTGAATTTCCTCTACACTCACCACTTCTGCAATTACTTCTGCTGGCTCAGTAATAGTAGTTGTGGACGAATTTGTACAACCATATTTATCATAAACATTGATTGTATATGTACCTGGAGTTAATGGTCCAAATTCCGGAACTGTTTGTGTTCCACTCTCTGTACCCCCTGCAACAGTAATCGTATATAAGAATGGTACATCGGTACCTGTAGCAGTCACTTCGATACGACCATCTGCCGCCTCATAACAACTACTATCAAAAGGTATTAACGTCACTCCTACATCATCTGCTGGTGGAGCTATAGTATATGTTTCTACATCTGTACAAACAAATGCACCGTTATCATCGGTCGCTGTAACCTCATAATCACCTGCAGCTAACCCTTCAAACAATCCTGTAGTATTAGGTGGAATTACTGTAAAAGGTGTAGTTGTCATTACAGCAGCAAAACTGACTGTTCCTTGTGCTCCCGTGTAATTTACCTGAAATGCTCCATTTGCTGCCGGATCACAAAATTCTACCGGATTTACATCTAAAAATGAAATTTCAAAAGGTACCGGAGGTCCTGTGATCGGTACGACATCAGATAAGCGTGTACAGAACGGAGCCGCTTGCTGAACGATTTGTATTTGATAGTTACCTACCGTACCAGTAAAAGGTAATACAACCGTTTCTGGATCTGTTGTTGTTGTAATCGTACCAGTAGCCGTTGGGATAGGGTTTCCTAAAATATCAACTGCTTCTATACCAGTGGCAACATCAATCACAGTATAATCAAAAGTACCTACATAATCGCTGATAGTAATATTAATTCTACCATCCTGACCTTCAAAACAGGTTTCTGGGGTTTCTTCATCTGCAATAATCTTTCCTTCCTCAAAGGCTTCTACTTCATGAGCAACTATTACTGTGCATCCAGTAGTCTGATCTGTTATTTCAAATTGATATATCCCCACAGAAGGTAATTCAAAAACAGCTCCTGTTTCTACTGGTGCCGTTCCTGCATCATCTAGTGTTGTATAAGGTACGTTAAGTACAGAAAGACCTGTTCCCGAAGTTTCTACAAAATCGTAAAGTCCACCTGCACCTGTTCCACCTTCTACACGAACGGTCACAAATTCACCTGCTGTACAACTAAGAGGTGTATCTAAGGTTACCGTTGGATTCAATAATACAGGGAAATCCGGAATTATCTCAGTAATCGTAGCAAATGCACAATTATTATCATCTGTTACATCAATAGTATAAGTACCTCCTATCGGTACGGGGATTACATATTGTACTCCTGCTGCAGGATCCGCATCAGTCACATCTACATCTGTACCAGATGAAGAAGGTCCTGTATAGGATACACTATATGGTGGTGTTCCACCTACAATGGTTACCGTAATCTCTGGTAACACTGGGGTATCAGCGGGAGCACATGCATAGGTGCTTGCTGTAGCGCTAGCGTCTAATACTGTTGGTGTTCCTACGTTAACCGGTTCTCTTGTGACAGAACAATTAGTATCTGCTGTTACAACCACCTGATAATCTCCGGCTGGAAGATTATCAAATAATCCATCATCGATCTGATCCCCTCCCACCTGAGTACCTGTAGTCATAGTCACTGCATTATAATTAAAAAGCTGATACGTATATGGACTATCTGTATCCGTTGGTGCTAGCGTTACGGTAATAGATCCATCAGTTCTTCCAGAACAAGATACTGGTGTTGTATCTGTAGTTGGTGCTGGGTCTTCTGGAATCGTAAGCGATACAGGGAAGCTATCCGTACATGCAGTAGCGCCCATACCTGTATCTGTAATCACCACAATATAATCTCCAGGAGGTACTTGCTGGAATACTCCTCCTCCGGCATTTACCACTGGTGGAACTACTGATACCATAGTCGTAGCATCGACTAAATCAAATGTTTGATTTGCTGCTCCAGAACCTGGAGAAACAATAGTTGTTGTAATAATGTTATCCGCGTCTCTACAATTACCTGTAATTGTGGTAAAAGCGGCAGTGATATCCACTGGTGGATAAATTAACATCGTATCTGTATCTATACATCCATTAGCATCTTGTACGGTAATTGTATACGTACCAGAAGTTGGTACTGTAAATGTAAATGTGCCTGGTGGTGCTTCCGTAAATATAATCGGATCAGTAGCATCTGTGGCATCATCAATACCATAGAAGATATTTCCAGCTGCGTTTACTACAGTCGCAGTACCGGTTACATCAAACGTATAGGTATCATCATCACAGAAATTATCTACAAATGGTGGAACCGTAACAGTAGGTCCTGGTGTTAATACTGTTGTTACGGTAATTGGGCCAAAGGTACAACCATTAGCATCAGCCACCCATATATCTTGTACTTCACCGTCTACTGCACCGATATCTATTGTGTTTGAATTCAAAGAAAAAGGTGTAGCAGGTTCTACAGCACCAGTAGCTACTAGTTCATAGGTATATCCATCATCTGTAGGGGGTATCGCAAAAGGTGTACCTCCACTGGTATTAATTACCACTGTAGCATTTGTATTACAATTTGCTTCTGTCTGTCCATCGAGAGCCGCTGATATAGCCTCTGGAGTTTCAATTACAAAGTCAAATCGAGATGGACATTGGGTTCCATCGTCTTCTCTAACCACGACATAATATTGTCCTTGTGGTATATTAATAATAGTTACGGGAACATCAGCTCCGGTCAATCCTCCCTGAGAACCTGAATACACAGTAGGTGTATAGGTAATATCTAATGACTCATTTGTAAATTGATCAAAAACCTCCCAAGATACTTGTGTAACAGAAGGATCATAGCCTGAAATATCAAAACTAATAGATCCATCACCTAATGCTGGAGTTTCATTACAAGTCACATCCGTCACCACTACATTGGTAATAGCTGGTGCAGAAAGAAGAGGTTCAGGAGGCACTAATTGTTGATATAAGCAATTTGTAACATTATCTCTAATTTCTATGATATAGGCTCTTTCGAATTCTAAAGTACCAAATGCACCACCACCACCATACCTATGAAACCTAATTGGTGTATTGGCATCTACAACCGTAGCATTTAAAGGCTCATCATTTAGGGGTATGAAATCTCCAAGACCTGGAGATGGTTCTCCTACAATACGTATATCAAACCCTGGTGGTGGATTTGTTGGTGGATTTATTCCTTGACCTTGAGTTATCTCAATATCATATATTACTCCATCTGGACACGATCCAGTTACGGTTACCATTGGAATTACCGCACCTAACTCTGAAAAGACATCAAATACTCCAAAGGTTTCTGTACAACCATTAGCATCTTCTGCAATGATATAATATTGTCCAAAATCTAACCCTTCAAAATTAATTACACCAGAAGACGCTCTAGGGTTTGGAGTAGAAGGATCCGTAGTAGCCCATACATAAGGAAAAGTCAATAAATCTTCTGCTCTTACTAGATTGAAGGTATAATTAGCTGTACCTCCCGTTATTTCCAATACAATTTCTCCTAAATCAGTTACTGTTGATAATCCTCCACAAGTAACTCCTGTTACTGTATCACTAACATATGTGATAGGATCAGGAGTTATCACTTCTACATCTTCTGTATACACACAACCACTACTATCCCTAACAAAAATATCATATACACCTTCTCCTAAATTTGGAAAGAGTGTACTGCTTGCAGTAATAGGATTATAATCAGCATTTGTTGGTGTAAAAGGAGCAGGACCAAAAGCGATTTCATAATCAGGATCTACGCCTGTTACAGTTACTTCTATTGTGCCAGTATCTCCATCACATAATAATGTGATATCATTTGCAGTAATTGTTGGTGCAAGAGGCTCAGTAATTTGAATCGGTTGCGATGTATGAGTACACCCTTCACTGTCAGTTACTTGAAATATATAGGTTCCTGCCGTAGTGGTCGTGAAATTAGCAAATGGATTATTACCTGCTGTTACATAATTAGTATACGTACCTCCACCATCTGTAGAATAATCAATATCATAAGTAGCATATCCACCTGCAACAGATAAACTGATTTCACCAGCATCTGTTGGACTATTACCTGCATCACAGGTAATATGCTTCACAAAAGTAGCTGTTATATTTACTGCGGGTTCTACTACTTGTATAACACTACCGATACAACCTGCTGCATCTGTTATAAAAACTTCATAACTTCCTTCCTGCGTTAAATCCGGAGTCGTAAATGTAGTGACACCTGCACCTAGTGCAGTATCTCCAATTACTGGTGTACCATTACGTTCTATACGATAGGAGTAATCAGGAGTCCCTCCTGTAATCACTACATCTAATGTTACTATACCATCGTCCAGACATAACTCACTAGTAGGTATTGTTACGGTAATCGCTGGCAAGGCATTGATATTAAATGGTACTCCTTCAAAAGGACATGCTTCACTATCTGTGACCACAATATAATAACCTGTACCGTTAGGAACATTCGTATAGGTTTGATTGATAGGTCTGGAAGGTCCCTGAGATACACCCAAACTATCAAACAATTCATAAGTATACGCAGGACCATTTCCTCCGGATACACCACTGACTCCTACCGTATTCGTTCCAGTAATACAATCCTGTGAAACTATCTCTGGAGTAAAGGTAATTTGATTTGTTGGTTCGGCAATGGTTACCGTAGTAGTTGCTGTACAATTATTAGCCGCTGGTATAATACTTTGATCAATGACCTCGATCGTATAGGTACCTGCTATTAAAGGAATTCCATTTACTACTACTGTTACAGGATCAGTCCCGGTAGCTGTTGCATTTAAAAGTTCCACACTTCCTGCATCTGTAATAATATATTGAAAAGAAGTACTGTTGCTTACTGTAAAAGAGAATTCTCCGTCATTATCTCCAATACAGGTCACGGGTTCTGTCTGACCCGCACTGGTAATCTCTATCTCATCGATCTCATCCTGAAAGAAACTATCAGAATTCGTACACTGAGAATCGCTTCTCATTGCTTCTACCAAATATGAAACACCATTAGTAAACGTATATGTAGTCGTAGCAACAAAACCAGTATTTCCTGTATTACTTGCAGGATCAGGAGTCACACGATATGTATATACTGCTGGTGTGGGTAATGGAGATGGCGTCGCAGATAAAGTGACATCAATGGTTTGTGTGGTACAATTAGAATCATTAGGTGTAATCACTACACTGTCTACTTCTAGCAAATCTGCTACTACCACATCTCTGGATATTGCACACGTAATTGGTGTTCCCTGATTCGCAATATATATAGTATAATTACCTGCTGTAGTCACAGGAATATTAACAGGGAACGAGGTAATATTTGTATACCCGCTAGTAGGATTAAAACTCCATGCAAAATTTCCTGTACCTCCACTTGCTGTTGTAATCTGTATAATTGCATCTTCACTACCTGGTACACAACTTAATTCACGTTGAGTTATCACTGTAGCATCTATCGCAGCATCCGCTTCTATTGCAAAGGGACCTTCTATAATCGGACAGATGGTAGGCGGTGTTGTTCCCGGAGGTGTTGTATTCTCATGAGATACTCTGATATGATAACAATCATAAGCTGGTACATTAGGAAAAGTAACTTCGTCTAAAGGACTACTAATCTGAGCAATCTGTGTATAGATGGTATCATTAACATCACATGTGGCTGTTCTCAATAGTTCATATAAGTATGTTCTACCTGTTACTTCTGGTGAAATCTCTACACGTACCTGACCTCCCTCATTTGGACAGACAGGATCGATTGGAGTAATAGTATCGATAGTAAATGCTTCATAAGGAGAAATCCCAGTAATATCTGCAGTAATTATACACGCAGGTGTGCCTGCGGGAACTGTCTGATCACTTACATAAAAAGTGTACGTTGTTGCAGGATCCGGATTTGGAATTTCAAAAATATTACTTGCTATAAAATTACCAGAACCGTCATCATATAAATAGTCACCAGAACCAGCTTCTACAATAATCTGAACTAATGCCCCTGTATCACAAGTTGCCGGAGCATAGGGTTCTACTCTTGCTCTAAACTCTGTAGGCGGATTAATTGTTACAATATCATCGTATACACACTCTGGTGCCGGTCGATTTGATATTACTCGTATGTCATAAGTTCCTGGCTGTAATCCTGTAGAGGTAAAATTAGGATCATTATTATTAGGAACCACAATAGGGCTCACCAGTGCTCCTCCAGAAATTTCGTAATAATACTGCTCGTTTCCTCCAGAAACTCCTATCGAAATGGTACCTCTAGGGTCACCACTGTTTTCACTTGCACAAGATGGATTTGTTACATCTACTACAAATATAGGATTACTCTCTGGAACATTAATCGTCGCAGAATATTCACATCCTGAAAAAGTAGTATCAATTGCATATACAGTTACATCACCTGCAGTAGAAATAGGAAAAACACCTGTAGTATTTGTGTAAGGCCCTCCAGAAGTTAAGCTAAACGCAAAATCATCCGGAACATTAGTTACTGTAACACTACCATCATTACCACACTCTATCAAATTCATGGTTAATACAGGCTGATAATCATTTTTATATACACTGAAATAAAAATCAATTACACAACCACCATCAAACTCTGCCTGAATTCTATAATCTCCTGCTTCACTTACTGTAAAGTCGTTAGTGTTTCCTCCTGCTTCCTCTACCCAGTTCGTATCAGTACAGTTACCATCTAATAATGAACAAGGATCATTAGGATCTAAAAGACAAGATCCCGAAGCATTTAATCGCTGCCATGAAATACTCTCTAAATTAAAACCTGCAAAATCAGTTTCTATTAAGAAATCTTGATCCCCACATAATAAAATTTGTGGAATATCTAAACTACCACATGTTTCGATATAAACGGTCGTACCATTTACATAATCTAATACGGGGTTTTCAATTTCCCTAAAAGCAGTTACATCAAATTCTTCTGTTAATGTCATACAAGTACCATCCGCAGGATTGGTATCTTCTTTAACTACCGAATAAACGCCACTTTGGGGATTTGCAACGGGATATATATTACTATTTGTAGTTTCTGGGGGTGAAATACCTGGTCCAGACCATGTATAAGAATCATATCCTGTCCCAGCTACTAACGTCAGCTCATCATTACAAAAAGTAACTTCAAAAGTACAAGGTGGAACATTGACTAAAATATTAGAAGCGGTACCAGAGCCATCGCCACATGCACCAATAGCAGAGCTACTAGCTGTATTTCCAACCGTTCCTGATACAGCACCTATATAGGTAGCTGTAGCCTGATTACTAATTACATCAGAACAGGCATCTCTTAAATCCTCACAAGTAGCTACTAGTTGTGCCCTAAATCTAATGAATATAGGTAAATCCCCACCGGGAATATTATCATTAAAGGTTTCTACCAAATCACGTGGAATATCAAACTGTAATACACCCGGAGACACCTCAAAATATGTTACCCCAGGAGGTAAAGTTGCGTCTTCTACTCCTAAAAGGTCCGTATTAGCAGGTAGAACATCCGTTATTGTCACCTGACCATCTACAAAAATTTCATTCCCTATATTCTCTATTTCCAGTTCATAAAATAACTCATCTCCTGGATTTACATTGGCATCTGTTATATCTAATACACCACTATCATCGTATACCCTTTTAGTAATTCTTAATTCTGGTTCTATAATAGTTACAGAAAAAGCATTATAGAATACACTAAACCGATCTCCATTAGTAGAAAGCCTGAAAGTAGCACTTGTTTGATTATTACCAATCAAAACATTTCCATTATTGGGTAACTCAAACAAATCCGCATCAAAACCTAATGTGTTCGTAGAATTAGGTGTACGATCTGGTATAATCACATCATCAATAGAGATAGATCCATTAAAAAAGTTATTTGTTGGGTTCACATCACCTAGTACATTTGTTCCATTACCCAGCGGAGTAAATACTCCTAACGTATTTTCTATTGATAATGCGTCTCCTGTAAGGCTTTTATCCCCCTCTAAGGATGCTACTCCATATCTGGCTTCAACAGGTTGTGTTCCTTGTAACGTAGTAAAACCACTATAATCAAAATCTACTGGAGGATCTCCTCTTGAGATTTGTGCAAAACCATCACTTATACTGATATATTTTGCAGATTCTAAAGGATCTTCATAAATAGCTACTAATACCCATCCACCACAGGCACCATCTCCTCCAGGCGTATATCCTTGTGTAGCATTCATATCCGCTACAGTATATGTTCCAAATGGATTGTCTGGGTCTAAAAGATTTGTGACTTCTGCATAACATACATAAGGTAATTCATCATTTGCTGTATCACCAGGAGTAAAAATTGTATTTCTATATCCATCAAAAACCGTCTCTTGTGCAGTAATATCAACATACGTTCCGCCGGGAACTTTAAATTTAATATTTCTAAAATCTGCAGGTCCTCTTTTTCTGGGGTCACTCGCAGAAAGACCGTTTATCCTGTCTCCTCCTGTTGTAGATAACGTTCCTAATACCACTTCTGTTTGTGCATTTAATGCATTTACAAGATTCTGACCAGTTACATTAGCATTGGTAATATCATCATTACCTATAGATACAGACGGGATTGTAATGGTAGGACCATTGCCCGTAAGTCTTGGTAACCTATTACTGCTACTCACAATCACCACTCCAATTGCTCCTGCGTTTTGTGCATTGATCACCTTTTCTCTGTTGCTACAGCTACCTCCCTCTTGTACCACAGCAATATTTCCTGCTAACTGAGCAGCATTCGTAATCCCACATCCGTTAGCGGGCTGAGAAACCACTAAATAAGAAGTAACAGCCGCAGTTTCTATATTAGAATTATCATCACCAAATTCAGAATTACGAACAGTATATTCTTGTGCTAAGGTTCCATTATTAATAATCAGCGCTGTATTTGTATTAGTACTGGAATTTATTTGATTATTTGTATAATCTATAACATTATCTCCTCTCTGAATATAATAGTTTGCTGACCAATACAATCCGGCATACACTAAAGTACTACAGTCTTCTCTAGGTGCTGATAATCGAGCCTCACTAGAACTAAAGGTCGTTGGATCACCGTCTACATCAATAAATGCAGTGGTATAATCCCCATTATTAAAAGTTACATTCGTTGGGTCATTAGCATTAAAGTTAGTTCCATTTCTTCGAATTAAACCAACAATGTCATTACCTGTCTGTATTAAATTACCTCTGACATTATCTTGGGTTTCTGTTACTACAAATGGAGCACTAACTTGTGACAATGCTTCGCTTATGTTACCAACTGATATAAAAGCTATCAGTAGTATTATTAATCTATAGGGTATAAGTGTCTTCATAAGCTTTCTGTTATTTCGTTGAATTTTCAAAATCATCTATCGTGTTCATATCTTCTGATTATTGAATTTTTAATATGTAAAGATCTCCGTCATATGAATTGTTTACGTTAGAGAATAGACGTTGTTTTGCCTCATCAAGACTGTCTAGTCGATCTAAATAAACATATATATAATTATCTTTTGGGTTTCTAAAAGATTTTGGTTCTAATCCCTGAGATCTTAATCTTTCCATACCACGTTCAAAATAATTTTCTCTTTTAAAAATATTAGTTACTAAGTAATATCCATTTTCAATATTATGACCACCAATATAAGAAAGGTTTTCTGTAAGTACTGTATCGTCTCTTACGGTTTCTTTTATCAAACGCGTTTCCTGTAATAATTTTTTATATGACTCTACTTTATTCTTAGCTATATGTAAGATCCACATATCTCCAAAATATCGATTATCAAGATTATTTAAATAATTTCTCGCAGCTTCATCCTTATCCGTATAGCTTTCTATCGCTACATATTGAAATTGATTATCCGGGTTCACAATAACTTGAGAATCATTAAACCCTAGATCGCCAAGTGTTTTAGTAAAGCTATCAGCATAAGTTCCTCCTTTAAACACATTTCCTATCAAGTAATAACCTTCTGGATATCCAGGTATATATTTAGTAGCAAACTTAGCTTCCGGTCTCGTTGCTTCTGCGAATTTAATAAATCGGTTTTTAGCAGTCAATTTCTTAGAACTTAATGGATCAGTGTCTTCTTTTACTTCATCTGCAGCAGTATTCATATCCACTAAAGATTCTAATAATTCATTAAACTCTCTTTTATCCAGATTAATACTGGTAGTCAATAGAGAATCTCTTGATGCGATTAGCTTATCAGTAATTCTACTACTGTTCTCTAATTCTTCCTGTATTTTATCAATATCACCTTGATTTTGTTCAGGTACAGCGGACTCCGCTGCTAGTCTTGCCTCTTCTGCCAATCTCGCCTCTTCAGCAATACGTGCTTCTTCTGCTAGTCTTGCTTCCTCTGCTAGACGTGCCTCTTCTACCAATCTTGCCTCTTCAGCAACACGTGCTTCCTCTGCTAGACGTGCTTCCTCTGCCAATCTTGCCTCTTCAGCAATACGTGCTTCCTCTGCTAGACGTGCTTCCTCTGCCAATCTTGCCTCTTCAGCAATACGTGCTTCCTCTGCTAGACGTGCTTCCTCTGCCAATCTTGCCTCTTCAGCGATACGAGCATCTTCCGCCTCTTTAATAATTCTTGCTTCCTCTACTAAACGCGCCTCTGCTGCTAATCTTTCTTCTTCTGCAATACGAGCATCTTCCGCCTCTTTAATAATTCTTGCTTCCTCTACTAAACGTGCCTCTGCTGCTAATCTTTCTTCTTCTGCAATACGAGCATCTTCCGCCTCTTTAATAATTCTTGCTTCCTCTACTAAACGTGCCTCTGCTGCTAATCTTTCTTCTTCTGCAATACGAGCATCTTCCGCCTCTTTAATAATTCTTGCTTCCTCTACTAAACGTGCCTCTGCTGCTAATCTTTCTTCTTCTGCAATACGCGCTGCCTCAGCTTCCTGAGCTATTCTTGTCTCTTCTGCTACTCTAGCTGCCTCAGCCTCCTGAGCTACTCTTGCTTCTTCTGCAATACGTGCATCCTCAGCCTCCTGAGCTACTCTTGCCTCTTCTGCTACTCTAGCTGCCTCAGCTTCCTGAGCTACTCTTGCTTCTTCTGCAATACGTGCATCCTCAGCTTCCTGAGCTACTCTTGCCTCTTCTGCTACTCTAGCTGCCTCAGCTTCCTGAGCTACTCTTGCTTCTTCTGCAATACGTGCATCCTCAGCTTCCTGAGCTACTCTTGCTTCTTCTGCAATACGTGCATCCTCAGCTTCCTGAGCTACTCTAGCTGCCTCTGCTTCCGGATCTTTTTGCTCTGATACTTCTCTTTCTAATGTTCTGCTAGAAGCTAAACGAGCAGCTTCTTCTTCTGCAGCTTTCTGAGTAGCCATTTCTAATTCAAGTCTTCTCTCAGATGCTAAACGTGCTTCTTCTTCCTCTGCGGCTTTCTGTATTGCAGCTTCTTCCTCCAGCGCTTTTTCTGATGCCAGACGATCTTCTTCTACTGCTTGTACTCTGGCAGCTTCTATAGCTGCTGCTTCTGCTACTTTTATCCTTGCAGCTTCAATTTCTGCTGCTTCAATAGCCAACGCTTCTTCTTGCTTTCTTTTTTCTTCTGCTACTTTATCCTCTGCTTCCTGAGCTATTCTTGCCTCTTCTGCTTCTTCTTGTCTAATCGCTTCTGCCTCTCTAGCAGCTTCTTCCTGTGCAATTTTTTCTTCTTCTATTTGCCTTCCTGCGGCCTCTTCTTCTGCTCTTTTCTGTTCAGCCATTTCCAAAGCCAATCTGCTATTGGTTCGCAATCTCTCCTCTTCCTCTTCGGCAGCTTTTTGCTCTGCTATTTCTGTAGATAACCTACTATTTGCTCTTAATCTTTCTTCCTCTTCTTCTGCTGCAGTTTTTTGCTCTGAATTTTCTTGCGTTAATCTATTCTGTGCATTAAGACGTTCCTCTTCTTGTTTATTTAGCAATGCTACCTCCTCTGCTCTCTGAATTTCTAGTAGTCTTGCTTTTTCAGCTTCTTCAGCTTTAGCATCCCTGATAGATTTTTCAAGTCTATTCATGGTTCTTTGTGCCTGACTTAAGGAATCACTATTGCTCTTTTTTAATTCTCTTATTACCTTATTTTGATCTAAAATTTCTTTTTTCAACCTTCTAATCTCACTATCTCTTTCTAAATATGCTTCTGTGGATGAGGTCGTTCTACGCTTTGCTGTACGTTTTTCTTTCTCAAAATTAAATGCTAGCCCAAATTCATGAGTAGCACCAAATTCTGCAGCATTCGCAGTTCCTCCGATTCCTGGCTCTATAGTATATCCTACAGAGATCATATTAGTAATATTTGCTCCTATACCGATAGAGGCTCCATAAAAGCTATTATAACCAGCTTGCCCCCAACCATATTTTAAGATTTCGAATAAAACATTTCCACCATATCTCAATTCTTCTTCTCCAGGTTTTGTAGCATACACCATTCCTCTAAGCTCATTATCCATTCTCCTCAGATCTAATTCTGTAGTGTACATTGCGTGACCGGAATACACGAAATTATCAGTAATTAACTCGCTTCCTGTAATATTATAGGCGACCAAATTTGCCACAGATACACCTACATCAAATTTATCATAGTTAAAATTAACACCAGGTTGTAGTAAAAAAACAGAGTTATTTTCATAATTGTCTATGATATCATCGTTAACTACCGCCAAATCTAAATTACTTTTTAACGAACTCTGAGAATAGTTTAGATTCACTCCAAATGTAAAGTTCATATCTCTATCCAATTCCAGATTATATGCATAATTTAAACTGGCACCAAAAAATCTAAATATTCCAACATTTTGCTGAAACAAACCTATTCCTACACCCATTTTCTCTTCAATTCTTGCAGAATAATTTAAGAAATACGTTTGAGAATTATCATTAAAACTAGCTCTTGGGTTTCTATTATATATATTGATAGAATTCTTGTTTTCTCTCACTAAAGAAAAAGTCGGATTGAATAAAAATCGATTGTATTTGATAGAATTATGTAACGGAATCTCAGATGGTAAAACACCACTCGTTGAAGCAGCATCTTCTTCCTGACCCGTTATATAATTTACAAATACGAGACTTAAAGTGATTATAAGTAATTTTTTTATCATTGACTTATCTTATTACTGTAATTGTTCCTTTTCTAACAAAGGCATTATTTTTTCTAATAATATAGTAGTAAAGCATTTCTTGTGCATTAGAGGCAGAATTTTCTGGCCAATCATTACTATATCCTCCTGATTTTTCAAAATCCAGTTTACCATTTGCACTATAAATAGTAACTTCTACATCAGATTCATTATATATAGCTGGCAATACCCAGTCATTATTAGCACTATTTCCACCTGGAGTAATCACATTTGGTATGAGTCCTGAAACCGCTGCTTCTAATCTTACCTCTGTAATTAATGTAGGTGTAGAACACAAAGATGATGTTATTTCAGCAAAATAATCTCCTTCCTCACTTACTACAAGAGTATTTCCCGTTTCTCCTTCAATAATTATATTTTCTCCATCTATTACCTCAAACCAGATATAGGAATAATCAGCATTAAAAGGAGCCGTTAGCGTAACAGATCCATTTACTGGTAAAACTTCCGGATTCATATCTAATACAATATCTGTTTCCAAAAAGACAATAGGTATTGGATTAGAAGGCAAATCTACGAATTCTGTATTATCACGCAATGTCGCTTGAAGGGTATAAATACCATCTACGTCTGTGCGGTTTATATCCAGTGTTAAAGAAGTTTCTCCTGTAGCAACACCGTTATTATACCATTCAAAATCAAAAAAAGGAAGTTGATCTTCTGTAAGAGGTACATTAAACCCTTCAAAAGTTGAACCTGTCATTTCTAATAATTCTAAGGTTATGATATCCTGATCGCACGATACATCATCTTGTGTACCAATTACCAAATCAAAACCAGTAGGTGCTAACACCTCAGTTTCTGAGAACAATTCAGAGTCACAAGGATCGTTTGCACTAATTTCAACCCTATATGTTTCAAAAAAATTAGCTACAAAAGAAGATGTTGCCTCTGTTAACGCTCCAGAACTTTGGATACTACCACCTACGCGCCATACTACAGGACTTCCTATGGGAGCATCTGTAGTGACTTCTAACAATAAATTATCCTGAGTAGGTAGTTTTATTAATCTTTCTGGTAAGGGTATAAGAATACTAGAACCCTCATTAGTAACGGTAGTAGGAGGTGTCGATTTTAGAGAACATCCACCAAAAAATACTTCTAATTCATAATCACCTCCAAAATCATTATCTGGTAATGTAATTGTAGAAGTAGTAAAACCTTCTAATAAAGCTCCGTCTTTATACCATTGATATTGATATGAAAAATCAGTAATACTCCCAATTAGTGTTTTATCCTCATTAGGACAAAATGAAAAATCCGCAGCATCAGTACTAATAGTTACATCATCAGTAGAAAAAATGATCACATCAACGCGGTTAGATTCTTCAAATTCAAAGGAAGAATTACATAGACCAAAAGGTAATCTGGCATAGTACCTTCCTACAGAACTAATAGTAAGACTTGAACCACTTTCTCCTAAAACCAAAGTGCCGTCTTTAAACCATTCCCATGCATACTCATCTGGATCCACAACATTTCCATCAAAATCCTCTAATGTTATTGAAATTGTCTCACTAAAGCTTCCTCCTTCACATAGAATAAGATCATCATTATTGTTCAAAGAAATACGTCGCAAGTTATCTTCAAAATAATGAATCGCAAAGTCCTCAGATAAGTCACTTATTATATTATCGACGGTAGAAGAAATTACACGTAATTTGTAAAAATCACTATTTGCATTTTCTGGGATAAGAAAATTTTCAAAAATTATCTCTTGTTCAGATCCAGTACCATTGTTGGGCCCATCAGCTATTGCCAATGTTTCAGGATTATCTGGAAAACTTCCGTCAGGATCTGATATTTGCAAAATAAACTGATTACCAGATGGGAATGCATCTCCTGGAGAAAGCGTAGCTATGATTACGAATTCTGTACTTAACGTTTCTGGTGTAGCGCAAATTTGATTATTAGAACTATTATCTAAATCTGGTGCTCCAATATTTCTATTTTGAGCACATAACATTGATACCATTAATAAAAACGGTATCCATATCAATCGCGTTAGGTTAAGTCTTCTTATCATAATATCACACTTATTCTTAAGGTGAACATTGAACATATTATTTCAGCGATTTGGGGCGCATGTTAATAATATTGTTAATATAAATTTTGTAAAGTTATAAAATTATAAATAATATGTTTATATCTGGCTTATTTTTATCTTTTTTTTGTAATAATATTCTTACGATATAAATGGTCTTAGAATAATGTTTCTAATCATAGCATTTACAGTTCGCCATTAATATACATAAAAAATTGTTATTCAACATCTTAAATTAAAAAAAATGTAGAATTAGAGCACTTACAACAAGGGTTAATTCCGCCTGATTTGTTGACAAAAAACAGGTCGAAATTAATAAAAATCCAAAAAACGACCATTATTTTCAGTTTTTTCTAAATGAAAATATAGCTAAAAAATGCATTTTTTTCCGATTAAGTGTGTTTATTTTTGCACATATTCCTCCTGATTTACTATTTAATTCTTGTAAATTATAATTATTAAACTCTCGTATTTTTATATAAGAATTTCAATTATGATTTCTTGGGAAAAAGGTACTGTACTATTATGATAGATCTTCGACATACTATCTTAGTAAAATCTAATTTTTATACCATATATAAAAGTAGAATTTGACTTAAAATAATCAGGACACTATAGATTACTTATCTTTTTCTATAAAATAAATACTGCTATCATAAAAATAAACCCTCATAAAGTAAAATTTATGAGGGTTTTGCTTGTATTAACAAGTAAAATTATGTTTTAAATAACTATTCTTTCGGAGCTTCTTCTTTCACTGGTTCTTCTTTCACTGGTTCTTCAGTTACTGGAGTTTCTTTTTTGGTATCTTCCTTATTTTCATTTTCCTTCTTCACCTCTTCTCCATTTAATTCAGCGATTATTACATCTGTCAAATCCAATTTCTCATCAGCATAAAATAAATTTCCAGCCTCGGTCTCTCCGTAGATGTATGTGTATCCATTCTTTTTTCCGTATTCTTTTACAAGTCTTTTCACTTTACTTATAACAGAATCGATCTCAGTCTGGCTACCTTGTTGTATTTCTTGCATTCTTGTTTGCTGCTCTCTTTGTAAACCTTGTTGCTTAGCCATTAACTCTTGCTCTTTTTTCTCTCTATTAGCAGCCGTCATCGATTTCATAATACTTTGATACCCTTGTACCTCCATCTGAAATTGTTGTGCCTTTTGCTCTAATTCTGATCTAACTTCATTATTCTTTTTTGTCCACTTCTCTTGAGCAACTTTCATCTCCTTAAACTCAGACACCACTTTTGTATTATTAACATATCCAGTTTTTTCTACTTGTTGATTACAAGAGATCATTCCTATTGATGCTATTGCAATTAAAATATACTTTTTCATTATTCAAAAAATTTAGTTTGCGCAAAAATATCAAAGTTCATTTGATGTATAACTAATTAGTTTATCAAATTACTAATAAATAAGAAAAAACAATAGTATAATTGTTTTCAATCAGAAAAAACAATGGATGATAGCCGCAAATAAAAGGTTTTAATCAACTTTAAGAAAAAAACAATAATTATATACAGTTTGCCCTAATAAAAAGCGTCTAAATCACTTAAAAACACAAATAATAATGAAAAGTATTGTCTAAAACAATAATCTTGATGATTTATGACTTTTTTCATCATATCCGAAAACACTTATTGCTATCAAATTAATTGACTGATTAAAACGGATAAAGCATAAAAAGAAGAATACTTATTTATTTTTATTCTTCAAAATGTAAATATGTGAGGAATATTCCTTTGAAACTTTCCCTTTACGATTTGATTTGTATCCTAAAAATAAAGCCTTACTAAAATTCATTTTACCTGTTTTATATTTTTCTGATAGGAGCGAAACATAATATGAATCAAATTTCATAGGAAGCACATTTTCTAATAAAATACTTTCTACTTCAAAAAGTTTTTGAATAGATTTTTTAGAAAAATGCCAAAGATGTCTGGGCACATCATAAGCTGCCCAAAACGATTTATAATAAGTAGCATCATATGACTTAAAATTAGGAACTGCTATAAGCACATATCCATTTGGCTTTAATAATCGTTTCAATTCCTTAATCTGATTACGCAGATCCGGCACATGTTCTAATACGTGCCACATGGTAATAATATCAAATGAAGAGGAAGTGTATTGCGTAGTATCAGATACTAGCTCAATTCCTTTGATATTTGCTAATTGTCTGGCTTGTTGACTTGGTTCCACTCCTTCTATATTCCAGTTTGATTTTTTTGCTTCTATCAAAAAATCACCGGTTCCTGCTCCAATATCTAAGAGATCACCTTTTTCTCCGTTAATTTCGTAAATAAGCTTTACTTTTTTTCTGAGAGCGTATGATTTTACAATATGATAAATTTTTTCAAAAAAACTTCTTTTTGAATCTGTATGTGAAATATAATCTTCACTTTCATAATAAGTACCTAATACTTTATCATCCGGTTTTGGATTCGTTACCAACATATCATATTCACCATCCAGCAGCAACTTAAAATATTCTCCCGAAACCGTGTAATCTTTACACTCAATAAAAAAATCCAAATCTTTTTTGTTCATTACTCTTATAAACAGCTATTGAAACCTTCCTGTTCCTTTACTGTATTTTTATTTTAATCCTTTATCTATTCAGCCTATATTATTCTTTTAAAACTTAATTGATAGTGAAACTTCCACAAATTACTAAATTGTTAAATAAAATCGGACTTGTCAGCTTTTTAAAACCTGACAAGTCTATCAGGTTGTATTCTATTAATTATAATAAATAAACTTTCTATATATGTTCCACGTGGAACTAAATTTTTGATGTATCGTGAACAGGAATATCCAAAAGTAAACTCAACTCATTTGCCTTACTAACGATATAATCATATTGATAATCTTCTAGCATTGTCACATGCCTGTTTTCCTTAAAAAACCTAAGCACCCACTTTTTATATTTATCCTCGGTTCCTTCAATCTCATCAACACTTACGAACGAAGCATGAAAAACAGAAATGTAATCCGGAAATTCAAGAACTAATGGTTTTCTCCACAATACAAGTCCAAAGCAACTAAATAATGTTTCATTTTCAAATTTCTTTGTTATTAAATGATCTTTAGAAAAACTTGTAAAAAAGACACCTATTAGCAAAGATATCACAGCTAATACCATAGAAAAATCGATCATCAAATATGAAATCACCAAATAAAAAGCGATTACAAGAACCGCCATTATTTTAAGTCTAATAGTTAATCGTTCTTTAATCAAAACTTTTTCCATTATCTACCCATATACACTAAAAGAACAGAAATATCACTTGGTGACACACCACTTATTCTGGATGCTTGAGAAATTGTTACAGGTTGGATCTTTGTCATTTTCTCACAAGCTTCGTGTGATAAAGATTTTAATTTAGTATAATCAAAATTTTTGGGTATTTTAATATTTTCTAATCGAGTTAATTTATCTGCATTATTTTTTTCCTTTTCTATATAACCCGAATATTTTATCTGAATTTCTGCTTGTTCTAACACCTCCTTATCTAAATCATGCTCCTTAATATATTTTGCTACTTTATCAAAATGCTTAATATCATTTAAGGTAATCTGCGGGCGAGAAAACAATTTAAATAACTTTCCACTTTGATTCACTAAAGAAGAATTCTTGTCTTCTAACACAGGGTTTGCTTCTTCTGGAGAAACGCTGGTATCTTTAAAAAACTGAACAAAAGCAGCAGACTTTTTTTCTTTCTGTTCCATTTTCCTCATTCTTTGATCCGTAGCTAAACCAATCTCGTGTGCCTTTGGTGTTAGTCTGAAATCTGCATTATCTTGTCTTAACAAAGTTCTATATTCTGCTCTGGAGGTAAACATCCTATAAGGCTCTTCTGTTCCTTTTGTTATTAAATCGTCGATTAAAACTCCTATATAAGCCTCACTCCTATTTAATATGAAGGCTTCTTTTTCTTTTACTTTTAACGCAGCATTAATTCCTGCCATCAATCCTTGAGACGCTGCCTCTTCATATCCTGTAGTTCCATTTATTTGACCGGCAAAAAACAAACCTGAAACTAATTTTGTTTCTAATGTATGTGTTAATTGTGTAGGTGGAAAATAATCATATTCTATAGCATATCCAGGTCTAAAAAATTTGACATTTTCAAAACCAACAACAGAACGCAATGCCTTAAACTGAACATCTTCTGGTAAAGATGTAGAAAATCCATTCACATAAACCTCTACCGTATTCCAACCTTCTGGTTCAACAAATAATTGATGTCTATCCTTATCTGCAAAACGATTAATCTTATCCTCGATAGAGGGACAATATCTAGGTCCAATACTTTTTATTCTACCATTAAACATAGGAGAACGATCAAAACCTTCTCGCAGTAAATCATGAACTAACGTAGATGTATATGTCATGTGACAAGCTCTCTGTGTAGTCAATGGTTTTGTTACATCAGAATAACTGAATTTTTCTGGATGTTCATCGCCTGGCTGTTCAATCATTTTAGTATAATCTAACGATCTTCCATCAACTCTAGGCGGTGTTCCTGTCTTCATTCTTCCTGCCTCAAAACCAAAATTAATTAATTGCTCAGTAATTCCTGTCGCCGCTCTTTCTCCTGCTCTACCTCCACCAAATTGTTTGTCTCCAATATGGATTAACCCATTCAAAAAAGTTCCATTAGTAAGTACCACACTTTTTGCTCTTACTTCTA
Organism: Aquimarina addita; assembly: GCF_039539305.1. Taxonomy (NCBI): domain Bacteria; kingdom Pseudomonadati; phylum Bacteroidota; class Flavobacteriia; order Flavobacteriales; family Flavobacteriaceae; genus Aquimarina; species Aquimarina addita. Next base: position 101,541 of record NZ_BAABCW010000002.1, on the reverse strand, counting down.
TTCCAAGTGATGTTCGAACTCCTTTTACTTGTCCATTTTCCACAATAAGACCACTTACCATTTCTTGATAAAAATCTAAATTTGGTGTTTGCTCCATCATCATCCTCCATTCTTCTGCAAAACGCATACGATCACTCTGTACTCTAGGGCTCCACATCGCAGGACCCTTTGATTTATTAAGCATCTTAAATTGTATAGCAGTCCGATCACTAACAATACCACTATACCCTCCTAATGCATCTATCTCGCGTACTATCTGCCCCTTTGCTATACCTCCCATAGCAGGATTACAACTCATCTGAGCAATATTCTGCAAATTCATTGTAATCAATAGTGTACTACAACCCAAATTAGCGGCGGCAGCCGCTGCTTCGCTTCCTGCATGACCAGCTCCAACTACAATTACATCATACTCTTTATCAAACATACTTCTATATAAATTGTTCCACGTGGAACGATGTTATCCTTACACAACCAAATGTTCCACGTGGAACATGATAACTACAAAACTATTAATGTTCTACGTGAAACATTAATAGTTTTTCATCTTCTTTTTTTCTCATTACTTCTTTCTCTTTATCGGACTTATCTTTATATCCACATAAATGCAAAACACCATGAGCCATCACTCTTCTTAATTCTTCTTCTTCTACAACATCAAAAGTCACTGCGTTATCTATCACCCTTTCATAAGAAATAAAAACATCACTATGCAACTCATTTCCAATCGAATTATCAAATGTAATGATATCTGTATACGTGTCATGATTCAAAAAATCCTGATTAATTTTTAATAAATACGCGTCATTACAAAAGATAAAATTAAGCTCGCCTTCTTTCTTACTTTCAGACTTGATTATATCTTTAATCCAATTAGAAACAACCTTCTCATCTAATTCTAATTCGTCAATTTCGTAATAAAAATTAATCATTTGATTTTTTAAAATAATCCTGAACTCTACGTTTATAATTTTGGCGCAAAGGTAATACTTGTCTATTTAATATCTCAGTAGTATTAAAATATTGTTTAGCCTTCCCAAGCGGATCAATTGTTTCATTATCAAAAGAATTTTTATTCGTTTTACTTTCTCTTCTCTCTTCCTCTCCTTGTTCAAATGTCGCATCTTCCATCTTTAACAACTCATGTTTTAATTCTAACATCTTGCTAAGTGTATTTTGATTAAAACCTTTGTCTAACAATTCCTGTTCTACCTGCTCCATTCTCCTTAGAATATTACTTCCCGACTTTCTGCCTTTTCCTTCTTTACTTAACTTTTCCTCTAACGCATTTCGTAGTTGTTGCTGTTGCTTATAAATTTCAAACAACTCTCCATTCATGTTTTCTTTTTGCAATTCTGACTCCCCATTATTTCCATCCTTTCCTTCTACTTCGCCTTTGCCGTTTTTTCCATTTTTACCCTGACCTTTTCCTTGATTACCCTCCCCTTCTTTTCCTTCTTTTCCTTCCTTTCCTGATTTGCCACCCTGTTTGCCGCCTTCATTATCTCCTGGATTGTTACCAGATTGTTTACCTTGTTCTTCCTTTTCACCTTTTCCCTTTTCTGAGCCTTCCTTCATTTTTTCATTAAGCTCCTCTTGTTTTTTGATAATATCCGGTAATTGAAAACCCTTCGAATCACCCTTTCCTTTTCCACTAGATGGCATGCTATTTTGCATTTGCTCTAATACTTTACTTAAAAAATATGCCAAATCATTAGATCCCGTGACTACATATTGTTGATTAGTGGATCCAAAAACAACTTGATTTTCTGCTAACCGCTCCAGAGATTTATCTAAATTAAACTCTATATCTGTTAACTTAGTCGTTACTTTATCAGAGATTTTTGGTGTTCTCAGTGCTAAAGCATATAGACTATCATCGATATGAATAAAGTTTTCCCTTAATACACTTTGTCTTTTTAACTTACCTGAATAAGCAGGATTATCTACATCAATTCCTTTAAATTGCTTCATTAAATCTTCTTGTTCTAAAGAAAAGTCGACCAAATTATCCAAAATTTGTCTCAACATGTCCATGTCTTCTTGTTGCTGTGCTTCACCACTCATGCCCATTTCCATCTGCATTCCTTTACTCATCTCTTTCATTTTCTGAGCCGCACTTTTCTGATTCTTTTTAGCTTCAGATTGTTCTTTCTTCTCTAAATTATCAGTCGCTTTCTGTTGTTCCTTTTCTATATCCTTTTCATCCTCCTCTTTTTGATCCAAATTCATTGGCTTTTTTAAGCTCTCATTCTCCTTTCTCAACCCATCCATTTCCTTTTGAAATTTCTCAAATTCCTCATTCAACTTTTCCTGAGCTTCTTTTGTATTATCCTTCTCATTTTTATCAGATAATTTTTCTTGTTGTTCTGCTAAATCTAGTAACTTATCAGATAATTTTTCATGCTTTTCTATCACATACAAACGTTTCGTTAACTCTAACAATTGCTCTAAATTCTTTTTTACATTTTTATTTTCTTTACTTAATTCTTCTAACTTCTCTGTTAATTCTTCCTTCTGCATCTTCTCCATCATTTCATTAATTTCTTCTAAAAGTTTTTCATTCTTTTTCAGTTTCTCTTCATTTCGTTCCATCATTTCCTTCAAAGCATCTTTAAAGGGTTCCTCTTTTTTCTCTAAATCATTTAAATTCTCTTTCAACTTTTTAGCAAAATTCTTCATCACCTTCTCTTCTTCCTTTTGCCTTTTCAAATATTCCTGTAACTTCTTTTTATCATTAAAGTTCAACCTTTTCTTTTCTTTTTGGATTTTACTTAATGCTTGTAAATCTTCCTGCTGCTCTTTAAACTTTTTTAAAGATTTATTTAATCCTGAAATAGATTCGTTTTGCTCTTTAAGCCTTTTATCTTCTTCTTCACCTTTTGTTAATTGTCTAAAATTAAAAACCTGACTTCTGGTACTTTTATAATTATGAATGACATCATTATCAAAAACTTCAAAATAAAATTCATAATCCACACCTTTTGTTAACGACAAATCACCAGGAAAAACCGAAACAAATTCACTAAACACAGAAGGATTTACTTGTATATTTTTATAAATTTTATCCTCATTATTATCTACATCATAATAAACCATACGTAACTTACGCAATCCGTAATCATCACTTACTCGTCCATAAAAATACAAGGAGCTATTATCTATAGAATCCATTTTTGAAGTAATATTAAGTTCAGGATACTGATCTTTTACCACATTAATACTAAAAGACAAATTATCATAATCCTTTACATTTGTATTTGATGTTGTGATCTCATAATCCCAATCATTATACAACCCTTTTTTATACTGAAAATTCCCTTCTTTATTTTCAAACACATACAGAGAATCCATGGTTTTCATATGCACTTCGTCCGTATTTCGCGCGTGTACATTCCACGAAACTTTAGTGCCTTCAGGAATTATTCCATTTCCAGAACTTTTCAACACTTCATCTTTTTTTCCTGTATATGAAGGGTAATCCAAAAACATTTCAAAATCTAATAATGTAGGTACGGGTACAACCTCTAATTCGTATTCTTTAGAATTTACATCATTAGAAGATAAAATAAAATTAATACTTTCTTTTGGCTTAGTGAATGTATATTGAAAAGATCCGACACCTGTATTTTTTAAAAAATAAATCTCATCGTTATAACTTACCGTAACATTTTCCGGAACAACATCTCCTGTGGTCTTTACTTCTATAACAAAATCTTTGTTCTCCAAAGCGGTTAGTTCATCGTTAATAATAAAAAACTGAAATGGAGCAGGCGGTTCATAAGCGACTTCATAATTTACTACGCGTCCATAACCTTCAGAAAACCAGTTTTTGTTTCCAAAAAAACTTACTACTATAAAAATTAAGATCGGTATGATAGCATACTTCAAATACTTTTGATTCTCTTTAAAATCAATAGCGAGTTTAAAAGGAACTGGCTTTAATTCTTCTGACTTTTGCTCTATACTTGCTATTAATAAAGAGGAAGATTCTTCATTCTCTCTTAATTGTAATAAGTTTAATAATTTATCATTAACATCCGCAAAATGCTTTCCAATAATTAATGATGCTTCTTTGTAATCAATCCCTTTAGTTAACCTCAATAAACCGGCAACAGGGATTACTATAAATTTAATAAACAAACTAAATTCTACAATTATAAAAAGCCAAAACAAAATAGTTCTTGCTCCAATACTTAACCACATCACATATTCAATCAATACCGTCACCAAAAAATATAATACACCAATTGTAAAAAAAAGAATAACTCCTTTTATTAATTCATTGACATAATATCTCTTAATAAATTCTTCCAGTTTGCTCTTTATAAGCTCAAAACTATCCATATATAATCCTCTATAATTGACTAATCTATAAAACTACAACAATATTCTTAATAGAATTGTTATATTTATTATAATCAATTCTATTAAGAATAGCACTCACTATGAAGGATTTAAAATATATTGCTGCATACTCGATACCTATCATTGCTTCTATAAGTATATTTTTACGAGGATATTATTCTTTTTTAACTCCGGTATATGTTTTTGGTATTATTCCATTTATTGAATTTTTTACACCAGCCTCAACAGAAAACCTAGATGATACTACACGTCTTTCAAAATCAAAAAGAAAAGTATTTAACTGGCTCCTGTATATCAATCTTCCGATTATATATTCTATTCTGTTTTTTGCTCTTTTTACTATTACCACAACTACATTACATCTATATGAAATTATAGGAATTATAATTTCTACAGGAATTGTCTTAGGTGCAAATGGTATTAATGTTGCTCACGAATTAGGACATCGATTTACTAAAGAACGTTTTATAGCAAAAGTACTTCTGTTACCTTCTTTATATATGCATTTTTATGTGGAACACAATTTTGGTCATCACCAAAAAGCTGCTACAAAGGATGATCCCGCAACCGCAGCTTTTAATCAACCTCTATATTTCTTTTGGTTTACTTCTGTTATCGGACAATATTACAGTGCCTGGAAAATTCAAAAATCTATACTTACACAACATAAATTATCGTTTTTATCTATCAAAAATGATATGCTTTGGTATCAAATCATTACTATTTTTTACTTAGCAATAATATTTTTATGTTTTAATGTAACAGGATTAGTCTTCGCTGTATTATGTGGAATTGTAGGTTTCCTGTTATTAGAAACTATCAATTATATAGAACATTACGGATTAGTTAGAAAAAAAACAACATCCGGAAGGTATGAACGTGTTCGCGAAATTCATTCCTGGAACTCTAATCACTTATTAGGTAGAATCTTGCTTTTTGAACTTACCAGACACAGTGATCATCATTATCGTGCTTCTAAAAAATATCAAATCCTAGATCATCATGACTTAAGTCCTCAACTGCCTTATGGCTACCCTACCTCAATGGTTTTATCATTCTTCCCTCCTATTTGGTTTAAACTTATGAATAAACATATACCTGATCAAATGAAAACATAATCACTTGCTGACTTCACTTAAATTTTTAATAAAACTTTTTACTTCATTTATTTTAGGTCGTATCTTTGGCAGTGTTTTAATATCCTATCACCACACCATTTAATTGATACGGGCTCATAAATACACAGCATCATGACTAAAAATATCAGGGTACGATTTGCGCCCAGTCCTACGGGACCATTACATATTGGCGGAGTAAGAACTGCTTTATACAATTATCTATTTGCAAAAAAACATCAAGGTACTTTTGTTTTACGTATAGAAGACACTGATCAAAATAGATTCGTACCGGGAGCAGAAAAATACATTATAGATGCATTAGACTGGTGTAATATTCCATATGATGAAGGTCCAGAAAAAGATGGTGGATTTGGTCCCTATAAACAAAGTGAAAGAAAGCACTTATATAAACAATATGCTGATCAATTAATTGCAAGTGGTCACGCTTATTATGCATTTGATAGTTCTGAAGCACTCACCGCACATAGAAAAGATCATGAAACTAAGGGAAAAACATTTATATATAATTGGCATAATAGAGAAAAACTATCTAATTCCTTATCACTATCACCAGAAGATGTTCAGAAAAAAATTAATGCTGGAGATGAATACGTAATCAGGTTTAAATGTCCTACTGATGAAAATTTACTTTTAACTGATGAAGTTCGTGGTTCAATGAAGATTGATACTAATGTGCTGGATGATAAAATATTATTTAAAAGTGATGGAATGCCTACCTATCATCTTGCTAATATTGTGGATGATCATCTCATGAAAATCACTCATGTCATCAGAGGTGAAGAATGGCTCCCATCTTTAGCATTGCATGTCCTTTTATATAAAGCATTTGACTGGACTCCTCCCACTTTTGCACACCTTCCTTTAATTTTAAAACCTAATGGAAAAGGTAAATTAAGTAAAAGTGATGGAATAACAGGTGGTTTTCCTGTCTTTCCTTTACAATGGACTGATCCTAAAACTAAAGAAATTGTTTCGGGATACCGGGAAGATGAATATTTATCAGAGGCTGTAGTTAATATGTTAGCCTTTCTAGGATGGAATCCTGGAACAGAACAAGAGTTATTTTCTTTAAAAGAACTTATAACAGACTTCGATCTTACACGAGTACATAAAGCCGGTGCTAAATTTGACCCTAAAAAAACCACCTGGTTTCAGCAACAACATTTTCAGCTAGCTGATGTTGTACTCCACGTGGAACAATTAAAACAATTACTTGCAGATAAAAATATTACTTCTTCTCTTGATCTGACCACCGTAGTAAATCTTGTAAAAGAACGTGCCGTCTTTTTTAAAGATTTATGGAATCTTAGCTCTTTCTTATTTATCGCTCCTTCTGAATATGATGAGAAAGCTACCAAAAAAGCCTGGAAAGAAGATACACCTGCATTAATGCATGAGCTCACAAGAATTATAAATGATATTACCGATCTTTCTGCTGAAAATGTTTCAAACATAATTAAAGGTTGGATCACAGCTCAGGAAATAGGATTTGGTAAAATTATGATGCCACTTCGTATTGCTTTAGTTGGATCTCTGCAAGGTCCAGATTTATTTGAAATTATTGCACTAATAGGCAAAGAAGAAACTATTAAACGCATTGAAAATACAATAGAAAAATTGTAGAATTAATTACCTCTATCAATGGGGTTTATAATATATGAAACAAGACTACTTCCCTGCAAAAATCAGGATAATAAAGTCTTGTTGCGTTATTCTATACCCTTCACTCAAGGTAAATACTTAAGTAATTCTATAGATTAAAATTTCTTATTATACCGAGTATCAACTTTTAATATTTTAGAAATGAATTTTATATATCTCCTCACCTATTTCAATACAATAATAAAAACATCTTACTATATATTGTAACATAATCTCTGCATTATATACTTATATAAAAAGGCTCTGCGTGCACGCTTACATAATATTTACATGACATCATATCATCCATTATTAATTAGTAAATTGATTACCAATAAATTATTAATATTCTAAATATAAAAATATGAGCTATCTATCTATTCCGGTATTAGTTATACTATCGATTTTTATTCTCATTTCGGGAATATTCACAGTAAAACAACAAACCTCAGCAGTAGTTGAACGTTTTGGTAAATTTCTTAGTTTTAGAAATTCGGGATTACATTTTAAGATTCCTATTATTGATCGCATTGCCGGACGTATTAATTTAAAAATTCAGCAACTTGATGTCTTGGTCGAAACTAAAACTAAAGATGATGTATTTGTACGTCTTAAAATCTCAGTACAATTTCAAGTCATTAGAGAAAAGGTATATGATGCATTTTATAAGCTTGAAAATCCTCATGATCAGATTACATCTTATGTATTTGATGTAGTACGGGCCGAAGTTCCAAAAATGAAATTAGATGATGTTTTTGAGCGAAAAGATGATGTGGCTATTGCTGTAAAAAGTGAATTAAATGAAGCTATGGTTAATTATGGGTATGATATTATTAAAACTCTAGTAACCGATATCGACCCTGATATGCAGGTAAAAGAAGCAATGAATAGAATTAATGCAGCAGAACGTGAAAAAGTTGCAGCAGAATATGAAGCAGAAGCTGGAAGAATTAAGATCGTGGCTAAGGCACGCGCTGAAGCAGAAAGTAAACGATTACAAGGACAAGGTATCGCTGATCAACGAAGAGAAATTGCAAGAGGACTAGAAGAAAGTGTTGATGTATTAAATAATGTAGGTATTAATTCTCAGGAAGCCTCTGCCCTCATCGTTGTAACTCAACATTATGATACTTTACAATCAATCGGAGAACATGTAAATAGTAATTTAATACTACTTCCTAACTCCCCTCAAGCCGGTAGCGACATGTTGAATAATATGATTGCTTCTTTTACTGCTTCCAATCAGATTGGAGAAGAAATGAAAAAACAAAATGCCAAAAAGGCTATAAAAAATAAAAATTCTGATCATTAAAAATTTTTTATGCCACAAAAACCGATCTCTAAAAAAAGGATCGGTTTTTGCATGTAAAAATTAAAAAAAATAATATACTGAACATTCAGAATTTAATTAAACAGCTTGCAATGCGTTTTACTTAAATTTTATTGTTTTTATATCAAATTATATTATTCAACTTTTTTTCTTTCTTAAAACGTTTTATATTGAGTCATTTTTTATAATTAAAATTGATGATTTATTTGGAACCATAAGAATAATTGATTATTAAAAATAAATATCTAATGATGAAAAAATATATACTCCTTTTATTTTTAGTATCCGGAAGTGCTTTTTCACAAAATATAAATGGATTGAAAAAATCTGCATTAAAAGATGCTAAAGCACTTTCTGAAGCATCTATGGAAAAAGATGTAAATACCATTGTAAAATATACCCATCCTAAAATTGCTAAAAAATATAATGAAAAACAATTAAGAGAAGGTATAGAAGAAGTATACAGAACTATGTCTGCACAAAAAATAAAAATTATAAGTTCTAAGGTTGATAAACTTGCAGATATCAGAAAAGAAGGTAAAGAATATCGCTGTCTTGTTACAAACACCATAAAAATGGATTTTAACGGAAGAAAAGTAACCTTAAAAAGTTCACTTTTTGGTTTTTATAATAAAAAGGAAGACCAATGGCATTTTATTGAATCAGATAAACTCTTAAATGATCCGGAAACAAAAGATATATTCTCTGATTTTAAAACAGAAATAGATATCCCACAGGATGAACATATATCAGAAAACTAATATAACTTGCGGTTTTATGTAGTATCCGACAGTATCCATAATTTCTGTTTACACAGTTTTTTAGATACAACCCCAGCTTCAAACATAATAGATTTATCAGATTTTAAAAATCTGATAAATCTATTAATCTTTTTTGGATTCACTAGTTTAACTTATACTTCGTAATTAATTTAGAAGCTTCTGACATTAATAATTCATTACTATCATTACCTCCTTTTATAATAAACGCTGTTGCTAATTCATCTGGTTGTAATCCTTTTTTATCTAAAAGTACTCCCAGAGCTATGGTTACAACAATACGAGTTCCTACCTTCTTTGCTGCTGTTCCATATAAAGGTACTAACTCTTCTATAGATACCTCTGATGCCGCATTTATAATCTTTGTTTTAAGCACTTCTCGCTTCTCTTCTGGTAGATTAGTATACTTTTTACCTGCTCTTTTTATTTCTTCAATTGCAGGTATTCCTTTTTGCTTGTTTTGAGTTCCTGAGGAATTGTTTGATTGTGTTATCGGTTTTGGTTTTACCTTTGCCCAGGTATCACGCAACCCTACTGTTTTATTAAATACCAAAGCTTCTGCGGTACTATCTGGATCTACATTAAAATAACCTAACCTCTGAAATTGAAATTGATCCAATACTTTTGCTTCTTTAAGACTTGGCTCTACAAATCCTTTAATTACCTGCAATGAATTCTTATTAATGAATTCCATAAAATCTTTTTCCTTATGGCTATCCGGAGCCTCATCATTAAATAGACGGTCATACATTCTTACTTCTGCAGGAATAGCATGCGGTATTGATACCCAATGCAAAGTTCCCTTTACATTACGCTTTGATTCTTCTGTACCACTACCCGATTTGCTTTTTGGATCATATGTACAATAAATTTCTGTAATCTTACCTGTTGTATCTTTTATTACACTTTCCCCCTTAATAATATAGCCATTCTTTAAACGTACTTCTTTACCTAAGGTTAGTCTAAAGAATTTTTTTCCAGCTTCTTCCTTAAAATCTTCTCGTTCTATATATAATTCTTTAGAAAAAGGAACTTTTCTAGAACCCGCTAATGCATCTTCTGGATTATTTTCTGCTTCTAACCACTCTTCTTGCCCATCTGGATAGTTAATTATCACTAATTTTACAGGGTTTAACACAGCCATGACTCTTGATGCAACTTTATTAAGGTCTTCTCGAACACAAAACTCTAAAAGAGAGACATCAATTACATTTTCCCTTTTAGCAACTCCTACGGTATCAATAAATTTTTTAATGGAAGCCGGAGTATATCCTCTTCTTCGTAATCCTGAAATTGTAGGCATTCTGGGATCATCCCAACCCTTCACGATCTTTTCTTCTACCAATCTAAGCAACTTACGTTTACTCATAATAGTATAACTAAGATTAAGACGTGCAAACTCTCGCTGTTTTGGTCTTATAGTTTCTTCTATGTGAATTTGATCTAAAAACCAATCATATAATTTTCGATGTGGTTTAAACTCCAGGGAACATAAGGAATGCGAAATTCTTTCTATATAATCACTTTCTCCATGAGTCCAATCATACATAGGATAGATACACCATTCATCTCCAGTCCTATGATGTTCTTTTTTAAGGATTCTATACGTCAATGGATCTCTCATTAACATATTAGGATCAGCCATATCAATTTTTGCACGTACTACATGTACACCTTCATCAAACTCACCAGCCTTCATTCTCTCAAACAAATTAAGATTTTCTTCAACCGATCTATCCCTGTAAGGACTGTTAATTCCTGGTTCTGTAGTGGTTCCTTTTTGTGATGCAATCTCATCAGAAGACTGACTATCTACATACGCTTTACCTTGTTTAATTAATTGCTCCATCCAATCATATAATTGTTGAAAATAATCAGAGGAATAACATTCTTTATCCCATTGATATCCCAGCCAGCTTATATCTTCTTTGATAGCATCTACATATTCTTGTTCTTCCTTGGCAGGATTGGTGTCATCAAAACGTAAGTTTACTGGTGCATTATAACGTAAACCAAGCCCAAAACTTATGCCTATCGCTTTCGTATGTCCTATATGTAAATATCCATTAGGCTCTGGCGGAAATCTAAAACGTAAATTATCAGATTTCATCCCATTATTAAGATCCTCTTCTACAATATGCTCCAAAAAATTGAGCGGTTTCTTTTCTTCTGCCATTTCTTTACTATTGATAGCTGTTTATAATAGTACACATCAGATCTACTCTGTAACTATCTGTATGCAATTTTTTTTGTTTACAAACAAAACTTCTTTAAAAAGACAAAACTACCTAATATTTCTAATGGTGCATAATATTTATATAAAATCTATGTGATTATCATGCCCTATGACACACCTAATATAAACATCGGTATATTAGAGTTACCAATACTTCATAATAAATGTCAGGAAAAAGATTTTTTATTTTTACATCTTAATTTTAATTCCTGTTATATTTTGATTATCTGACCACTATATCCAAGATAGAACATCATAGAATTAAATTCAATTAGTGAGCTTTGTAAAAAAGGGTTCATCTCCCCTACTTCCTATCAAAGATTCTCATACCTTTGTAAAAAAATATAGTGGGTTCTATTAAACTTAAAAACATCAAGGTATATGCTTATCACGGATGTCTTATAGAGGAAAAAAAAATTGGCTCTGATTACAGAGTTGATCTAAAAATAAAAGCTGATCTTACAACATCAGCAAAAACAGATCATCTTGCAGATACCGTAGATTATGTACATCTTAATCTTATTGTAAAAGAAGAGATGGCTATCCGTTCTAAATTATTAGAGCATGCGGCAGAACGAATTTTAACACGTATATTAAGAGAATTACCTATGATACGTAAAGCAATAGTTCACGTTTCTAAAATAAATCCGCCTATTGGTGGAAATGTAGAAATGGTAACGATTACCAGAAGTAAAAAAAGATAAATAAACCTGCTAGTTTGATATTTTTTTATAAATTTGCCAACCTAAGATGAAAAGGGTGTCGTGGCCGAGCGGCTAGGCAGTGGTCTGCAACACCATCTACAGCGGTTCGAATCCGCTCGACACCTCAAAAAGCCTTGTAAGTTTTCTTACGAGGTTTTTTATTTGAATCCTGTATCAGGCGTAATTTTTTCAATGCGATCCTTTATTTGTCTTTCCATACGATCCGGAAGCACACCTTTTAAAATTAAAAATACACCAGAAACAATCATAATAATACTAATTATTTTTTTTATTAAGAAAATTCGCTTAGGTGTTAATTTTTGTTTTAACGACTTAGCCAGTAAAATTTTCAGAACATCAATAAAAAGATAAGTACTTAAAACCATTATAAAAAATATAATGATTCTATTGGTGTCCATATCCATTTGTGGTCCTGCAACCACAACGATTCCTATCCAAAAAGCTAGTACACCAATATTAATAAAATTTAGCAAAAACCCTTTGATAAATAATCTAATATAGTTGTGTTTATTGATAATTTCTACAGAAGTGTCTCTTAACTTATTATAGTTTTTCTTTTCATTTATAAAAGAAATAATACCATATGTAGCTAATAACATACCTCCAAAAATAAATAAAGCCGGATCATCTTTAATCTTCTCTAAAATCTGATTGGTACCAAAATAAGCAATCAATATAAAAGTAATATCTGCTAAGATCACGCCTAAATCGACTGCTAATGCGGCTCTAAAACCCTTCAGTGCTGCTGTTTCGAGTAGCACAAAAAAAACAGGCCCTATCAAAAAAGCTAAAATAAATCCTAAAGGTATCGCTGCATGAGCATCTTGAAACATAAAAATATAGTGTATTTCTTACAAAGTTAGAAAATACAACTTAGTTTACCTCTATAATCTTACCACCAAAAACTTTCTTAGTATCTATTTCTTTAGGATGACCATAAATTTTAATGGTTCCTCCAGCAGTGGCATTTGCTTTAACATATTCACTAGCACTAATATTAGCGCGCCCTCCAGCAGTTATTTTAACCATAGTACTTTTGGTTTTTAGATCTTCTGCCAGATACTGACCTCCAGCGGTCACGGTCACTTCCTGTTCAATAGCTTTTCCATCTAACGTCAATTTGCCACCTGTAACTGCTTTTGCTGCTAATTTAGTTGTTTCTATTTTTGCAATTATATCACCTCCTTCTTGTGCTCTAAGGTCTAATTTATCTGATGTAACCACGTCTTTCGCAATGATTTTAGCACCTTCGTTTACATCTATTTTTGATATGTCAGTATAATAAACTGTGACTACTGTATTATCATCATCCCATAAATTATCTAAAGACATTTTAACCTTTAAAACATTATCATTATTAACAATATCTACTTCATCCCTACTCATACCAGAAATTTCAACTTTGTTTTCTGAACTCTTACGAAGGATCACTTCTATTTTATCAAACACCTTCACTTCATTAAAATCTCCTACCGTTTTTTTTATCACATCCTGTGCCTGCATAACTACAGTAAAAAAAATTAAAAAAACCAATATTCTTTTTCCCATCTGTTTATATCTTTAAAACTAATTCTATTTTATTTATACATTTTTACAACAAAATAAACCTATAAATAGTATATCAAATCTTAATTATTATTCCATATCACTTTTACTACCAAGTAATGTAAAGTCAAGATGCCTTTTTACTAAATCAGCATTTTTAACTTTTACATATACTTCATCTCCTAATTGATATACCTTTTTAGTATTTTGACCTATAGCAGCATACTCATCCTGATCAAAAATATAATGATCTCCTTTTATATCTTTCAGACGCACCATGCCCTCACATTTATTATCTATAATCTCTACATAAATACCCCATTCTGTAACACCAGAAATAACTCCTAAGAACTGTTCATCTTCGTGATCCTTCATAAACTTTATTTGCATAAATTTTATAGAATCTCTTTCTGCACTGGCAGCCAGATTCTCCATGGAACTACTATGATTACATTTTTCTTCATATGCTTCTTCTGGTACAGATGTACCTTTGTCTAAATAATGTTGTAACAAACGATGTGCCATAACATCCGGATATCTTCTAATGGGAGAAGTAAAATGCGAATAGTATTGAAATGCTAATCCATAGTGTCCAATATTATGCGTGGTGTATTCTGCTTTGCTCATACTACGTATTGCTAAGGTATCAACTAAGTTTTGTTCTTTTTTACCTTGTACATCACGTAATAAACCATTTAATGAATTGGTTGTTGTTTTACGATCTCTTAAGTCTAACTTATACCCAAAACGACCAATAATATTTTGTAATGCCGCTAATTTTTCATCATTAGGTTCATCATGTACACGATAGATAAATGTCTTCTTTGGCGATTGTTTTCCTATATATTCTGCAACCTTTCGATTAGCAAGTAACATAAACTCCTCAATTAATTTATTAGCATCCTTAGAAGTCTTAAAAAACACTCCTACGGGATTGTTTTCTTTATTTAAACTAAACTTTACTTCTACCTTATCAAAAGAAATGGCACCATCACGCATACGTTTACCCCGCATAATTTTAGCTAGTTCATCTAATTTTAAGGTTGCATCTGCAATTTTTTGATCTGCCTGATATGCTTTTCCAGTAATAGAAATTTCTGCTGGAATATTATTTTCTTTGGTTTCGATAATATGTTGTGCTTCTTCATAAGCAAATCTTGCATCAGAATACGTAACAGTTCTACCAAACCATTGATTTTTAATTTCTGCTTTATCATTTAATTCAAAAACCGCAGAAAATGTATATTTTTCTTCGTGCGGTCTCAAAGAACATGCATTGTTTGATAATACTTCCGGAAGCATAGGTACTACTCTATCTACAAGGTATACTGATGTAGCTCGTTCATATGCTTCATCATCAAGAATGGTTCCTCGTTGTAAGTAGTGAGATACATCTGCAATATGAATTCCTATTTCATAATTTCCGTTTTCTAATATTTCAAATGATAATGCATCATCAAAATCTTTTGCATCCTTAGGATCTATAGTAAACGTTAAAGTTTTTCTCATATCCCTACGTTTTTTAATTTCAGATTCCTGAATAGAAGTATCCAAGGTATTTGCATATTCTTCTACTTCTGCAGGAAACTCATAGGGCAATCCATACTGCGCCAGAATCGAATGAATCTCTGTGTTATGTTCACCGGGTTTACCAAGCACTTTAATAACAGTACCAAAAGGTGAGTCTGCCTTGTCTGGCCAGTCATCTAACTTTACAAGTACTTTATCTCCGTCTTCTGCTTTATTAATTTTATTTTTGGGAATAAAAATATCTGTATACATTTTTGAGTCCTGTATGTTTACAAAAGCATATTTTTTCTGTATTTCTATAACTCCTACAAACTCATCTTTTTTTCTGGAGATAATTCTCGAAATCTCTCCTTCACTTTTACCTCTTCGTTTTCTTTTATAGATATATACTTCTACCTCATCTCCATGTAGCGCTTTATTCAGATTATTATTGGGTACAAAAACATCTTCTTCTAAGTCCTCTACTATTACATACCCCGTACCCTTAGATGTGATATCTAGTCTACCAGTATACGTATTTGTATTAGGAATGATCTTAAACTTGCCACGCTCTTCTTCTTTAATTTCCTTTTTTGCTGCTAATTGAGCTAATTTTTTTATAATTTGATTTCGACTACTAGCATCATTTACTCCAAATTTTGAAGCTATTTGTTTATAATTGAAAGTAGTATTAGGTTCTGATTTTAATACTCTTAAAATTTCTTGAGTAAGATTATCAATTTTTGAAGATTTCTTTCTTCCGTAATTTTTTCTTTTCATTAACGTTTATTAAATAATTACGATCTAAAATTACAGTTTATCCGATAACATACTTTATTTTATGCATAAACTTTCATTAAATATCGTTTTTAAAGTTAAAAAATATCATGTCTGTAAATCAATTAATTACAGTTTAATATTTTAAATATCATTCTTTTTTTCTAAAAATTACTTCATTTTTATATAGATAAGAAGGATTTATATTCGTTTGATACTAAGCATTGTGTTTACAATTTTAAAAATAATGTTTTTATATCTTTATCAGATTTATATTTTTTTACATACCAAATCAGCAATACAATAGATCAGAAAATTGAAACAAAAAAGTAATCAGAAATAAAGGATGGTACTACATATTCTGATAAGAAGCTATACAAATAAATGAATCTACTTTTTTTTATAATTTGTATATTTAGATACTTTATTATCTAGTGTTTCTATGAAAGATTTTATTACGATTGCGACTTTTACATATCCAAACGATTATGCAATATTACGACTTCTTTTGGAAAGAGAAGGTATTTCATTTTTTTTTGAGAACGAAACAATGATTGGAGTCTTTCCTTTTTACTCTAACGCATTAGGTGGAATTAATTTAAAAGTACACCAAAAAGATAAAGAAAAAGCATTACAAATTATAACAGATTTAAATACCAATTCACACTTAACAATTGTTTAAATATATAATATCTTACTTTACATTTTTAAGTATTCAATTTTAATCTTAGTTGTCAACATATATTATATATTCATTTGTGTTTTTTTAAAATTTAAAATAAAAAATAGTGATTATTATGTGGTGTGAATAGCGGTATAAGTTTCATACTTTTTATTTGTTTTTTAAGTTAACTAAAATTTTCAGAAAAATATGAACAGGATATAATCATAGCAACTCCTTGAAAATCTAGTATAAATAAAATTTAATCAACAGTTGTTAATAGCTTATAAATACATATTTTTATTAATAGATTTTCATCAAAAGGAGAGTTGATAAGGTATTTTTATTTGTGTACAACTTATCCAAAAAAAACAGTTTAATAATTTTGATTTTAATTGTTAATTCTTGTATTCGAATAAAAATTTTAAGAACAAAATAAACTTACTTAATTTTAGGAACTATTTATACACATCTAATGTTAACAGTACAGAAGGGGTTATTAACATTGTAATTATTTAGAGGTAAACCTGCCTGATTGGAACAATATAATTCCTTGAGGATCTGCCTCTAGTGTAGTGCATAGAATCAGAATATAAGGAGTCTAGTTTCCTAATTCTTGTAACGAAGTAGTCTTGTTTTGATATCTCATATCCTTGGGTTGTGGTAGTTCATTGTATTATAGGTTTTTATTAGCAAATAATAGGCTGATTATACTTTAGGAGAATAATATGGATTAAAGTATCTTTGTTGTAGATTTAGTTAAGTATACATTTAGTAAAAACCAAAATAGAATTGTGAAAATAGCTATAGGAAATGATCACGCGGGAACTGAGTATAAATTTGCAATCAAAGAATATTTAGAGTCAGAAGGTATTGAAATAACTAATTACGGTACTGATGAAAATAGTAGTGTGGATTATCCGGATTTTGTACATCCGGTTGCCAAGGCTGTTGATACTAAAGCCGTTGATTTTGGAATTTTGATTTGTGGTAGTGGTAATGGGGTTTCTATGACTGCTAATAAGTATAAAAATGTACGTGCAGGATTATGCTGGACAAAAGAAATAACTGAATTAACCAGACAACATAATAATGCCAATATTATTAGTATTCCTGCAAGATTTACTTCTATGCCCCAAGCTTTGGATATGGTAAAAACATTTCTGGCAACTTCATTTGAAGGAGGAAGGCATCAGAACCGTGTTGCAAAAATTTCTATGTGTTCATAATGATATGTCAGAGGTTCACTCCCATACATATTCACACTCGCATCATGAATTAACCGGGAGAAATTTAATCTTTTCTATTTTTTTGAATATAATCATTACGGTTGCTCAGGTAATTGGTGGTTTAGTTTCTGGTAGCCTTTCTTTATTATCAGATGCATTACATAATTTTAGTGATGTACTTTCACTCGTAGTTACTTTTTTTGCTAATCGATTAGCAAAAAAAGAAGCTTCT
Source organism: Aquimarina addita (assembly GCF_039539305.1). NCBI lineage: Bacteria > Pseudomonadati > Bacteroidota > Flavobacteriia > Flavobacteriales > Flavobacteriaceae > Aquimarina > Aquimarina addita. Next base: position 83,370 of record NZ_BAABCW010000002.1, on the reverse strand, counting down.
ATCAAAAGAACTTTTGGTTTCAAAAGAGCTGAAATAATGGCCGCATTTATAAATGCAGCTACTCTGATTGTTATAGCAATATTTCTTATTATTGAGGCAATAGAACGATTTCAAAATCCACATAGAATACAATCATTGACAGTAATAATACTTTCTTCTGTAGCTATTATAGGCAATGGAATTAGTGTTTTATTACTTAAAAAAGACAGTAAAGTAAATATGAATATGAGATCTGCATATATGCATCTTATAACAGATATGATGGCGTCTATTGCTGTATTATCAGGAGGATTATTAATGAAGTTTTATGGATTATACTGGGTAGATAGTGTACTTACCTTTATTATAGCTATGTATTTGATATTTGTAGGATATGATTTATTAAAACCTTCGTTTAAAATATTAATGTTATATACTCCGGATAAGATTGCTATAAAAGATGTAGTGATAGAGGTAAACAAATTACCCGCTGTAAAAAGTATTCATCATATCCATGTTTGGCAATTAAATGAAGATGAAACACATCTGGAAGCTCATATTGATTTTAATGATGATATTAAGGTGTCTGAGTTTGTAGAAATTTTACATATGATAGAAGATGTTTTAAGAATGAAATTTGGCATTAATCATGTGACTTTACAACCAGAATACGAGAAAGAAGATAGTAAGGATATTATCGTTCAGGATTAGTTATATAGTATTTTATTAAGTTTATGTATATGGATTTACAATTTAAAATAAAGCGTTTTGATGAGCTGGAGATAAAGGAATTATATCACATGTTGCGTTTACGAGCAGAAGTTTTTATTGTAGAACAAGATTGTGTATATCAGGATATTGATAATAAGGATCAAAAAGCATTACATGTGTTAGGTATTAAAAATGATAAAATTATTGCGTATACCCGTTTATTTGATGCTGGAGATTATTTTGAAAAAGCAAGTATTGGAAGAGTTGTAATATCGGACAAAGAAAGAGCTTATGGATATGGTCATGAATTATTAAAAAAAAGTATCGCTGCAGTGAATGAATTTTTTAATACTAGTGATATCAAAATATCAGCACAATGCTATTTAAAAAAGTTTTATAAACAACATGGTTTTAAGCAAATAGGAGAAGAATATCTGGAAGATGGTATTCCTCATATCGCTATGATATTAATGGATTAAGACTATTGTGTAAAACACAATTTATTATTTTAATATTTTATCGTAAGTTATTTTATTATTCAGTATTTCCTTACTTTTTTCTATTTCAGGATTATGTTTCACATAGTAATTGTAGAGTCCTTCTCTATAAGAATATCGTTTGATAATTTCATCAGTTAATAAATTGATAATTTCCTTTTTATGGGTATCTAATCCTTTTTCTTTGGATGTTTTTATAGTACCCATAAGCGCATTATAATCTTCTAAGATTTCAATGTCGAGTTTTTCTTTTTTTGCAGCCTCTAGAGATTTTTTAAATGCAGTTTCTGTAGCTGTTTCATAATTAAAATTTTCTGTTTTAAGAAACGCCTTAAAATCAGCGTAATCAGCTTCAGTAAAATCAAAATTAGTAACGTCCTCCTTGGGATGCGTATAATAATATTTTGTTCCATAATTAAAAATAGCATCTGATTGGAGGAGAGAAGTAGTTACATTACTAAATTTTGAAGTTTCCATTTCAATATCAGGTTGAATTCCTCCTCCATCATAGACTGTTCTTCCATTCTTTGTTGTAAAAGCTTTAAAGTCCTTCTGATTAATTCTAACAGCTTTATTGTTTTCATCACGGTTCCAATAGTCTAAAGCTTGTATACACCTTCCACTAGGCGTATAATATCTGGATATAGTAATTTTTACTTGTGTGCCATACGTTAATTTTTTTGGGCGTTGCACCAATCCTTTTCCAAAACTTCTCGCACCAATTATAACTCCTCTATCTAAATCCTGAATTCCTCCAGCTACAATTTCGCTAGCAGAAGCGCTTCTGCCATTTACTAATACTACTAAGGGTATATTGATATCTACAGGATCTTTTTTTGTTGAGTATTGTTTGTTATACTTTTTTACTACTGATTTAGTGGTTGTGATCAATTCTCCTTTAGGAACAAAAATATTAGTTACATTGATAGCTTCACTTAATAATCCTCCTGGATTTCCTCTTAAATCCAGAATCACTTTATCAGCTCCTTTGGCTTTTAAGTCTTTTAGAGCAGCAATGGTCTCTGATGAAGCTTTATTATTAAATTTAGATAATACAATATATCCAGTATTATCTTCTAGTAATGTATAAAAAGGAACTGCTTTTACTTCTATTTCTTCCCTAGAAAGTACTGTAGTTTTTGTTTCTCCCTGCCGATTATAAGTAATATCTACTGTAGTACCGCTAGCTCCTTTAAGAAGTTCTCCTGCATCTTCTTTAAAATCAGCAACCTTTATATCTCCAATCTGAATAATTTCATCTCCTGCTTTAAGACCAGCCTTATCAGCGGGGTAATCTTTATAAGGTTCAATTACGATAATTTTATCTTTCACTGTTTTTACAGATGCACCAATACCTGTATATTCTCCTGCATTTCTAATCTTAGAGGCTTCTACATCTTGTTCATTCCAATATTTAGTATACGGATCCAGATCATCCAGCATAGCTTTGATAGCGGTATCCATAAGTTCTGCCGGATTCGTTTCATCTACATAATTCATGTTTAGTTCTTTAAACATGGTAGTAAAGATTTCTATCTGTTTTGCAATTTCAAAAAAATCTGATTTAAAACTTACGGTAGAGAGCAATAACACAAGGGCAAGTGCCGGATATAAAATTTTCTTTTTCATATATTTTCTTTTTCAGAAATCTGATAAGTGATATCATAGATAGCACTGTCTTTATTGTTCCTTTATAACGAGTTGTTTTAAAATTGTTTTTATCTTAGATTCAATTAATCCTGCATCAGGCATTTTATTGCCCGTGAATAAAAACATCAATGTAAAGTAATGAGAAGTACTATGAGGTACAAGATACTTATTTTTTCTGTAACCTTCACGCATTAAACGCTTGATACGATTGCGATCTACTGCTTTTTTAAAATTACGTTTACTCACAGATACTCCTGTATTATTAGAAACAATATGATCTGTGTGATTTTTTTTATAGATTAATCTTATGGGATATTTAGCAATCGATTTTCCATTAGAAAAGAGCAGTTCTATTTCTTTTTTGCTTTTTAGTTTTTCTTTAGTGCCAAAAGTTGCTTCCATATTATTTAATACTACTTATTCATAAAATATAAAAGAAAACATCTATGTATAATTTTTTATTGAGCAAACCCATTATTAGCTCCATTTTTATCGGCCATTCTATTGGTCACATCAATTTGTATAAATTTGATTTCGGATTTTGGTTTTGAGATTGTAAAAGAATAATCAGGATGTGTCCATGGCCAATCTTGCAAAACTGTTCTTTTTAGAGATGGAAAAGGGTTTTCTTTTGCTCCTCTCATCATTCTAAGGGGAATATAAAAAGATTCTTGTGTTCCATCTGTATATTCAACATATACATCCATTGGCATAGGCATTAATCCAATACGTTCTAAAGTTATTAATGTACTATTTTCTTTTTCAGAAACATTTTTTATACCGTAATCAATATTATTAGTTGTCATCGTCCAATCAGTTAAATACCAATCCAATTGAATACCAGAAACTTTTTCTGCTATTCTTTTAATATCGTTTGGTGTTGGATGTTTAAATTTCCATTGATTATAATATTGTTTGATTGTTTTTTCTAGATTATTTTGTCCTATAATATACCCTAATTGTGAAAGAAAAATAGCTCCTTTAGAATACGCAGAATTAGTATATGCCATATTATGATGATATCGATCTGCCTGAGTCGTTTGTGGTTGTTCTAATCCAGAATTAATGAGTTGAAAATAGCTTTGGTATACTCCAACTAATGGATCAGGTTTATTTTCTTTCATTACTTCGTTCATCGCTAATGTAGAAATATAAGTGGTAAAGCCTTCATCCATCCACTCATGTTTAGCTTCATTAGTTGCTAAAATGTGTTGAAACCATGCATGTGCCATTTCGTGAGCAGTTACTCCTACAAGGCTTCCAAAACTTCTTTCTCCTGTGATTAATGTACACATAGCATATTCCATGCCGCCATCACCTCCTTGAATGATTGAATATTGATCATAAGGATAAGGACCTATTTTATCACTAAAATATTGCATAAGTTCTACAGCTTTAGGTTGTAGTTTTTTCCATTTATCCAGATTTTCTATCTTGTTTTTGTACAAAAAATGTAATGTAGGACCATCAGGAACTTGTATAGTATCATGCACATACTGAGGATCTGCAGCCCAGCTAAAATCATGTACATTAGGTGCCTTAAAATGCCAAGAGAGTTTAGTATCTTTTTTCTTTAGTTTTACTGCTTTAGTTGAATATCCGTATCCTATTTTGTCAGGGTTTTGTAAATATCCTGAGCCACCGATAATGTATTCTTTATCGATATGAATAGTGACATCAAAATCTCCCCATACACCGTGAAATTCTCTGGCAATATAAGGGTCAGCATGCCACCCTTCAAAATCGTATTCTGCCATTTTTGGATACCATTGCGTCATGGACAATGCGACACCTTCTTTATTATTACGACCTGAACGTCTTATCTGATCGGGTACTTGTCCATTAAATTCCATAGAAAAAATTGTTTTCTCTCCCGGCAGAATGGGTTGATTCAGTGTAACTTCTAAGACGGTACCGACAGTCTTATGTTGTATAGTTTTTCCATCTTGTTTTAGTGAAGAAACTTTTAAGTATCCTATTTCCTGAGGAGTGAGCTTACTAATTCTATCTAATACTCTGGGATCCGGATCCGGAATTGTTCTTGAACGAACATCCATTTCACTACCAGGCTGGAAAGCATTAAAATATAGGTGATAAAAAACCTTATATAATGTATCAGGAGCGTTATTAGTGTATACCAATTCCTGAGTTCCTTTATATTGATATGTTTTTACATCCATGTCTATATCCATAGTATAGTCTACATGTTGTTGCCAATACGCAGTGTTATTTTGAGCAGAAACACTTAAAGCTGCTGAGAAAAATGCTATAGATAAGAATTTAAACATAGTTGCGTCCTTTATTTATTTTGACATTTTATCTGCCAGAATTAATGCATTATAGAGATTAACCATTTTGCCAGATTTAGATAATTCAGTAAACTTATTAGTACTTGTTGGTTCTCCACCTACCACTACCGTAGCATTAGTTGTGAGTCCGCTAGTCATTAGTATTTGTTTTACTTCTGATGCTTTTAATGTAGGGTAGTAAGATCGTATCATTGCTGCAACTCCAGAAACTGCCGGAGCAGCCATAGATGTTCCTTGAAGATATTCATAGGTGTTATTAGGAGTGGTTGCCCATATTTTTACCCCCGGGGCAAATGCATCTACATTACTTTTCCCATAATTAGAAAAATCTGCTACCAGATTAGACCCATATTCATAATTAAGGGCACCAATAGTTATAAAATTATCGGATACTTCTTGAAGTGTACTGGTTTGGTCATTTGGATATACTTCTTTTTGATCAAGATCAATCCCTTCATTTCCGGCAGCGTTCACGATTAGAACATCCTTTTCGCCAGCATACTTTATTGCGTCTCTTACCCAATCTGAATGGGTAGAATAATACTTACCAAAACTAGCATTGATTACCTTTGCTCCATTATTGACGGCATACCTGATAGCAAGTGCAATATCTTTATCATATTCATCTCCGTTAGGAACCGCTCTTATTGCCATTATTTTTACATTTTGAGCAATTCCATTTACACCTTTTCCATTATTTCTTTCAGCTGCAATAATTCCAGAAACGTGTGTCCCGTGTTTTATTCCTTTCTTTTCAGGATTAGGACCCATTACATTATTATTTCCGTAGTTGACATCATTAATATCATCTACATTATCACCAACAATTTTTCTTCCGTCAAAATCCAGATTGATATCATATTTTAATTGTTCGTCAAAATGTTCAATTCCTTCATTTAGATTTTTAATCAAATCCGGAATTTTTTCTCCATTTTCAAGGAATCCGTACATCTGAGACAGAAATGCAATGTTTTGTTGCATAGTTGGCGTATCTGCTTTGACTGCCATCAGTTCTTTTAATGTATAGTCTTCTTTACCCAACGCTTTAGAAACTGCTCCGTGAGACGGCGTAGCCATGCCTAATATTTGCTCATATTGGTTTTTATTAGCTATAGCTTCCTGATATTTTTCTTCATATTCTGCCTTTGCCTGTATGTAGGTTTGGTACTCTTCTTTATCAGATTCGCTTACAGAAGCAAGATTCTTCCCCGCATATTTTGGCTTTAGCTTTTTAATTATTCTGGTATATTCCAGATTTTCATTTTCAGCATCTCCTAAAAAATTCCAACCATGAATATCATCAATATATCCGTTCTGGTCATCATCTTTTCCGTTTCCTTTTATTTCATTGGGATTAGTCCAGATTACATCGTCTAAATCTTCGTGCTCTATATCGACTCCACTATCGATAACACCCACAATTACTGTTTGTCCTTTTTTATCTTTAATCAGATCGCTGTAAGCCCTGTTAACACTCATTCCAGGAATAGTATCTAGTACTAAGTCAGCAGTATTCCAATTTTGTAGTTGAGCTTCAGAAAGAGTGATACTTTTTAAAGGAATAGTATCTATATTTTCTATTGGTGTAGACACGATAGCTGGCGTTCCACAACTAATTAATAGTAAGGATAAAGCTATAAATGCTAACAGATGTTTATTTGATTTCGGGATCATAAATGTATTAATTAAATAGTTCATTACAAGTAATAGTATCTTTATATCGCACTCCTTTTTCTGTGTGCTGTACAGTAATAATTTCATTATGTGCATCATGTTCTAAAAAAAGATACCAATTATTAGTAGCAGCAGTTTCAAGAAATAATTTTTTTTCTGGTAAGGTTAGTAGAGGTCTGGTATCATATCCCATGACATATGGTAATGGAACGTGACCAGCAGTAGGAAGCAAATCAGCCATGAATACAATAGTTTTTCCTTTATATTCAATATGAGGTATCATTTGTTTTTCTGTATGACCATCCACAAATAATACGCCAAACCCTAATTCTGTATTTTTTTGGAAGGTTTCTTCTGTTCTTGAAATAAAATACAGATGTCCACTTTCTTGTATTGGAAGGATGTTTTCAGTAAGAAAAGACGCTTTTTCTCTGGCATTTGGTTTAGTAGCCCATTCCCAATGGTTTTTATTGCTCCATATTTTTGCATTTTTAAAAGCTAACTCATATCCTGTGCGATCTTGGTTCCATTGTACAACACCACCACAATGATCAAAATGTAGGTGTGTTAGAAAAACATCAGTAATATCGTCTCTGTGAAATCCATGTTCGTTTAAAGAATTATCTAATGAATCCGTACCCCAAAGAGAATAATATCCAAAAAATTTATCAGATTGCTTAGTACCCATGCCTGAGTCTATAAGAATCAGTCGATCGTGATCCTTTATAAGCAGACATCTGGCAGCAATATCAATAAGATTATTGGTATCAGCAGGATTTGTTTTATTCCATAAGGTTTTTGGTACCACACCAAACATGGCTCCACCATCTAGTTTAAAGTTTCCCGCCCTTATAGGATATAAATTCATGTAGTAAACATTAGTATTCGTTTCTTAGCATATGCAAATATGCTATTTTAATCAAATAACTTTCACGTAGGATGCTTATTTGTTCTTTATATGCAACTTAGTTTTTTGAAAATTTCTGCAAAATAGAAAAAAAGGGAATGATCAGGATTTAATTTGTAGACTTTTTAACAAAATTTCATCATAATTATTATTTGATATTATATTTTCTAATCGAATACCATAGTCGAATTGTGCTTTAATTTTCTTAACATTGTCAATTCCTTCCTTGTTCATTAATAAGAATGTTTTTCCATTTGACTCAATATGATAGTATAAATTACTCTCAAAAAACAGAACCAATGCATGGGTAAAAAATGATTTAATATTTTCTTCATGTTCTCCCAGAAGGTAAAAGCGTATTTTGGATGATGAGGTTCATTTTTATTGAGATTGGCTATGTGTTGAACCACGTTTATCTTTTGATTTAAAGTGTTTCAGGTTATTTTGTTTCCAAAATGATTACGATGTTAAAAAGTATAGCAGCTAAGTAGCTGTTTCAAAGCTATCGAGACATTAAGGTAAATTTTTGACTAGTGGATTTATGCAAATACAGTTGAACAATATTCTAAAGGAGAAGTAGTCAGGGCAGATATAAAAAGTGGAGAATGAATATATAAAAATTCATTCAGATCAACTAACTTTATTTTGATATCTAAATGGCACTGCCTTTTGATAGTTTATTTTATCAATACCTATAGAAAAACGGCAATTTATTCTTTATTGTTTTTTCTTTTTCTACTACTTTCTTTAACCAAAGAAATCTATTATGTACATAGCCTTATATATATTGTTCTTCAGGTTAGGAGAAAATACGACACCTATTAGTATTGTTTTACATTTATGATCTATAAGCCCGTCCAAAATTATTATATTACAAAATTTTAAAAGTCAAAATATTGTGTTAATTTTTAAAATTATAAAAACTGATGGCTATGACTAATTATAGAAAAAAACACAATATTTTAGCAATCAATTTATTTAAGACCTAAAACATGTTAGAATTAGCAGGAATAATAATACTAGGTATTTTAGCCCAATGGGTGGCTTGGAAGTTTAAAATACCGGCGATTTTGCCCTTGATATTAATAGGTCTTTTAGTAGGACCCATTGCAACATTATATACAGAGGGTGCGGTTAAGCTTATAGAACCAATATGGAACGGTACAAAGGGATTATTTCCTGGCGATAGTTTGTTTTATTTTGTATCTCTGGCTATTAGTATCATTCTTTTTGAAGGAGGACTCACTTTAAAAAAGAACGAAATTTTAACGGTAGGCCCCGTAATTCTAAAGTTAATTACGGTTGCTGTGATTATTACGTTTTTTGGAGCAGGATTAGCTGCCCATTTCATTTTTGATCTAAGCTGGCCTATATCTTTTCTGTTTTCTTCCTTAATTATTGTTACCGGTCCCACAGTAATAACACCTATATTGAGAAATGTACCATTAAAAAAGGATATTTCTACTGTTCTTAAGTGGGAAGGAATTTTGATTGACCCGATAGGAGCATTGGTAGCAGTATTGGTTTTTGAGTTTATTAGTGTAGGTGAAGGAAAAGCGTATACTATTACTGCACTCATTGAATTTGCTAAAATAGTGCTTTTTGGTTTCACTTTTGGTTTCACCTTTGCTCATGCACTAGCGTTTGGAATTAAGAAGAAAGTAATCCCTCATTATTTATTAAACGTTTTTACACTAGCTACTGTCTTAGGTGTGTTTGTATTATCCGATGCTTTTGCACATGAATCAGGATTATTATCTGTAGTGGTTATGGGGATGGTATTAGGGAACACAAAATTACCTAATATTGAGGAGCTTCTATATTTTAAGGAATCTCTCAGTGTTTTATTGATTTCTATATTATTTATTTTATTAGCCGCTAATATTAATATTGAAGATCTTTTATTAGTCTTAAACTGGAATGCTTTATTGCTTTTTGCAGTAGTTGTTTTTGTAGTCAGACCGTTAGGTGTATTTCTTAGCTCTATACGATCCGGACTTAAAACCAATGAAAAATTATTTATTAGTTGGGTAGGTCCCAGAGGAATCGTAGCAGCCGGTATTGCTTCTTTATTTGGTATTAAATTAGCTGATATTGGAGAGCCTGGGGCAGAGTATATTACACCTTTAGTTTTTATGATTGTTTTAGGAACCGTTTTATTAAATGCAACTACTGCTAGAGTATTTGCAAAGATGGTAGGTGTATTTTTATCTAGGTCAGAAGGGATTATGATAGTGGGAGCTTCAAAAGTTTCAAGATTGATAGCGACCTACTTGAAGAGTAATAAACGACACGTAGTGCTGGTAGATAGTAATAGAGATAATGTAAAAAAGGCAAAAAGTTTGGGTATTGATGCTATAGAGGGTAGTATATATAGTGATCAGCTAACCGATAATGTAGAGCTTAACGATATTGGTTTCTTAATGGCACTTACAGGGAATAGTGATATTAATAAATTTGCAATTAATAAATTCAGAGATCAGTTTGGAGAAAACGGATCATTTAGGTTAGTAAGTACTGATGAGATGAATGATCCACAGAATAATCCTGAAGAAGGTTTGTTCTCACATACTGATGATTATGAGAAGCTTGTAGATTTAGCTGAAAAGTATCCGGGAATTAATGAAATTAAAATTGATGACGAGGATCATTATGCTTCCCTGATTACCATGACAAAACAGGAAGAAGATATGATTCCGTTATTTATTAAAGATCCAGATAGTAACATTAGGATTATATCTGCATATAGTGAGCAAATGCGAGAAATTGATGAAGATAGTTTTTTAGTATATATTGGTAAGCCTATAGATATTGAAGTGGTAGAGAAAACATAGATTAAAAATATTTTATTACGACGAAATACTCTTTTTTAACATTTTATTTTGTTTATTAACATAATTTTATATATGTTTGCACTTCATTTATAAAAACCCCCAAATTATGAAAAAAATTATGTTTGTTGCCGTTTTAAGTATGGCTCTAGGATTTACATCTTGTGGAAGTGATGATGATGGAGGAAGTAATAGTGGTTGCACAACCTGTTCTTTTGATGGAGAAACCGCCGAGCTTTGCGAAGGAGAAAATGGAACTATTATCGATGAAGATGGTGAAGATACTGGTCTTTCATTAGAAGATTTTAAAGCCCTGATTGCGTTAGCTGGCGGATCTTGTAATTAAGAATTTACAATATATTAAAAACTGCATGAAAAGTAATTTTCATGCAGTTTTTTTATGCTGGATTGACTAAGTATACATTTCAATGTATGACTACCATATTAGGGCATCCTTTGTATCTTACTTGGCCTATAGTATTGCTCGTTATTAATTCCTTAATTATAAAATAAAAATCTAATAGAGAAAAAAGTAAGAAGGACCTTCTTTTCCTTTAGTAAGTAAAGAGTATGACATAATCTTTTCTTTATCTTCTGTTAAGAGAAAATATTGTAAGATTTTCGTTTTTTCTTTGTCTGTTACTACAAATATCCTGTGCTCTTTAGATTTATTACCATCTAGTTGAAACCTAGCTACATCTAAATCTTTAATCTCTTTAAATGGATAAATTGCTAACTCTTTAATTTTTCTTAATTTGATGTTAGGTAATATTCCAGTAGTGTCTATTGTATTTGTTCTTGTTTCTTTTATAAAACGAATTAAATTTTGTTTTCTCTTTTTTGCTTCAGATCTTGATGTATGTTTACCTACTTTCCACCTCTTTAATCAAATAGACATACACAGGAAAATGATCGCTATACCCACCTGTATAAATTCCACCCGCATAACTACGATAGGGATACCCTTTGTATTTTCCCCGTACATTGGTGAGATAAGATTGATTATAGATACCTGCTTTATAAAAGCGATAAGAAGTATAATCTTTGCCTAATAAGCTTTTAGAAACAATGATTTGATCAAAAAGATGCCAACTATCATTCCAGGCAAGCGAACCTAACCCTTTTTTTGCCAAGGTATACATAGGATTATACAACCCTTTTAAGTGAACTTGTTGCTTTTCTGATTTTGCAGCTAGTATTTTTTTGACACTGTTATTATCCGGATTGTCATTAAGATCTCCCATCGTGATGATTTTTGCATAGGGATTGATGTCAAAAATAGAATCAATTATTGTGGCATTAAGTGCTGCCGCTTTTTCTCTTTTATATCTACTTCTGGCTTCACCACCACTTCTAGAGGGCCAGTGGTTGACAATAAGATGAATTAAATCACCATCCAGATAACCGCTTACTACTAATTGATCTCTGGTGTAGATTCTTTTATTAGTATCTTTTAGATCGTATAGTAGCAATTCATGAACTTTACTCTGAGTAGGTTTGAATAACGTTTTTTGATATAATAAGCCTACATCGATTCCTCTTCTATCTGGAGAATCATAGTGTATAATTCCATAATCTTTTGGTAACAGTATCGGTTCATTGATTAAATCTTCCAGCACCTTACGGTTTTCTATTTCTGCTACTCCAAGTAATGCAGGGGCATTTTTTGTAATGTCTGATCCGATTTTAGAAATAACAGCTGCCATATGCTTTAGTTTGTCTTTATACAAAGGGACTGTCCAATGATCTTTTCCGTCTGGTGTTCTGTCATTATCATAGGTAATAGGATCATCTTCTGTATCAAATAGATTCTCCAGATTATAAAATGCGATCGTGTTTATTTTATATGTTTTCTTATGTTGTGCGTAGAGACCAATAGAACCTAAAAAAAAGATAAATGTTAAAAAGAAGCACGAGATTTTCATAAATATAGAGTTCAGATAAATATGTTCAAATTGGAACAAAAGACATTTTTTTTGCTCAATGAAAAAAACGGATATCTGTATTCACATCATAAACTTATCTTTGATTTTTTACCGAATTATTTTCTGTGTGGAATGTATGTTTATGATAAAGAGAGTTTTATAAACGATTTTTTCTTTTTCTTTTATAAAAAATGAATTTTTATTTTTTGTCCAACTATTTTTAGTGAATCAAGACTAAGGGTATTTGTCCCCTTACAAATTCTAGTTCTATTCCCCTGATAATATCTGTGGTACCCATCTACTTTTGAGCTTTTCAAATTTACATAAATCACTCACATGAATCTTAATACCTCTTATGTATTCTATTATGACAAGGGTAGAATACGCTCTTTTTTTTTCATTTTTATAGAAAGAATAATTTTTTATATCAAGCGTAGATGAAGACATTTCAATTTAGAAAGAAGATCTTCTTTTTATTCGCATGTGTAGGTTTTATTTCAATTAATTATAGTCAACAAGCTGGACTTAAAGGTAGCATTGTGGATGTATTCACTAATGAATATCTTGCTGATGTTACCGTTACAATAAAAGGAACCTTAATCTTTACAAACACTAATGACCAAGGAGAATTTGACTTTAACAAGAATGTACTTCCGCTAGGAGAACAAATAGCTGTCATACTTAAAAAAGGCTATATCACTAAACAATTTCCTATCACTATTAATCAAGGAATTATACTGGATCTTAAAACGATTGATTTAGAATATGATTTTAAACAAGAACAACTATCTATAGGTACAATCAGCCTCTCAGATAACGAACTGGATGAGGGTGATGCTACTTCTTCATATAACCTTTCTGGCTTACTCAATGCATCGAGGGATGTATTTCTTAGCGCTGCGGCATTTGATTTTAGCTCGACTTTTTTTCGGCCCAGAGGTATAGGTAATGAGTATGGAAAAGTGTTGATCAATGGTTTAGAAATGAATAAGTTTTCTAACGGAAGACCTCAATGGAGTAATTGGGGAGGATTAAATGATGTACAGCGTAATCAGGAATTTTCTATGGGTATAGCCCCTAATGAGTACACCTTTGGAGCACTATCAGGAACTACTCATATTAATATGAGAGCTTCTCAGTACAGGAAAGGAGGGAGAATATCTTATGCGTCCTCTAATAGAAGCTATACAGGAAGAATCATGGGAAGTTATAGTAGTGGAGTTATGAATAATGGTTGGGCATACACTATTGCACTATCCCGTCGGTATGGCAATGAAGGAATCATAGAAGGAACGTTATATGATGCTAATTCTATATTTGTTGCCATAGAAAAAAAGATAAATGAATCGCATAGTATAAATATAAGTAGTTTTTACACCCCAAATAGGAGAGGGATATCTACTGCAATAACGGATGAGGTGTCTGCATTAAAAGGCAGTACGTATAATCCAAATTGGGGTTACTTTAATGGTAAAAAGAAAAATTCCAGAATTCGGAAAATAGAAGAACCAATAGTAATGCTCAATCATTATTGGAATATGGGAGAAAAGACGAATTTACAAACCAATATTGGACTACAAACAGGCAATATAAGCACTACTAGGCTGGATAATGGAGGAACTGATTTAATAACATTTAATGATCAGGTAAGTTATGTAGGAGGAGGAGGGAGTAATGATACCAATCCTGCACACCCCAGTAATCTTCCTAGTTATTATTTACGAGATGTCAACCCAACTGCTTTGGATTTTCAGAAAGCGTACCTGGCAGAGCAACGTTTTATAAAGGATGGTCAATTAGATTGGAATCAATTAATACAAGTGAATCAATTAAATACACAACAAGGAAAAAATGCCACATATATCTGGTATCAGGATAGAAATGATAGTAACCAATTACATCTTAGCTCAATAGTAAATACTGAGATTACGGATCGTATACAGATTAACGGAAGTATCAACTATAAAATAATGGTTAGTGAAAACTATGCAGAGGTATTGGATCTCATGGGAGGAACAGGCTTTCTAGATGTAGATGGTTATGCGTTAAATAACGCTAATTTATCCATTAATGAATTAATCAATAATGCACAGAGTGACTTACAAAATCCCAATAGAATAGTAGGTGTTGGGGATCGATACGAGTATAACTATGAGATGACTGCGAGTACACTGGGAGGGTTTTTACAGGCACAGGTTAAAACAAAAAAAATCAATTTTTTTATAGGAGGAACAATTTCGCAAACATCGTATCAAAGAAACGGATTATTTGAGAACGGATATTTTCCAGGGAATGAATCTTTTGGGAAGGGTTCTTCGTTAAATTTTGCAGATTATGGAGCAAAAACCGGAGTAACATTTAAAATTGATGGGCGTAATCAGTTAGATTTTCAAACCACCTATTTTACAAAAGCACCCACGATTAGAAATGCTTATTCTAATGTGAGACAAAATAATAATACAGTATCAGATATAGTTATAGGAGATCAGGAAAGTGAAAAAATACAATCTGTTGATGTAGGTTATAGAATCAGCTCACCTAAATTAAAAGTTAGGTTGACAGGTTATTATACCGCTATTGAGGATGCTACAGATATTGGTTTTTTCTATACTAATGCATTATCAGGCTCTTTTGTACAAGAAACATTAACAAATATTGGTAAAGAACATATTGGAGGTGAGCTGGGAATATCTTACCAGATCACTCCAACAATAAAACTTAAAGCTGCAGCAGCATTAGGTCAGTTTACATATACTAATGACCCTGATCTTACTTTAACAAGCACAAGTGAAAGTTTTACCGTTTTTGACGAACGTGATAATGCAGTGAAGCCTTCGCCCAGACCCTTAGGAAAAGCATTACTGAAGAATTATCACGTCGCAGGGGGTCCAGAACGCGCAGCTCAACTGGGAGTTGAGTATCGGGATCCTGATTTTTGGTGGGTAGGCATCACCTCTAACTATTTCTCTAATGCATATATTGATATCAGTCCGTTAAAACGAACAGAGAATTTTAGTATAGATCCAGAAAATGGTATTCCTTTTAATGATTATGATCCTATTATAGCCAGAGAATTACTAAAACAGGAACAGTTTGATGAGTATATGCTTGTAAATCTTATAGGAGGCAAGTCATGGAGAGTCAAAAAGTACTATGTAGGTTTTTTTGCAACGGTTAATAATGTCTTCGATACCTTATACAAGACAGGTGGTTTTGAGCAGGCAAGAAATGTAGATTACAGAAGCGCCTTAGAAGAATCAAATAGGACTGTTCCTGTCTACGGATCCAGATATTTTTATGGAAATAGAACTTCATATTACCTCAATATATATGTACGATTTTAGTAAAAACAAGGGGGTATTTAATCATAGTCAATGACTACATAAAAAGAATAGAAATGAATATAATGAATGTAAAGAAAAGAGTGACCGTATTGTTAGTAACAATACTAATAACTTCCTGTGTACAAAACGATGATTTTGATATTCCTGTATTAGCAATAGAAGAGTCTGTAATTCCAGAATCTGGTATTATAGGAATAGGAGCCGTTTTAGGAAGTTTAGCACAGGAACAATTAAAGGATGATGCAGAGGCCATAATTACTTTTGATACCCCGGATCAGTTTGTACAAGGATATGTCATCTCCAGTGATAGAGCAGGTAATTTTTTTAAGGAACTTATTATTCAGAATGCTAAAGAAAATCCAACCGCTGGGATCAGAATTGCTATTGATGTCAACCCAATGTTCACCAGTTATGAATTTGGAAGGAAAGTGTATATTAAACTAGCTGGATTGTCATTAGGAATATCAAATGGAGTTCCAACATTGGGAGTACTTGATGGAAAAGTGATTGGACAGATACCTTCATTTTCGCAGAACGAATACATTATCAGATCATCAGAAATTACAACGATTACCCCATTAGAATTGGGTATTGAAGATTTCTCTAACAATAAACTCAGCATGTTTATTAAAATCAATGATGTACAATTTAATAAAGATGCCGTTTTGGGTACTACAACACATACTTTTGCTGCAGAACCTACAGATCAATACGATGGAGAACGCATACTAGAAAGTTGTACATTGGGATATTCCTGTATTTTGAGTACGAGTACATTTTCAGATTTTAAAGGTGTATTATTACCAGAAAAACAAGGAAGTATAGAAGGCATATTGACTAAAAACTTTTTTGGAGATGCTTTTAATATAGTTATTAATGATCCTACAGCATTAGTTTTTGATAATCCTGAACGATTTGATTTTTCTTGCGGCACAGCTGATATAGCAGGTACTACCGTTCTTTTTTCTGATGATTTTGAAACCCAAACAAATAGAAAACCCATTACTGGTAATGGATGGACTATTTTTACTCAAGAAGGTACAGAAACCTGGGAGGCTTATACTTCTGATGGTACCAACCCATCCCAAGGGATATCTGCAAGAGTGAGTTCCTATGGATCAGAGGATGAGAGAACAATCGCATGGTTGGTCACGCCGTCGATTAATTTGGATCAACAAGAAGGAGAGACGCTACATTTTGAAACATCAAACAGTTTTGCAGATCTAAGTAACTTAGATATTGTATTTTCTAAAAATTGGGATGGTAATCCAACCACTATAGCGAATGCACGATGGATTACTTTATCAGAGGGTTACATTATTCAAAATTCTGATGATTTTGACGAGTGGTATTCTTCAGGAATCATAGATTTATCTTGTGAAACAGGTGTTGTTTATATTGCTTTTCGTTATACAGGTAGCGACACCGAAGATTTTGATGGAACTTATGAGCTGGATAATATTAGTATTGACTATAATTAAAAATAATCACTACCTTCTATAGGTTTCTCAATGCAATTTTCTTCTCCGTAAGAAACTGTTTCGGCAAACGAGTCATCATATTCTTATGTACAAGAAAAAAAATTAACGCAAGAATTAGTATCAATTGATACTTCAATATATAAGTGTTTTTAAATATGTAGAATGTTACTCTAAAACAGTTGTTTTACCCCATCAAGAAGAACCATTATTTAATGTTACCGAAAATGAGGGCGAAACCATGGTGGGAGTGCCTCAAAATTTCACCCTTGAATTTGATGATATTATAATGTCTGACACCTATATTTATGCACTATATAAAAGACGAAAAGTAGTAGATGATCATCCTGAGAATAGTACAATATATGTTTTTGATTATGATTTGAAACCCTTAAAAATGTTTGTGTTGGATAATTATATTGAATTTTTTGATGTCGTTAATGATACAGTTATATATGGATTACATACCAATTTTTTATCTACTGATGAACAAGAAGTATTACTGTATAATTTAAAAAACATGGAGTAATAAATTTTATTAATATCCATAGTAAAGCAGATAATAAAAAGCAGTAGATAGAAAATGATTACTTTTTTTGATGTTACCAAAAAAACTATCTTCGTTGCCTATTTAGTTAGATGATACGTAGTTTACATGCATTTCGATTTATTTTTGCGTTGATGGTTTTTATGAGCCATCTTAATTATATCATTCCTTCAGAAAATAAATTTTGGTCATTTTTGTATCGTTATATTTTTAGAGAGGGATATATAGGGGTCAGTTTTTTCTTTATGCTAAGTGGATATATTTTAGCATATCGATATACAGATGCAATCATAGAAAAGAGTTTTTCTTTTAAAACATTTTTTAGCAGGCGATTGGCACGGATTTTACCTATGTATTATGTAGGATTATTAGTAGCATTACCACTTTCTTATTCAGAGCTTATATATGGAAACACTCTTTTTTATATTAAAAAGATGATGTCTACCATATTTATGGTTCAGAGTGTGATTCCGGTGAGTGATTATTACTTCTCATTTAATGGGGTTTCCTGGAGTATTTCTACAGAACTATTCTTTTATATAGGTTTTCCTTTAATAACAGCTGTATTAATAAAGCAGCGGTTTATAAAAAGAACACTCATTGCGGTGACTACACTTATTATAATTCTTGCAATTCTGTTGATTGGATATGAAAATGCCTATTATTGGTTATATATCAGCCCAGTTTTAAGAATTGCCGATTTTACCATGGGAATTGGTTTATTTTTATTAATAAAAGGAAGAAGTTTTCAATTATCTATTGATGAAGCTACCAAATGGGAGTATAGGGCATTACTAGTATTTTTGCTCTTTTTAATATTGCAGCCTTATGTACATGCCAATTTTAAGTTAGGTGTATATTATTGGATTCCAATAGGTATAATTATATCAGTTTTTTCTAATGTACAGGGTAAAATCACTATGTTTCTTTCTAAGCCTGTATGGGAAATGTTAGGGCACATCAGTTTTTCATTTTATTTGCTGCACCATTCTTATATAAAGTATTATCAACATTACATGATGCCCAATATAGATCCTAAATGGACAGGAATCGTTATACTCATAATCATTTTGATTAGTATTCTTACCAGTTATGTAACTTATCGCTTTATCGAAGAGCCTGCTAGAAAGTATATTCGGGGTCGGTTTTCTTAATATATATTTATATAATCCGTGTAGTTTATGACAATATATTTCTGTATTATTTATTCGATTATGAATCAAATAAATAATACAGAAATATCTTATTTAGAAAAATAATTGTCAAAGACTCTAACGGCTGGTATTTTTATTTATTTGCTTTTGGCTATATGTCTTATCACAATTTCACTATTTTCTATTTGTAATATATGGGTCTGATTATGATGGTTTTGTAATGCAATATTTTTTTAAGCATGTTGTTGGCTCTATAGTAGCAATGTTAATAGGATAGTATCTTTTTAACCTTATGGGTAAAATTAATATGAATGATATTATCTTTTATAAGGAGATATTGAAGCAAGGAAAAAAAGAACCAAAACTAATATGTTCTTATCCTAGAGAATACTGGATACGATTTGCGAAAGAAGAAATAAGAAAAATAGGGTAATATGCTTTGGTGTATTTATGGATTGATTATCATCATAATTTTACTATTTAATAGATCTCTTATAACTTTTTTAATAACTACTTGGGTAACTAATTTGTTTTCGACTGGATATTATTGGCTTTTTTTGGATTAAATTCTTAGAGAAGAAAAAAGCATATCTGGAAACACCACCACCAGAGATCAAGATATTCCATAACGGTATTTTAGTCAATCAGGAGCATTATATGCCATTTAATACAAGAAATATTAAGAGACCAACTACTGGGATTGTTACGCAATATGATATGTAATGCTTGAGGTTTAAGAGTGTATTAGTAACATCAGAGGATCACGATAATTATTGTTACTACCTTAACCGATACCTCCTGATATAGAAACTGCAACAATTAAGGATTTAAATTTTTAAAAACTACTTCAGTTCAATTCGTTTAATTAATTAGTGAACTGAAGTAGATTATAAACAACATCTATCGTATAGAATGATTTCTAAAAAATTACCTTTTTATAAATTTCTCTGAGAATCTTTGATTTTTAGTAGTAGAATGTATCATATAAAATCCTGAGGCAAAGGGTTGAAAATCAATATTCCATATAAAAATATTAGAGTCTGGCAATATATCATTATTGTACACTACTTTACCATTGATATCCATAATAATGATGTTTGTTTTTTCTGCAGAAAACGATTCAAAAGATATGGATAGCACATCATCAACAGGATTAGAAGTTACAGACATAGTTGTTTTTCCTGAACTAAACTCTTCGGTTACTAATTCTGCATCATAAGCAGAATGGTTTTCAATGCTATTAAGATCTGTTTTTTCGGTTGTTTTATCAGTTGTAATTGAAGTATCGATGCATTGGATAGCGTCCAGATCATACCCATCAGAGAAAAACCAAGGGAATTTTGCAGGATCACTTACATCTACTATTTTTATATATTTAGCAGTATCTAAATTTCCTGTTGCGAGATCAAATGATCCGTCCTGACAAGTAGTGCCTAAGGAGACAAAATCAATCCCATCCTGAGACGCAAAGACTTCTGCGGTTTCAGGATAAAAATTACAAGGAATTGTATAAGTATATCCTGTACTTTCATAGACCGTAAATTCATCACCATCTGGGTTATCATATATCTCATTAGTTAGCTCTAATGTAATAGCTCCACCAAAACCTAAACTCACAAAATTAAAAAATCTGTTTTCATTAGGACTACCTAATGCTTTCTCTGGATTACTTCTATATCCTGATATGTTTCTTCCATCTTTTCTTTTACCTTGTTCAAAAGCAACGATAGTTGCCCCTATACATTCATTAGCCACAACTTCTGGTGTCAGTAAAAACCGTGCAGAAACGGGTAGGTGATCTGAGACAGTAAAAGCATAATCACTATCATATACATCATAATGAACGGTTACTGAATTCTCGATATAGGCTTCTTCTAATTCATTAGTAATGCCAATATGATCGATCATATTTTCTCTTGAAATAAAAGATCTAAGACCCGCTTCACTTAATGCAGAAGATACAATATTATAATTAGCGGTATCATCTACATATTCCTGAAAACTGGAAACTGTACTACTAATATCCGCTACCGTCACATCTACATCATCATTATAATCACCTAGCAATATTACTTTATTATTGGCAAATTGTACATCCAAAGTATCTTTTAGCACCTCTACATCATATTTGCGCATATCATATCTGTTCTGTGGATCACTGCTGTTATTAGCTCTGGCGTGAAGCGCAATCAGATCTAAACGTTCTGTGGCTCCATTGATGGTTACATCTGCAGTCATCAAAAAAGGAAGCCGTCCACTTGCATAAAATCGTGTAGTTGCATCTGGATAATCTACCAAAGCAGAATCATCACCGCCATTATATAACGGATGTATGGATGTAAGCATTGCTCTGGTTTCTACCACAGAAACCGTTTCGGTATTATAAATAAATCCAAGTTTCTGAACCACATCTGTTGAGGTAGGGTTGGAGAAGGCGTCTGATAAAATATAATCATAGCCAGGTAGTAGATTTACTAACTCATCAAATAGTACATCATCCGCAATTTCTACTACGGCATATACATCCGCATTTAATTTTTTGAGTACTGTTGCTGTACTATCTCTTTGGATGGCATCAGATAATGGATTGGATCCAACAGGAGAGTTATTTTCATCTCCAAACCATTCTATGTTAAAGGCTACTACATCAAATGTATCTTCTTTAGGAAAACCTACGGTATCTCCAGGAGCAATAAACTCGGTAGCACAGGGGATATCACTAAATTGTCTAGGTAATAACTGGAAGAATTCATTAAAACGACCTATAACCCCAGTGATTTCAGGACAAGTAATTGGTTGTACTAAACCTACGATATCTGTGTTATTATCAATACGCAATTCACCATTACCGCTGCCATCAATAATAGAAAAGTTAGCATTACCAAATAAAAGATCCCCCGGGTTAGGAAAGGTTGTATTTAGTATACGTACTAATTCTCCTGGATATTCTGATAATTCTGCTAAGGTGATATCTCGTGGGATGATCGGATTCTGAGGAGTTCCGTGTTGTATAACCTCTACGACACCACTAATTTGAATTTGTTCGTTAAAAACAGCACGTGCTCCAGTTAATGTAATAGAATCTCCTACTTTTATATTGGCATCAGCATGAACCTGTTGATCAAAAACAGCAATTCCTCCCGTATTATCTTGTATAAAAGCCGGACCATTAAAACTATCAGTTACCGTCAATACTCCTGTAATAGTTACTGGAGTTCCTTCTGCTACTAATCTGGCATCAGCGATCGATATAATTTCTCCTGGAACGACTATAATACCATTATTATCCGCACCAGGCGTAGGTGCTTTTGCTATATAAGTACTTGTATTTCTTGCACCACCTTCTCCGTTAGGAATTCGCTGTAAAGACTCACTATCTTTACTTCCATTCTCATCTTCATTTAGTTGAGGTTGTTCCGGGTTGAGTAACGCCAACAATTCTGTATCATCTTCATCATCTGTATCGTATACGATAGCATCAATTATATTATCTGTGGTGATTGCTGTACCATTAGGAAAATTTGAGACATCTCCTAAATATAATGCTACAGCATCTGCTCCATTCTGAAAAGTATTGCCAGTAACCACAAGGTTTACGTTAGTAACATTTGCATTACCCACAACAAAATATCCTGCTTCATTGGTAGAAAACCCGGCTAAATCAATTGTGTTATAGCTAGTGTCATTGTTTCCGTTATATAATACCAATACATATCCATCAAGAGGTGTATTACCTACCCCTTCATCATATAATTCAATAAATTCTAAAGTATCGGTACCATTTGTATCTGAGTCTAATTCATTAATAACAAGGTTGACAACCTCTGTTGCATTGGTATTTGCTGAGCCGGGAGTAGGAATAGATTGTGTATAGGAAATCGTATTTCGTAATCCACCGGAACCATTAGGAAATCTTTGCAAAGAATGAAAGTCTTTAGCATCTTTTTCATCTTCATTTACCTGAGGTTGGTCAACATTTAATAATGCTATTAGTTCTACATCATCACTATCATTTGTATCATATACAATGGCATCTTCGAGGTTATCTGTAGTGATTACTGTTCCATTAGGAAAATCGATAGCATCTGCTTTGTATAAAGCTACAGCATCTGCTCCATTTTGTAACCCATTACTGGCAAAAGTTATAGAGACATTAGGGACATCTGCATTTCCAATAAGGAAATAGCCAGTATCATTGGTTGAGAAACCGCTTAAATCGTAGGTAGCATAACTTTGATCAGTAGACCCATTATAAAACACCAGCGTATATCCATCCAGAGAGATATTCCCATTACCCCCATCATATAATTCAATAAATTCTAAGACATCTGTACCTTCTGTATCAGCATCAATCTCATTGATTAGTATAGTTGCATCGTTAGTACCTCCACCAGCGATTATAGTAGCTTGGTTAGGCGTATTAATAGCCTCTCCAGGGTTTGCTACTGCTGCAGGAAAACTTGGTAATCCCTCGCCATCAAAATTATTTCGGACCCAATCAATTGCTGTATCAGTATCTTGTCCATTCGGAAATCTGGAAGCACCACCTACGGTAAAAGAACTTCCATCAAATGATGTTGTCAAAGTTACAGTTGCGTAGGTTATATCTGTGATATCATTATCTTGTACAGCAATGCCATCCACACGTTCTTCCCAAGGGGTACTCTCTAATATTCCATCATCATCCGCATCAAGATCTTGTCCTGGAGTTCCAGTAAAGTTCTTTACTAATAAAAGAGAAAGTGTTCCGTTTTCAAAAATATTACCTGCTAATGATGTTGTAAAATATCCATTGGCATCTGTTGTACCTAGTTGTATTACTTCGTCAATAATACCAGAACCACTTTCATCTCCTTCTATCTCTAATAACCAATATTCACTTAGGTTCATATCGGTTGCTGCTAGTATTTCTACAAATTCATCAGTATCAGCTCCTGTATGATTAAAAACAAACTCATTAATAACAGGTGTTAGTACAAGAGTTCCAAAAACCTGATTTGTATTAATCATACCGTAAGAGTTCGTAGCTACGGATTCCCAGATAAAATCTGTAGCAATGGTTCCCGTACCTACTAATTGCAACGAACTTCCTAAGGGTGTATTATTTGATTCTTCTACACCTATATCGATACTGGTTAATCCGGCGGCAGGTCCATCTATTGCAGTTATTACTCCTTCATAGCTTAAAAATTGTAGTACTGTATTATCTGCATCTACTAATGCAATTCCATCGGGAGCCCCATTTTGTAAACCGGCAGTTGTAACCAGGAGAGTCCCAAATCCATTTTGTTGATCAGGAATTGATCCTGAAAGTGAAAAAGTGTTATAGACAGAGCTATTAGATCCATTATACAGGACCAATGTCCATCCAGAAATATCTGTTCCTGATACGCCAGCAATTTCTATTGCTTCGTCGCTGTCAGTACTGATATTATCATAGTGAATTTCATTAATAAAAACTTGCTGGGAATATCCATACTGGACTTCTGAGAAATAGAAAATAGTGGATAATACTAAAAGTAATTTTAACTTCATGAGTAACCTATTTTAATTGAGTGATTTGTGTCTTGCAATTTATAGCATTGTGGGGTATCGAATTGCTTTATAATGTTAAAAAAAGTTTAATAAATGAAACTTTCATTGAGGATTACTTTGTTTGTTAGTATTTTACTTTTCCGAAAAAAGTTAAAAACGTTTACCAGAGTGAATCTCACTTTAATCTATAGAAGTGTTTTAGTTTGTAGATATTGTGAAATTAAGGAAAGATGAGAAGAGTTTACTGTGTCCTTTGTTTGTTGTGTTTTCTTCCCGAAAAGGGTGAATAAAATATTTAAATTGAGTTAACCTTTTCTTATATAATATTATACAAACTATACATTTAGAATTCAATGATTGATTATAAACGCTTGATTTTCTGTTAAACTATAGTTGCGCAACAGCCTCAATGGTTAGACAAAGTTTTTTAATTAATGTTGAATCTAATTCTTTTAAATAATCTGTTTGAATTTATATCAATTTCAGTTCGTCCGTGTAGCATTAAATCATTTCTAAATAAGATTAATTCTCCTTTTTTTAGTTTTAATTCAAGTGAGTTTTTTTTAAACAAGCTATCTAATCTACTTAATTGTTCCTTTTCTTTATCTGTTGTTTTTGAAAATGATTCTATAGTAATTCTATCATAACATAACTTATATTTCCCAGAATCAATAGTTAGAATGCCTCTAGATTGATTTCTATATCTCCATTTTTTCTCTACAAGTTCGTGAATTTGTTTTTTTGATAATTGTTTCAATAAATCGTTTAAAGCCATAAAAGTACTATTACCTTGTTTTTGAATAGCAGGTTCTACACATAATAAACCAATACAATTTGGTATTACATCAAAATCCGCACAATCAGTATGTAAGGGGAAAGATAAATTTGAGTTAGCTATTGATCTAAATAAATCATTTTGTTTAGATATTTTTACATCATAAATGTCGTGTCTATCATTATTTTTGTTTTCGAAAACAGATGTTCCAATATGATTAATGAATGACTGAAAATCATAATCTGATAGAGGGAAGTCTTCTAATAGAATTATGTTAGTACCTATTTTTAATTTAGAAATGATATCCTCATATACCAAATTCTTATCAAATTTATATCTAGTTAATAAGCCCAACACTTCCATCTATAAATATGCAAA
This sequence comes from Aquimarina addita, assembly GCF_039539305.1. Taxonomy (NCBI): domain Bacteria; kingdom Pseudomonadati; phylum Bacteroidota; class Flavobacteriia; order Flavobacteriales; family Flavobacteriaceae; genus Aquimarina; species Aquimarina addita. The sequence goes on along the minus strand of NZ_BAABCW010000002.1, from coordinate 57,676 downwards.
GTTCATTATTTGAACCTTTTTTTGGAAAATCATTAATTTTTTGTTCTAAATTATCGATAGAACTAAAACCTCCAAATTCAGGTTCAGATTTAAAATAATATCTACAGGATATTTTTTCTATTTTGCCGTCCCATTCAAGTTCTGTGTAAGTCGGAATTTCTTTTATTTTATGTAACTCAGTTAAAAGTTCTCCAATTGATAAGTTTTCATTTATGTCAATATTTATAATTTCTGAATATGGATTATCAAAATTCAATTCTGTGAAAAGTTCAATATTCATAGTGTGTTTTAATTTTGCCTTACGATAGTATAAGAGTACCCAATCTGATGTTAATTTAATCTTAGTTGCACATATACGGGAAAATGATCACTATATCCTCCCTGATATTTCCTTCCGGCATAGGTTCTGAATGGATTTCCTTTATAACGACCTTTATAAATTTTCAGGAAACTTTCATCAAAAATATTGGCTTGAGAAAAGTTGTGCTTTGATTTTTCAAATTTATGAAAGTTGTTACTAAAAATAATTTGATCAAATAGATTCCATTGGCTTTTATAGTTAAGTGTACCACGATATCTGGTATGTAATCGTTCCATAGGGTTATAAAAATCTTGCTGAACAAGATGATCTTTGACACTTTCATTAGTATGATCATCATTAAAATCTCCCATGATAATAATTTTTGCAGCTGGATCTTTTTCAGTGATCTGATCTATAATTTCACGATTTTTTTTGGCAGCTATCACACGTTTATAAGAAGTGGATTCGGCACCATCACGTCTGGAGGGCCAGTGATTTACTAAAATGTGAATTTCTTCCCCATTAAGATTTCCCGTCACCCATAGAATATCACGGGTATAATCTCTTTCTCCATATTCATTATCAACTAAAAGAACAATGCTTTCTGAATGTGTCACCGTAAAATATTTTTTCTGATATAAAAGACCCACATCAATTCCACGTTCATCAGGAGAGTCATAATGAACAATCCCATAATTTTTATGGATCAAATTTTTTGTTTTAATTAAATCTTTTAGAACGGCTTTATTTTCTACTTCTGCCACACCAAGAATCACAGGAGCTTTACCAGTATTTGCAAATCCTATATTAGAAATCGCAGTTCCAAGTTTAAAAATTTTCTTTTCGTATCTTTTTTTAGTCCATTGTTTTTCAGAATCAGGTAAAAAGTCATCATCTAATATGTTAAGATCATCTTTAATATCAAAAAGATTCTCTAGATTATAAAAAGCGATGGTATATAAGTTAGTTTCTTTTTTAAGAAAGTATTTTTTTGTAGGCATGTATAAATTTTTTCTGTAAAGCCGTAATGTACAAATTCAAAAGCATTCATTATCGTACCTTTGTATAATAATTATATCAATAGAGCACTAGATTGGCTTAAGTAAGTTATAATTTTATACATACTTTTTGAGGTAGTATAATAAGGATTAAAACAGCAGCGTCATATATATTTATAATTAAATATATCGAATGTATGTATTATTAAAAAGATTATAGAAATAAAGAGGATCAATGATAGAAAAAGAAGATACTGTATACGAAAAAGCAGTTTTAGTAGGAGTGATTACTCAACATCAGGATGAAGATAAACTAAAGGAATTTCTGGATGAGTTAGAATTTCTCACTTATACGGCAGGGGGAGAAGTTGTAAAACGTTTTACACAAAAAATGGATACACCTCACGCTAAGACGTTTTTAGGAAGTGGTAAAATGGATGAAGTACGAATATATGTAGAGCAGCATGATATAGGAACTGTAGTCTTTGATGATGAATTATCGCCTGCGCAACAGCGAAATATAGAACGTATATTAAAGGCTAAAATCATTGATCGTACTAATTTAATCTTAGATATTTTTGCACAACGTGCACAAACAAGTTATGCAAGAACACAGGTGGAACTGGCACAATGTCAATACTACTTACCACGACTTACGGGACTGTGGACTCACTTAGAAAGGCAACGAGGAGGTATAGGTATGCGTGGTCCGGGAGAAACAGAAATTGAAACAGACAGACGTATTGTTAGAGACCGGATTTCTCTGTTAAAAAAGAAATTACTTACGATTGATAAACAAATGGCTACTCAACGAGGTAATCGGGGAAAACTCATAAGGGTTGCTCTTGTGGGCTATACAAATGTGGGTAAATCTACATTGATGAATGTAATTGCTAAAAGTGAGGTTTTTGCAGAAAACAAATTATTTGCAACTCTTGATACTACAGTAAGAAAAGTAGTAATTAGTAATTTACCGTTCTTACTCAGTGATACCGTAGGGTTTATTAGGAAGTTACCTACGCAGCTTGTAGAAAGTTTTAAAAGTACGCTGGATGAGGTGAGAGAAGCAGATTTATTATTACACGTAGTTGATATTTCACACCCTCAGTTTGAGGATCATATAGCATCTGTATCTAAAATTTTAGAAGAAATTAAAAGTGGAGATAAGCCGACTATTATGGTATTTAATAAGATTGATGCGTATCAACACGAAACTATTGAGGATGATGATTTGATGACAGAAAGAACGGAAGCTCATTATACACTAGAAGAATGGAAAAAAACGTGGATGAGTAGGATAGGGGACAATGCATTGTTTATTTCAGCCATCAATAAAGAAAACATGGATGCATTTAGAAAAAGAGTGTATAAAGAAGTTAGAGATATCCATGTGACACGTTTTCCTTATAATAACTTCTTATATCCAGAGGAGTTTGTAGAGAATTAGGAGTTAATATGGTTGTAAAAGAATTTCAGATAATAGGGCTCTCATAGGTTTTAAAGCTGGTGAGGGCTACATAAATGTGTATGTATTTTTTTAAAAAGTAACATTAAGACCCAACCCGATCACTTCTCGAACCTGAAAATTACCAGTGGCATTGTCATCATAAATAGTTTGAAAAGCAAAACTACCAGAAATATATTTATTTACTACCAGATTAAGATTTAGGGTATAATCAATATCAATATTATAAGGTTCTTCTATGTAATTAGAATATAAATTAAGGATGTTTTCCATCGTTATATTTTTAAGGATAGTAAATTTAGAGTATGCGGCTATAGATCCACCAAATTCGAATCTGGAACTTTTTCCTGAATCTATTCCAAAATAATCGCCATCTTCATAATCTTCAGTGGTTGTAAATTGATTATCTACAAAAATCATTCTCGAGGTTACAGGTGCAATATTAATATTAAGATTGTCGCTTTTTTTCCAGAGTACACCGGGACCAATTTGTATATAAGCTGGTGAAAAGAAATGTGTATCCTCTGTACGTATGATTTCTCCAGTTGTAGCATCTGTACTAAAGGTATATCCTTTGGCAAATTGGGATCTAAAATTGATAAAAAGAGAATAATTCCAAAATGAGTCTTTAATTTGTTCACCTAATCGGGTGTTAAACTCAACCCTATCAGTGGTTTTACGAGAAAAATCTTCCCCTTTTAGAAAAGTAATTCCAAAATCTGCTAGAATTTTATTATCCCACGTTAGTTTTTCCTTTTTGTAATTAAACTCATAATTAAGTATTGTAGTCCCAGCGATATTAGAGGTACCACCGCCACCTTGCCAATTATTGTTAAAAGCAGACTGATTAAATATTAAAGAAAATTTACCAATCGTATTCCAGGCAACCTCTGGTTTTTTAGCTGGTTTTGGTGTAATTTTAGTAAGCATATCCTTTAATACAATTACATTAAGATCATTAGGAGTGTTTTTTAGAACACTATCCAGAGATCGAACTAATTGTACTTGTATGGAATCCAGTTGTTTTACTTCTTTTTCCTCCTGAGCAATACAAGGAGCCACAAAGGCAATTAGAAAAATGAATAGTATAATTTTTTGCATCATATAAACAATAGATTCAGGCGGATATACATGTATTAGATATATCTTATTTTTTAAACCGTGTAAAATAGAAACTAAAGAATTGTTTTGTGCAATAATATATGTACTACAAAAACTATTATTTTTATAGTATAGTATATCTTTAAGAAAAATTTATAGCAAAATACAATATATTTTGGAAATAACAGTAATCAAGGCGGTACATGAAGATAAAAGGTTTTTGCTGAGTTTGAGAAAAGCGACCATGACAAATCATCTTGCGACAGCCGGTCTTTTTTTATCCAAGGATGAGCACTTATCGCGGATAGCTCTATTTTTTGATACTACATTTATAATACGAATAGCTAATAAAAATGCTGGAATGCTTAAATATGTTCAAAATAAAGAGAAAACAGAAATAGTACAGCTACAGATATTACCAAAATATCAGGGAAAGGGAGTTGGGAAATATATCGTAAACTATATGATCCAAAAATCCCTTGATTTGAAGAGTAGATTAATGCTAAAAGTCCTCAAACAAAATCCTGCCGTACGTCTTTATGAGCGATGTGGCTTCCAGATTGTTGACCAAGATACTCACGAATTTTATATGGAATATATATTGGATAGTACCAGAGACACTTAAAACAATAAAAAAACCCTTGTTGTCTTTCTAGAAAGACAACAAGGGTTTTTTTATATATATTAAACGATGTTTAGAAAGCGTAACTCAATCCTAACATCCAGAAAGACTGTAATACATTATCAGTATCTTCAAGTTGAAAATCATCCGCATTAGCCTCTGTTAAGCCAGATCCGGCATTAAATGCTTCTTGCTTATTTCCTCTTAAACCAAAGTCAAAACCAACACCAATCTTTTTCAGGAAAGTGTAACTAAAACCATTTGTCCATTGCCAGTTAGAGTAATCTGTATCTTCATAACTTAAGAACGCAGATAGGTTTGATTTAAAGTTAATTGCTCCAATTTTTCGTGTATAATCAGCAACAACTTTAGCACCTAGTGAGGACTCGAATTGAGATTCTCCTTCGCTAAATATAAAATTGTAGTTTAATGGGTGTATCACAACTACTAAATCCTGGATAGGTGTCCAAGTACCCCCGACACCAACATCTAAGTATCCTGGATCATTAAACGCACCTTCTAATAAAGCGGTTCTATATTCAGCTAAGGCAGAAACAGCAAAAGTTTTGCTTACTTTATATCCATACAGAGAGCTTACATTGAATACATCAGTAGCTACATCAAAATCGTCACTATCTGTATCTATATCTTTATTGTCTAATTTTACCCACCCTAAGTTTACATTTAGTGAATTTCTCCAAAAATATTTTTCTTGTTGAAGATTTGCAAAAGCGTTCACGGTAACACCAATATTACCAGAAGAGTTATTAGGTGCAGACTGTAAATACCAGTTATCAAAACCAGAAATACTACCTCCAATCGTACCAAAAGCTCCGATTTTCCATCCTGGTAATGCATCGATCTGCGATTGAATTGCATTCGCTCTGCTCTGAATGCTGGCAATAGAATCTTTCTTAGCCGCAAGTGAAGTTTTTAATTCTTCTTCTGTTTGTGCATTCACTGTGATTGCTCCTGCAAAGAGAACTGTTAAGGTTAACAATATTTTTTTCATAACTAATAGTTTTAAGTGGTTTTTATTAGATTTAAATTTTTGTAAAATTTTACGTTGGCAAATATAGTAGAAGTAACGTTTTTTGATTTAAATAGTATGAATAAGACCTTCGTTTTTCGACGAAAGACAACTTCAGACGGTCAAAAGCCTTATTTTCGTTTATATATAGGAACTGCAGAACAAGCTTCCCCGTACATAATACTTTTGGCAACGGGCTGTAATTTCTGGAGTAATGCTATATAAGCGCTTTCGGGTACAGGTTTATTAGAACATCCTTTGATGATTAAAAGTTTATCTTGATACTCTAATACATTTAATGTATCAATTAATGTGGTGTAGAGTATGGTTTCTAAATTTTGTAGAGAACCAACTACTACTTTTTTAGCAAATGGTGTGGCAAGACTCGTCAATAAAAGATAAGCCCAACCTGGAATAATAGCATCGGTCGTACAATTCAATGCCAGATATGTATCCTTATATTGACTCCAATCATGCTCAGACGCTTGTTTTCTAAAATCTTTTTCTCGTAATATTAATCCCTCATATAACCAATCCTTAATATCTAATATGATCCGTTCTCCTTCTGGATAGTAATCTTCCAGATCAAAAGTGATCAGATTTTTATTAGTAGCTACTCTATTGATAATTTCTTCAGCCATAATTTTGCTTTTTAACAACCTCTGATATGTCGTTTTTGATTATAGCATTCCTAATTCCAGTTTAGCTTCCTCACTCATTAAATCCTGTGTCCATGTAGGTTCAAAGGTTAGTTCGATTTCTGCATCCTTAACATCATCTAATGATTTTACTTTTTCTTTAACTTCCTCTGGCAATGATTCTGCTACCGGACAATTAGGAGAGGTGAGAGTCATTAAAATTTTCACCTCATAATCCTCATTCACAAAAACATCATATATTAATCCTAATTCATATATATCAACCGGAATTTCTGGATCATAAATAGTTTTAAGGACTCTTACTATTTTTTCTCCCAGTTCTGTAGTATCTATAGTTTCACTCATTTTGTAATATTAATTAACTTGCGTTTGATACGCAATTGCATACATTTTTAATTGTTTTATCATACTTACCAGCCCGTTTGCACGTGTTAGTGACAGATGTTCTTTTAATCCTATTTCATCAATAAAATCAGTGTCTGCATTAATGATATCTTGTGGGTGTTGCCCAGAAAAAGCACGAATAAGAATAGCAATGATTCCTTTGGTAATAATAGCATCACTATCTGCAGTAAATTCGATTTTATTGTCATTCATTTCTGCATGTACCCATACCTTACTCTGACATCCTTTTATAATGTTTTCCTCAATTTTATATTTCTCATCAATTAAAGGAAGTGATTTACCAAGATCGATCATATACTCATAACGTTGCATCCAATCATCAAACATGCTAAACTCATCTACAATTTCTTCCTGAAGTTCTTGTATAGAAGCCATATACTTACAATTTTTTAACAAAAGTACGACAACAAATAAGTTTAATCAAGGTTTAGTCCATCAACTAAAATCTTTACTCTAAATAATTCCCAAAAGCTTAAAATTCCATTTTATATAGTTCATACGGGTAAAATAGAATCCAAATATCTCCCTGGACAGATGTAAATAAAGTTTATTCTTCCATGCCTTCTGTTAATGATACTATATAGGTAACTAGAGATGCCAACTCCTTGGGAGGGTGTCCGTGGTCAAAACCATTAGAGATGAATTTTTGATCTCCTTTACTAATTTCTAATTTTGCATGTGGTGCACCATCGTGCAATCTTTTTCCTGTTGGAGCCTCAAGTGTTCCTATTTTTTTTAAATCAATTTTTTCCACCATTGCTCTAATCTCATTCCATTGTTTTTTACTACAGTTTTTAGATTTTTTTTGATCAAGATTGCGATCTTTGAATACAATGATATCACGTTGATCAATTTCAGTTTTCAAAAAATAACCTCTGGAAAGCGCGCTATAGATAATTTTCATAGATTCATCCTGATTGGATACTAAGTTTTGCGCCAAAACATTATCTTTTTCTTTAGCAATAATATTGACAAGCGAATATGTTAGTGAAGAGGTATCTGTAATCGTTTTTTCTGCTTTAGAAACCTCTATTTCCAGTGTGTAATTGTATCCTTCTTCATATTCAAAACCTTCTATAGTATCGTAAAAATAAGTCCATTCATCATCCGAATTTTCTTTATACAGCATACAAGTTTGCGAGCCTACACCTTGACAATTCGTTTGATAACTTGCTATGTACACCGTTTTGGTTTCTTTACAGGATAGCAGTAAAAATATACCTGCTAAAAAAGGGATCATTTTACTCATTGATTCAATAATTTTTAAGCGTCTATAAAAATACGAATTTAATTTTCCATACTATACGGTTGATTAGGTCAAGAATAATAAATAATTGTTAACTAGAACTCCATTTATTCTAAATTTTTAGCAAAACCTTCTCTTCCTCCACCTTCTGTAAATACAGCTCTCATACGTGCCATCTGCCCATCTGTAAACATATACATGCAGTTGTCATCCACATAATCCATATAATTCATAGTCATGTCATTAGAGTCGCAATGCAATGTGGGGTAGTTAGGGCATCCATAATTAGCGGTGTCTGATAAAGGGGTATCATCCACAAAATCATCTGCTGAGCAATCGCCATCACCCCATATATGACGTAAGTTTAGCCAATGACCGACCTCGTGGGTTGTGGTCCTGCCTTTATCAAAAGGAGATTGTAAATATCCCTCTGTTCCAAAATACTGCGGTGATATAACAATTCCATCCGTAGTAGGACTATCTCCTGGAAATTGTGCGTATCCTAAGATTCCTCCACCAATGGCACAAACCCACATATTAAGATGTGTTTCCGGATTGATTACATCGGATCCCCCATTAGCAGAAAATTTCATTTGGTCGTTAGTTCCCCAAGAGGTTGTTGTTGAAGAAACCCTAATAATAGAATCCAGTTCAAAATGAATTTTAATATCGGAAGCTAATGCTGCAAATTCTTCTGGTATTTGATCAATATCAGTGTTTGTTTTACTAAAATCCTGATTAAGGACATTGATTTGAGATTGTATTTGGGCTTCACTAATATTTTCATCTTCATTGCTATAAATAACATGAAGTATCGTGGGTATAATAATCGTATCTAAATCTTCAACTTTTCCTTCTTTTCTTTGTGTTATAAAGGCTTGACATCTTTTTTCTATTTGCTCCATTTTTGATCGCAAATCCGGAGTTTTAATCATATGCTTTTCTAACACATTCATTGTATAACACCTTCTGATAGTATCATTTTGCGTTTGCTCATCAGATGATGTAACAATTTCTGGAGTATTATTTTCTTTATCTTTTTTTTTATCACCTATACAAGAACTAAAAACAAATAGTATGATAAAAGCTATTATGGGAAAGGCTCTCTTTTTCATGATCACAGGTTTTGAGTTGATATAAAAAACGTAAAAAGTGGCTATTTTGTTTTATTATTTAACATCCATAGGAAATATTTAACGTGTTGGTTATGAATGTGTTAATTTTTATGAAAACACTGAGATCATGTATATCAAATACCATTATTCAGTAACAGAAGAATTTGTTACTATTATATCTGTATCATCATGTGCAGAGATACCGGGATATGAAGGGTACCAAGAGCCTCCTATATTATTTTGGATAACAGACTCATCAATAACAATATTTCCAGAATGGTCATTTGAGACAAAAAAAATGGCTGAACCAAAGTCATTCACTTGATTGAATTCTATATGAGATCCTAGAAGTTTAAGAGTCATTGTGTTCCCGTCATTATAAATCGCACCTCCACTACCTCCTCCAGGAGTTCCCGCTTGTGAAGGATTTCCTCCATTACCTATTGCGGTATTATGAGAAAAAAGACTATTAATGATGGTCCAGGAGACCCCGATACTACTAATAGCACCACCATTTGATCCATGATTTCCGTAGTTTTCTTTACCTCCAAAAGTACTATTAACAATAAAAACCGGTTGGTCATTATATTGGCTGAATACTCGTATAGCGCCACCACCTACATCTGGACCGGTACTAGCACAAGTATTATTAAAGAATCGACAATTTACAACTTTAAAGCGCCCACCACGAACCCAAATAGCTCCACCTCCATCGTATGCTGTTTCAGATGTGGAGTTACCATTGATAAAAGTAATATTCTGGACAGTAAGTCTGGGGGTATCTTGATTATCACAATGATCTGTAGTCCATATTTGATCAGGATCACAAGTGTTCATATATAGAATTCTTGTTTCATTATTACCACTTAAAGTGATCAAACCTCCTCCATCAATTACAATTTCTGGAGTGGTATCATTAAATATTTTGGCAGGTTTATTAAGTGTTATGGTTACAGGATCAGATCCACAATTAAAAACAATTTTTCCTCCTCCTGCGACAGCATCAATAAAAACCTCACCAGTACAACTTTCTGGAGTACCATCACCAACCACCGTAGTTGGATTAGAAACGTCCTCTAAAGATGCTTCTGCAGGTACCGGATAACTTCCATCGGGATTTCCTGCTGGAATTCCATCATATGGATCGTTTAAAGGATTATCAATAACTATAGCGTCATTATCGCTATCATCACTACAAGATATTAAAACAAACGATGAAAATAGAATGAGAATGTATTTTAGAAAAAGATGTCGTATGCTCATATCAAAAATATCAAGTTAAGTTTTAAAATGTAAAAACGGGTATTAATTCGGTATATTGTATATGTAATAGACTATAAACGAATAAAATACATTGCTTTTATGACACTATCTAATTCTTACTTTTTTAGGTTCATAAGAATTTTTGAATGTAAAGTTTTCTTTGTTTTAGCTTAGCATTAATATAGCTTTTTTTAAAGCGGTTACTAGTGCATCAATTTCTTCTTTAGTATTGTAAAATGAAAAAGAAGCTCGTATAGTTCCGGGAATTTTATAAAAATCCATAATGGGTTGCGCACAGTGATGACCTGTCCTTACTGCAATTCCTAATTTGTCTACAATGCTACCCACATCATAAGGGTGAATGGATCCAATGTTAAATGATATAACAGATGTTTTATGCTTAGCAGTTCCGTATATTCTTAATCCTTTTATTTCTAGTAATTTTTTTGTTCCATATTCAAGTAACTCATGCTCATAGTTAGCAATTTTTTCAAAACCAATACTATTCATATAATCTAAAGCTACTCCAAAAGCAATACCTCCGCAAATATTAGGGGTTCCCGCTTCAAACTTATGAGGTAACCCTGCATACGTCGTTTTTTCAAAGGACACCTGATCGATCATCTCTCCACCCCCTTGATAGGGAGGGAGTTTGTTAAGCCATTCTTCTTTTCCATATAATAAACCTACTCCTGTAGGTCCGCATAGCTTATGAGCAGAAGCTACATAAAAATCTACATCAAGGGCTTGTACATCTGGTTTAATATGTGGACATGCCTGTGCTCCATCAATTAATACCGCAGCACCTGCTTTATGTGCTTTGCTTATAATTTCCTCAATAGGGTTGACGGTTCCCAATGCATTAGAAACATGATTGGTAAACACAAGTTTAGTTTTATTAGAAAGAAGTTGATCATAGACATCCATTAATAACGCTCCCTCTTCGTTCATAGGGATTACCTTAAGCATAGCGCCCGTTCTTTCGCAGAGCATTTGCCAAGGAACAATATTAGAATGATGTTCTAGTGCTGAAACAATAATTTCATCCCCTTTAGAAAGCAAGGTGGTAAAGCCTGTTGCCACAATATTAATACTATGCGTGGTTCCTGCTGTCAAAATAATTTCGTACGAGTTTTTGGCATTAAAATGCTGCTGTACTATTTTACGAGCTTTTTCATATGCATCTGTTGCCTCTTGTGATAAAGTATGTACGCCACGATGAATATTAGCGTTATAATTACTGTAATAATCGACAATAGCGTCAATAACTATTTGAGGAGTTTGGGAAGTGGCCGCATTATCAAAATACACCAAAGGGTTCCCATTTATTTGCCTTTGTAAGATTGGAAAATCTTCTCGTATTTTTTGTACATCTAGCATATCAATTTCTTTTTGCAAAAATACTAATACCAATTAGTATTTGCTTATTTATGGAAGGGATTGTTTATTTTTAGAATGATTTTAAACGCATATTGATGAAACGATTGAAAAAAGTTGCTAAAATTATAATTTTCTTACTATTTGTGGGTATTGGTGTTGTCATTTTTCTGAATTACCCAAAACTTGATATCATCTCTGGATACTCAGCTAAAAATATGTGTTCTTCTGTATTTATAGGAAATAGAAGTGTCGCCTATACAGATGCTACCGACAATAATTTTTCACCCATTAACCTAGCAGATGATGAATTGTATGAGGAAGAAAAACAGGTGATAGCTTCTGTTTACGGACTTAAGAAAAGAAAGGCAATATACAGAGAAGGCTTAGGAGCTCTGTTAATTAATGATGATTTTGATGAAAAAGCACCTTATTTAACTCCTCAAAGAAATAAAATTAGTACTAATATGACCTATCCATATGGTGAATTACCACAAAAAGATACAGTTTTTGCAGAGGTAAACTATAAAAAAATATCAAAAGCCGTTACTTCTGTTTTTGATACTGATCGTATAGAGAAACAGAAAACAAGGGCTGTATTAGTAGTGTATAAGGATCAAATTATTGAGGAACAATATATAGATGGTTTTGATAAAAACACATTGGTTTTAGGCTGGTCAATGACTAAAAGTATTCTTAGTACAGTATATGGAGTATTACAGAAACAAGGAATTGTTGATATAGATCATAAAGCTCCGATTAAGGAATGGCAACAAGATGAACGAAAAGAAATTACAATTAATAATTTATTACAGATGAATAGTGGGTTAGCATGGGAAGAAGATTATGGGTCTATTTCTGATGCGACCACTATGTTATATCTGGATAGTGATATGACACTGCCTCAAATCCATAAAAAGGCAATTCATAAACCAAACGAGTATTGGTATTATTCTTCGGGCACTTCTAATCTATTGTCAGGGATTTTACGAAAACAATTTAATAGTTATCAGGAATATTTGGATTACCCGTATCGAGAGTTCATCGATAAAATAGGAATGCATTCTATGATTATAGAGACGGACATGGCCGGTAATTATATAGGTTCATCCTATAGTTGGGCAACGGTAAGGGATTGGGCAAAGTTGGGAGTACTGTATCTTCATAAAGGAAATTGGAATGGGCAGCAAATTTTTAATCCGGAGTGGGTGGATTATGTTACAACACCGAGTCCTACATCTGATGGCGATTATGGAGGACATTTTTGGTTAAATAAAGGAGGGTTCTATCCGGATGCTCCCAGAGATATGTTTTCTGCAAATGGATTTCAGGGACAACGTGTTTTTATAATTCCATCAAAAGATTTGGTAATTGTTCGTTTTGGGTTGGAAGGAGATAAAGGAGTGGATTTTAATACATTTATCAATGAAATTACAACTGCAATACAATAGATATGAACCGATCCTGATTCTAATCCATTTTATGTCAAGATAGTGGTATTTATGTTACCTCCCAAAATAGTCATAGTACCGCTCTGCGTGTTCTTCATAGCGTTTGATTAAATCAATGTTTTTCTTTTCAGTTGCAGTTAGTTTACTTCGGATATCTGTAGAAATCGGAACATACCAGTCAATTTCTGAATCAAAGAAATACCTCATTTTTCGATTTTTAAACGAATAGCCGTGTCTCGCGTAAATCATATTTCGTATAATTTCCAGTTCGCCTTTATTTAAATTTTCTACATCCTGATTGGTCAACTGTTGCGCTGAAGCATTTAATTTCGAAATTTTTTCAGGGTCTACTGATTCTAATTCTAATGATTCACCAAACTGCGTATTAGATAATGGAATATTAAAATCATATTCAGGAGAAAGATTTAGTGTCGTATCATATTTGTATGCTTTTTTATTTAATTCATACTTCCTTCTCGGTACCGCTAAATTAGTATTATTAGCAATCCATACACCTGTTAATTTTTTATCTTCTGGCAGTATAGTAAATTCAAAAACACCGTCATATTTGTCATCACCAGGTTCTGATACCTTGGCATGTAATGATTCTGAATTGAAGATTCCTTTAAAAGGTCTGCTATTACCTGCAACCACAGAGTGACCATACAAGGAGTCTTGTGTAACTCTATCTATAGCAATATTTATTTTATTAGAGAAAGAACCTTTTTTTTCATAAATATCACCATAATCTTCTGCGATAAATAGACCCACGTAATAGCCCAACATGTTTGTCTGATCAATGGTTTCTTCAACCTTGGTTTCAGTGATTACCTCGTTAACTTCATCCTTAGTTTCAACTGGTGTAGCAGCAATGGGTTCGGTTTTAACTTCTTTTTTACAACAAACCAGTAGTGCGCAAAAGAGAAGAACGATTATATTTTTCATTGATATAGAATTATATTTTATCTACTAAGATACTTTAATTACTTCAGTTATTTTTAAACAACATCCTTAACTTTTATTTTTAAGATATTTTAAAATGATGAGCTCAGCTACAATAAGGTTAAGCACCCAACCCAACCATGCTACGATCTGATATACATCCATAGGTCTGGGCTGAAAAGCCACAACAAGTAGATATTTCCATATTCTTAATGTAATGGCGGATAAGGTCAATGCAAAACTTCTGATCATAAAAATTTGATGTTTTTTATAGTTTTTTTGCTTGACGGCTAACAGCGCTTGTAAGCTAAACCAAAACCAACCTATTGCTAATAAGCAAAACGCGAGCTGAGACCAAAAACCTCCATTAGCATAATACCCTATGATCAGACCCGATGGAGCAGCAAAACCTAATACAGAAATTAAATAAATCCAACCTATTATTCTATGGGTACTCGTATACTGAGTTCTTATCTTTTTTGAAAATTGAGTAAATCCGGCGAAAAGTGAAAATACTGAAAAAGTCACATGGATATAAAAGGCTATTTTATAATGAGTAAAGACAATATATTGCTGCTTGATCCGTAAAAATGCTACATCAAAATCAATAGGAAAATACTGCAGTGTAATCTGAAACATGAGTATACAGAAAAAGGCATATATGAGAAGGAGAATGATATGATATATGTTTGTTTTCCGTTTTTGCATAATAAAAAAACCTCGACAAATATATGAAGAGGTTTTTTATAAAATTTTAATGGGATTTATTTTTACAAATCAAATCCAATATTCACACCAAGTTTTGCTGCGATCAATTTATTAATTCGTTGTTTTAGTTGCGGGATTTTTACACTTTCTAAAACATTATTCGCAAAAGCATACATTAAAAGAGCTCTGGCTTCTTTTTCTCCAATTCCTCTTGATTGCATATAGAATAATGCCTGATCATCTAGTTGTCCAATGGTACATCCATGAGAACACTTGACGTCGTCAGCAAAAATCTCCAGCTGAGGTTTAGAGTTAATAGTTGCTTTATCACTTAATAAGATGTTATTGTTAGATTGAAAAGCATTAGT
This sequence comes from Aquimarina addita, assembly GCF_039539305.1. NCBI lineage: Bacteria > Pseudomonadati > Bacteroidota > Flavobacteriia > Flavobacteriales > Flavobacteriaceae > Aquimarina > Aquimarina addita. The sequence continues at coordinate 42,625 of NZ_BAABCW010000002.1, read as the reverse complement.
TTTCTGTGCTTCTTTATTAACAATAATTTTTCCATTAAACACACCAGTTGCTCTTTCATCAAAAATACCTTTATAATCTTGATGACTTTCACAATTAGGTTCTGTATGGTGCACCAGGGTATTATGATCTACATGTTGTTTTCCTTCTAAAATGGTAACACCATTAAGTATAGAGTCAATACCTTCTCCTTTTTGAATAAAGTTCAGATTGTTTCTTGTTACGTTTCCTCCAAAAGCAAATGTATGTACAGACGCGATACTATGTGCTTGTTGTTCGATAAATGTATTATCAACTAATGATGCATGCTCATTATCATTCTGGATTTTATAATAATCTACAATAGCTCTTTTATCAACAAAAATTTCAGTTACTGAGTTTGTTAATGTTGGATTATCAGTTAAACTCTGATGGCGCTCTATAATCTGCACGTGAGAATTCTCTTCCACTACAATCAGGTTACGTGGTTGCAATAATTGAGAAGATTCTTTGCCTGTAGAAAGGTGTATAATCTGGATAGGTTTGTCTGCTAGCTTGTTTTTAGGAATCCTAATGTAGGCACCTTCTTTAGAAAAAGCAGTATTTAATGATGTGAGACCATCCTGTGGAGCAATTTTATTAAAATAGTTGTCAATTATAGGTCTGTATTTATCGTGTGTAAGTGCAGATGACATTAAACACACATCTATTTTATCATGAGTAGTCTCTGATAAATGAGATGAATACTGTCCATCAATAAATACTATCTTATAAGTGTCAAGATCATAAATAAAGTACCTCTTTACATCTTTGAACTCTAATGCATTTTCTTCTTTTGGAAAAACACTGTAATCATGTTTTAAGATTGCATTAAGCGATGTATATTTCCAGGCCTCCTCTTTTTTTGTAGGAAATCCTTTTTCTTCAAAATTCTTTATTGCCTGACTTCTTATATCATGAATAGTATCTTCTACATCCACAGTATTTTCAAAAGCTAAAAAGGAAGATACTAATTTTTCTTTCAAATCCATTTGTATTGTTGCTTGTTGTCTGTTGTTGGTTTAAAAGATTTTAAGATCTAATAACTTAGAACTATCAACTTTACCAACAACTTTTATGCGTTGATCTCTTCTTTAATCCAATCGTATCCTTTTTCTTCTAATTCTAATGCTAATTCTTTGGTTCCTGATTTTACGATTTTACCATCGTATAAAACGTGGACAAAATCAGGAACTATATAATCGAGAAGACGCTGATAATGAGTAATAACAATTACTGCATTGTCTTCACTTTTAAGTTTATTTACACCGTTTGCTACAATACGCAATGCATCGATATCCAATCCAGAATCTGTTTCATCAAGAATCGCCAGTTTAGGTTCCATCATAGCCATCTGGAAGATTTCATTACGTTTTTTTTCACCTCCAGAGAATCCTTGATTTAAGGAACGCGATAAAAACTTGCGATCAATATCTAACAATTCAGACTTCTCACGTATTTTTTTAAGCATATCCTTAGCAGGCATTTCTTCAAGCCCTTGTGCTTTTCTGGTTTCGTTAATAGCGGTTTTCATAAAATTAGTAACCGTAACCCCGGGAATTTCTACCGGATACTGAAAAGAAAGAAAAACACCTTTATGAGCACGTTCTTCTGCAGCTAATTCCTCGATATCTTCTCCTTCTAAGATGATGGTACCTTTTGTTACTTCATATTCCTCTTTACCAGCAACAATATTGGCTAATGTACTTTTACCGGCACCATTAGGTCCCATTATCGCGTGTACCTCACCAGCTTTTACATTTAGTGTAAGACCTTTTAGAATTTCTTTGTCTTCTATACTAGCGTGTAAATCCTTTATCTCTAACATTTTGTGTTGTATCTTTCTATTGTTAACTAATTGATTTAGTGACTGTGACCTTCATGACCATGACCTTGGTGATCGTGACCTTCACTAGCTTCATTCTGTTCTGTAGAACCTTCAGAAGTTTTTATTTTTGTGGGAAGCTCAGAGGTAGGTTCAGTAACACCAATAATTTCAGTGATTTTAACTACTTCCGGCCATCCTTCATCAGCATTTTTTTGTATAATACCATTTATGACTACTGGTACCATATCATATTCTTCTCGCTGTAGTGGCTTTACTTTTGCATCTAGTTGTTTAGCCATATCATCTATGATAACACCATAAATAAAATCCGCACCTTTAATAACACCTGCTCCATCGATTAATATAAATTCACCTCTAATTAATGTAGGTTCTTTATCTGATTCTTTAGAAGTATCTTTTTTACACGAAAAGATAAGTAAGCTTACGAAAAGGAGGATGATTGATTTTTTCATTAATGTGATTTTGTTAGTTATACATTTACCCTACAGAACCTTCCAGAGATATTTCTAAAAGTTTTTGAGCTTCTACGGCAAATTCCATGGGAAGTTTATTCAGAACTTCTTTACTAAAACCATTTACGATTAAAGCAATGGCTTTTTCTGTATCAATACCTCGTTGATTACAGTAAAAAATCTGATCTTCTCCAATTTTGCTCGTAGTTGCCTCATGTTCTATCTGAGCAGTTTTGTTTTTTGCTTCAATATATGGAAACGTGTGAGCGCCACATTCATTGCCCATGAGTAAAGAATCACATTGAGAAAAATTACGTGCATTGGTTGCTCTGCTATTTATCTGTACGAGTCCACGATAGCTATTTTGTGATTTTCCAGCAGAGATTCCTTTAGAAATGATGGTACTTTTGGTGTTTTTACCAAGGTGGATCATTTTTGTTCCTGTGTCTGCTTGCTGAAAATTATTAGTAACGGCAATAGAGTAAAACTCTCCAACCGAATGGTCTCCTTTAAGAATACAAGAAGGATATTTCCAGGTTACTGCAGATCCTGTTTCTACCTGTGTCCAAGAAATTTTAGCGTTTTTCTCACATAACCCTCGTTTAGTAACAAAATTGAAAACGCCTCCTTTTCCTTCTGCATTGCCAGGATACCAGTTTTGTACGGTAGAGTATTTTATTTCTGCATCATCCAATGCTATTAATTCTACCACAGCTGCGTGTAGTTGATTTTCATCTCTGGATGGAGCTGTACAACCTTCCAGATAGCTTACATAACTGCCTTCATCAGCAATGACGAGTGTACGCTCGAATTGGCCTGTTCCGGCTTGGTTGATTCTAAAATAGGTAGATAATTCCATCGGGCATCGAACACCTTTTGGGATATAACAGAAAGAACCATCACTAAAGACCGCAGAGTTTAATGCTGCATAAAAATTATCTTTTTGAGGTACTACAGAACCCATATATTTTTTAACCAATTCCGGATGCTCTCGGATTGCTTCTGATATAGAACAAAATATAATTCCTTTTTCTGCTAATGTATCTTTAAAAGTAGTGGCTACAGAGACCGAATCCATAACGATATCCACAGCTACTCCTGCTAATTTTTTTTGTTCATCTAAAGAAATACCAAGTCTTTTAAAAGTATCCAGTAATTCAGGATCTACCTCATCAATACTATTGTATTTTGGTTTTTTATTAGGTGCAGAATAATATGAAATGTCTTGAAAATTAGGTTTTTCATAGTGTACATTCGCCCATTCCGGCTCTTCCATCTGTTCCCAAATACGAAAAGCTTCAAGCCTCCATTCAATCATCCATTCTGGCTCTTCTTTTTTAATAGAAATTGCGCGAACGATGTCTTCATTAAGACCTACAGGAAACGTATCAGATTCTATATCGGTATAAAATCCGTATTCGTATTCTTTGGTTTCTAATTCTTTCTTTAAGTCGTCTTCAGTATATGCCATCTATTTGTTCCTGAACTTTTTTACAGAGTCTTACTTATTATAATAAGACCTGTTTTTTAATTGTTAAAGGGAAAAACTTTCTCCACAACCACAGGTTCTGTTTGCGTTGGGATTATTAAATACAAAACCAGTTCCATTGAGTCCTCCAGAATATTCTAGGGTGGTGCCAATAAGATATAAAAAACTCTTTTTATCCACAATGATTTTTACACCATTATCTTCAAAAACCTTATCGTCTTCTTCCTGATTTTTATCAAATTTAAGGTCATATGATAAACCAGAACATCCACCGCTTTTTACACCTACACGAATGTAGTCTGTAGCAGCATTATATCCATCATCGTTCATCATCTCTACAACCTTCTTTTTAGCTATATCGGATACTTTAATCATACTTTATAAAATAGATAAATTCTAAATTGATTGCAAATATACTACATAAGTAGGTTTTATACGCAAAACCTAACATTTATCTAACATATATACTAATAGACAAAAGCTATACTAAGGCAGATTATAATTTATTTACTCTTAATACTGACTCAAAAATTGGTTTTTAACGATATAGGTACTAAAACTTGAAAATACGATAGTATTTACCCTTCTGGATATTTTTAGAATTCAGAAAAACGACTATCATTAAGAAAGGTATCATCTGTAAGTGTTTTTAAAAATGCTATGATTTGCTGTTTTTCGATTTCGGATAAGGATATTCCAATAGTTGAAGTGGCGTTCTTAAAAATGGGATCTAAGGTTTCTGAATCTACTATTCCTGTATTGTAATGATTTAGTACATCTTCTAATGTTTTTAATCTACCGTCGTGCATGTACGGAAAAGTAAGTTCTATGTTTCGTAAGGAAGGAACTTTGAATTTATATAGATCAGATGCAAGTCCTGTTACTCGGTTTCTACCTACATCGTTGTATTGAGGATCGATGGATAAACCGTTGTTACGGTAAGACTGATCTGTAAACAATGTTCCGCTATGACAAGAAGCACATTTTGCTGTAAATAATTCTAATCCTGCAGCTTCATCATCTGTAAAAACCGTACCTTCATTTCTTTCAATTTTATCATATTTGGAGTTAGCTGAAATCATCATGATGGTAAATTGAGATAATGCTTTAAGGATATTATCAGTACTGATTTGTTGATTATCAAAAGCTGCTGCAAATAATTCCACATATTCAGGTGTCTCTTCTAATTTTGTAATGACACTGGCAAAAGTCTCATTCATTTCTACGGCGGCAGTAATAGGTATGATAGGTTGTAGATCTAAATGACTAGCCGCTCCATCCCAGGTAAACTCGTTCATAAAGGCAAGATTGTGCAGTGGTTGTGCATTTCTGGTGCCTAATGCACCATCTACACCATGACTAACAATATGCGTATGGTGTGTAAATGCAAAATCCTGTAAATGGCAAAATCCACAGGAAATTACTCCATCAGAGGAAAGCTTACCATCATAAAATAGTTTTTTGCCTAATTCAAACCCTTTTTTTGTGGGAGGATTAAGGCTAATATTATAACTAGGTTCGGGAAAATTAGCAGGAACTGTAAATTCTAATAGTGGATTTTCTGGGATACTTACATACTCTTTATTTTCAGAACTACAGGCAGTAATGAAAATAAAGAGGTATATGTATAATAGTATTCTCAATATATTTTTAGTTTGATACATTACTAATAGTAAACATTGTCTGCACGTTTTCAGCTATTTTTGGAGCATTCACAGGATCTACCTGAATATCACTTTTTACAGTAAGAGAATGTGTATTAGCACTGTCAAAAATTTTAGCAACGTCAGCATTGATCATGATTTCTGATGAGGAGGTTTCTTTTATTTGCAATGCATCAGATAGGTTGAGTGTAAGCTCTTTATAGTTGTCCAATGTAGCACCGTGACTTCCTACGTGAATAATAAAATCTGCAGGGCTTCCTCCTTCTGGGGTATAGGTTCCTTCGAATTTGAGAAACTTATATCCCGCTGACCAAGACCAAAGCATTCCATTTTCATCTGCAGTGGGAATAAAATCATTTACATCATTTAATGGATAATTAGATTGATCCACCCCGATACCATATTGGATTTTAGTATAGGTACCAGATGGAACATCGGTCAATGTTATTTTTTTGCTTGTTTCTATTTCTTCATTCACTACAAAGTAACTTTCAGCTACCGGATATACAAATTCAGATCCGTCGTCACTGATCAATACGATGTTACTAACAATATATTTTAATTCTGAAATCGTATAACTCTCAGCACTTCCATTAATATAAGAGGTATTATTTAATTCAATAGGAGCATTATCAATAGTATTGGTAAAATTAAGCTCAACGGTTCCAAATGTAGCTTCTGTATTTTTATCATCATCTCCACAAGATATGATTGAGAAAAAGCCAATTATAAGTGTAAATAATGTGAATTTTTTCATGTTTTTATTTGTATTTTATAATTAATATATCTTTTGATCCTCTATTAGTAAGAATATCAGCGTCATTACTTTCTGAGCTTCCTACAACCACTATTTTTTGATCCATAGTTTCTATACAACTAAAGCCAAAATCATCTTTGCTACCTCCAGCAGTAGTATTCCATATCATGTCACCATTTGTGTTGATCATAATATTCCAAAGATCTGCCTGGCCTTTATTATCCGTGATATCCATATCAGTACTTCTGGTATTTCCTGTAATGATAAAATTACCATTATTCATTTTATGGATACCTCTACCGGTATCGAATTCTGTACCACCTATGGATTTTTGCCATAGTAAATTACCATTTCCATCAATTTGTATCATCCATAAATCTGCATTTCCTTTAGGACTAGTGATATCACCATCAGTACTTCTGGCATCTCCTACAATAATGTATTTTCCGTCGCCCGTTGCTCCAATAGTGTAGCCAACATCAATTTCAGAACCTCCAAATGATTTTTGCCATACAAGAGTGCCCTGTGTATTGATTTTTAGAACCCAGAAATCATAACTTCCTTTGCTATTGGTAATATCAAAATCGACACTCTCAGAAGAACCTATTAATATAAAACCTTGATCTTCTGTTTGAACAACATCATAGCTTCGATCGTTATTAGTACCTCCAAAATATCGTCTCCACTCCTGATTTCCATCGGCGTCTAATTTAATACCCCAAAATTCACCAACCCCATGTTTTGTGCCAAAACTCTTGTCATCATTACCACCACCATCACTAGCGGTTACATCTAGAAAACCGGTTATAAAATAACCACCATCTGTTGTTTGTATAATTGAAAATGCCTGATCAATACCACCAAAACCAAAACTTTTTTCCCAAATGATTTCTCCATTGGTATTTACCTTAATCACCCAGTAATCCTGAAGTCCTGCGTTTAAACTTGCATCTTCATCATTACTTCTACTATATCCCACCATTACAAAACCGCCATCTGTTGCTTGAATCAATTTTGTGGCACGATCATCATTGGTTCCGCCATAGGTTTTACTCCATTGTAAGGTGCCATCAGGATTTAATTTAAGTAACCAATAATCACTATCCGTTGCAGTTTTGTCTGTAATATCACCATCTAAACTAAAGGTATATCCTGCTATAGCATATCCTCCATCCAAAGTTTCTACGATGGATAATGCACTATCTTCATTACTTCCTCCATACGTAGTAATCCAGTCAATTTCGCCATTAAACTCATCATCGGGTATAATAGCTTCGCCTTCGTCATCATTACAACTCATCAAAAGGATGAGTGCAATAAAGAGTGCCGAGACATATGATATTACTTTTTTAGTAGTCATTTTCTTTAAATTTGATAAGTTTTTTTAAGATTCACTAATTGATTGTAATTGATTTAAAAGAGTGTTACGAAGAAATGTCTTTAATTTTTATCATTTTCATCAAATAAATACCTCAATTTAATAATTGTTAAATCAATATTTTATTTTTTAACAAATCGTGTGGAAAGAATTTGATCTTTTGAAACAACCTGAAAAAAATAGATTCCAGATGTTAAATCAGAAATATCTATAGTATTGGTAACATCTCCTTTATCTATTAGTTGCCCTATATAATTTTTGATCTCATATCCAGAGAAATCTTTAGTATTTAATGATACTTGTATTGTTGTTTCTGCAGGGTTAGGATATATAGATAATATGAGTTCGTTAGTTTTGACTATAGAGGTGCTTTTAGCACTTCCTGTAGTTAACGTTAATGTGTCAATTGCAATATCTGCTTGCCAGGTACCTCCTGTAATTCTGTTGAACCTAAGCTGTATTGTTTGTCCGGTATAAGCTGACAGGTCAACGGATACAGTGTTCCAGGAATTCCCTTTATTACCTGTTTCATTCCAGATACTTATCCAGGAAGTTCCATCATCTGTACTTACTTCTAAGGCAATGGTACCCATATCTATAGCACCATACATATGATATTCAAAAGAAAAAGTAGCTGTTGACAGTGTACTCAAGTCAAAACAGGGAGAGGTAATAATTGCTTGTTTACTAGGATAGCCTGTATTGTTTCCTGAAGCTTCTACATATAGATAATATGTTCCTTGATTTGCATTAGTGGGTCCAGTATTGTTTGATGGAGTCCCACCAGAATTTATTGACCAATCAAGATCGTCTTCTTCAGATTGTTGCCAGGAACCTAAGGTATTTTCAAATTCTTGAGCATACGGATATGATAGAATCTCAGCAGTACAAGACGTTTCATTTCCTGGGCCACCTCCATCTGTAAGTATATTGACGGTATAGTCTTCTACTTCTCCATATTGAAATGATTCACAAGAGGTGGGAACGCCATTATATTTCATAGCAATACGCATTCTTGTGTTTCCAGCAACAGCTCCGACTGGAATACTAATACTTCCATTAACCGGGCTGGCTTGAGTAGCATTTTGTGTCAATACTTGTTCATTCGCATCAGAGAAATCACCATCTTGATTAAAATCGATCCAAACGGCATATCCTTCACTATAGGTTGTACCTGTCCACGTAGTGGTAATTGCTATTGGATATGTGTTATTTATAATAAAATCAGTGGTAAAAGCAGTAAAATCCCCATAACCACCACTGGAAGCTCCTGAGGTATTATTAATTGTTCCTGTGGTTACATTACTTATAAATTCGTCTGTTGTGATTTGTCCGTTAGCATCACAATAATTTAATTGAATATCTGTGGTAGTAAAGGTGATAGTACTACTATATCCAGATGTGCTGCCATCAGCACAAATACTCCTTACCTGCACTTCATATGTTGTAGTAGCTGTTAACCCGGTGATTGTGTATGTGTTTGTTGTAGCGGTATTAGTTGTCCAGGAAGATGTGCCAGTAGGTCTTGATCTAATCTGATAGGTTGCATTGGTAACAGTATCCCAGTTTATACTTGCTTGATTTCCTCCTATAGTAGCAGTAGTAACTGCAGTTGGAGTAGTAGGGTCACATACAGCGGGACTACTTTTTCGAAGTAGCAAAAAACCTTGTTCTATATCACTAATAACAATGTTTCCGCTTGTAAAATAAGGATAGACATTCCACACACCATTAAAAGAGGCACTATTACTAGAAGCGTAAGTGTCAAAGAAACCTACTTCTGTCATATTTTTATTAGCTATGTCAGAAATATCTATTACTCTCATCCCTGCACGATAGTTAGCCAGATAAAATAAATCACCTTTTACATATCCATTATGATCAATGGCAGCAGTGGGTCCATTGTAGATCATATGTTGTATTGGGTTGTCTAAATCCTGAAAATCAAAAATAATAGTTCTGGTATTGAATCCTACACCTTGCTCATCTGTTTCATCCCCTAAGATGAAATATCGTTGATTTTCTGTGAACCATCCTTGATGCGTATATCCAATATCAGAATATTGAATGGTTGCTATAGTTACTGGATTACTTTTATCCGTTATATCAGCAATTACAACTTCTATTTCATTACTGCCGATTAGGATTTCTCTACCAGTATAATCACTATCAGGCCCGGTATAGGTTACAACTTGTGCATCATGCGTATATGCACGTTGACCACTAGATAAAAGTCCACCGGCATTGACAGGGTTTTTAGGATCCTGAATATTAATAAATAAAGGACCTCCACTATAGGGACCAGAATTTCTTTGTGCTCCTACTACATATGCATAGCCAGAGTCTTCATTAATGACAATATTATGAGCGTTACCAAATTCTGTATAGGTGGTATCTGCATTAAAAGTCGCTGGAGGACTTGGTACATTTCTCAATCTGGTAAGATCAAAAACCTGCATCCCATGGTTTGATGCCTCACTAACAATAAACGCATGATTGTTATAAACTTTTATATCTCTCCACAGGCTATTACCAGTTGCAGTTGGTACTTTACCCAGATATATAGGATTTACAGGGTCTGAAATATCTATAAATGCAGTTCCATTATTTAAACCAATAATAGCATATTCTTTTCCTGTTAAGCTATCAGTCCATCCCCAACTATCGTTACCATCACTAGCACTCATCTGAGAAAGTGATATGGAAGACATTAGGTCATAATCATTGCAAGGGTAAGATCCTGCTAAACCATTGACACAAGGCGAAGTTTGTGCAAAGGAAAAAACTACCGTGCATACGGATAGAAGTGTGTAAATTAAATTTTTCATTGAGTTTGAGTTTTTAAGAGTTTGTGTTTTTTTAGGTTTTAGCTCATAGTATTTTATATTATAAAATGAATAAACAACCTATGATTTAAAACTTGTGGTTAAATAGTTTTAAGTTATTAGGTAGCCTGTTTCTAAAACTAGGGTGTAGTTACTTCAGCAGAAAATTAGTTATCATTTAATTTTTATAAGTAGTCCTTAGACTTTAGAATAAAGTAGAGTGATAATAGAATAAGTGTGAGTTTTTTTTCATTTGTTGAGTTTGTTTGAGTTATGCAATTTAGGAAATCCTTTTGTACTTATTTGTTAGTCAGCAAGAAAAAGATGCATTATTCACTTTTTTTTACCAAAATGAACCCGGCATTGATATCACTAATTACGATATTTCCACTTTCAAAAAAGGGATAGACGTTCCATGCACCATTAAATTCAGCATTATCATCAGAAGGGAATGTGTCAAAAAATCCAATTTCTTTTACGTTTTTATTTGCAATATCAGAGATATCAATAGCTCTTATACCTGCTCTGTAGTTTGCCAGATAAAAAGTATTTCCTTTTACATATCCATTATGATCAATAGCCGGGGTTGTTCCATTGTATTCCATATGAAAAAGAGGATTATCTAAATCTTCTAAATCAAAAATGATAGTCCTGGAATTAAAACCTATAGACTGTTCATCTAACTCATCTCCCAGAAGAAAATACCGCTGGTCTTCTGTAAACCAACCTTGATGTGTATATCCAATATTAGTGTAGCCAATGGTAGCTATGGTAACAGGATTACTTTTATCCGTTATATCAGCAATTACAACTTCAATTTCATTACTGCTGATTAAAATTTCTCTATTGGTATAATCACTGTCCGGACCATTATAACTTACTACTTGTGCATCGTGACTATATGCTTGATTACCATCAGCAAGAAAACCTTCTGCATTTATAGGATTCTTAGGGTCCTGTATATTTATAAATAATGGACCTCCCTGATATGTTTCTGATCTGGAGGTACCAACTACATATGCAAAACCTGTGGTTTCATTAATCACAATATTATGAGCACTACCAAAACCTGTGTACCAGGTATCTGCAGTAAAGCTTTGAGGTGCATCAACAATTGTACGTAATCGGGTTAAATCAAAAACTTGCATTCCATGACCAGAGGCTTCACTGACTATAAAAGCATGGTTTTGATACACTTTAATATCACGCCAGGAGCTGCTAGCAGTCGCAGTAGGTAACTTACCCAGATACACAGGGCTCTCAGGAATCGAAATATCAATAAAACCCGTACCGTTATTAAGACCAATGATAGCATATTCACTACCATCAGAAGGATCTGTCCATCCCCAACTATCATTGCCTGACGTGGCACCCATATCAGTAAGAGATATGGTGGCAAGGAGATCAAAATTATTACAAGGAAATATTCCTCCCGCAATTTCATTAATACATCTATTAGCTGATGATGAATCCTCTGAGTCATCATCTTTACTACATTTAATAACTGTAGCTATCATAATGAATAAAAGTAAAAATGTTCCGGACTTTTGTATATAAAGATGTATTTTATTTTTCATTAATTTTATTTTCTTCTATAAATATAAAATAACTAAATGAAGAAAGTCTCCTTATTTTATTTTTTTGATATGTTTTATAAATCAAAATGAGAACGTTCCCTACCTTTGCATTTATGATTGAAGATAAAAATACTACAAGAACGTCCTTATCTGAGTTAGGAGAATTTGGACTTATAGATCATTTAACTAAGAAATTTAATATTGTTCAGGAATCTACGGTTTTTGGTATAGGTGATGATGCAGCCGTATTGGATTTTAAAGATAAAAAATGCGTATTAACTACAGATCTATTGATAGAAGGTGTTCATTTTGATCTATCTTATGTTCCATTAAAACATTTAGGATATAAAGCAGTAGTGGTAAATCTGTCTGATGTATATGCCATGAATGCTACTGCTACGCAAGTTACAGTATCGATTGCTATTTCTAATAGATTTCCATTGGAAGCATTAGAGGAGCTGTATGCTGGAATACAAGCTGCTGCAAAGGTATATAATATAGACGTAGTAGGAGGCGATACTACTTCTTCGACCACAGGGTTAATGATTAGTATTACAGCACTAGGATATGCAGATGAAGAAAATCTAGTATATCGTAACGGTGCGGGAGAATCAGATTTATTAGTTGTTACTGGTGATCTGGGTGCTGCATATCTTGGACTTCAAATTTTAGAAAGAGAGAAACAGGTATTTTTAGCAAATCCTAATTCGCAACCCGATTTAGATATGTATTCTTATTTAATTGAACGTCAGTTAAAGCCAGAAGCCAGAAAAGATATTCAGGGTCTTCTCAAAGCTTTAGAAGTAACACCTACCAGTATGATTGATATTAGTGATGGTTTATCTTCTGAAGTGATTCATCTTTGTAAAAAATCTAATGTTGGTGTGAATTTATATGAGGATAAAATTCCGTTAGATCCTTCTGTAATTGCTGTTTGTGAAGAATTTAAACTAAATAGTACAACAGTGGCACTAAATGGTGGAGAAGATTATGAGTTGCTGTTTACTATAAAACAGGATGATTTTCCTAAGATTAAAGCAAATCCAAATCTAAGTATTGTTGGTCATATGACTAACGAGAGTAGTGGTATGGGACTAGTAACAAGAGCTAATGAGAAGATTGAATTACAGGCTCAGGGATGGAATCCGATACAAGAATAATTATTAAGATGCTGCCTGAAAAGGAACCTTGTTTGTATTTCTAGCTGCTTTTTTGGCGTGTACTGAAGCTAGCGCATCATTAATTTCTTTAAGTTTAGGAGTCATTACCTCCAGACGTCCTCTACTGTTTGTAGTTGCCTGCTCACGGCAGTGTGAACATGTGTACTCTTTGATATGATGGGTAACTTGTTTAGACATTATATAGTTATGTCCAAAGATAGAACAGTAGATTTTAGCAATCGAAAAGCTCGAATTAGGGGTAGAATGCTTCATAATGTAGGGGGTTAAAAGTTCATTATCAGTACAATAATACTGTTTTTTTAGTTATTAACAATATTTTGTAAGAAAAAATTTTAAAAAAACCTCTTTTTTTTCTTTTTTAACCCATTTTTTTACGCTTCAGCTTAAAAAAAAGCACTTTATCGGTATAATCTGTCGATAAAATATTTGTTAATAAATTTATTTATAAGCTTCATATTAGGGAATTTTGATATGAATAATATAAGAAAATTATATGGGTCGTAGTAAAGTACATTGACATATTTTTTCTGCATTAATTAAAATCATTTTAAGAATTTATTTGATTTGTATGCTATAAGTAGTTATTTATTTTAAAAAATCTTGCAGTGATCTCAAAAATTGATCCTTATTCTCAAGATAGGTCATATGACCTCCTCCAAAAGAAACTAAATTGATATTATATTTTTTAGCTTCCAGTATACGCTGCTGATAGAGTAAAACTGGATCTTCTTTTCCTGCAAAAATTGCTTTGGAACCGTTAAAGTTTTTAAATACCTCTGAGCGATCCTTTCTTATTTTCATTCCTTCTAACGCAGCGATGATTCCTTGCAGTGTAGTTTTTGAAGCTCTAATTTTTATAGCATCGATTTCTTTACTAAAAGCTGCACGGTTTTTTGCCGCAAAAAGATTAGCAATTGCCATACTGGTGTATGCATCCGGATTTTTCTTTACAATTTGTATCGCACGATCTCTATTTTTTTTTCTTTCGTCACTGTCTGGTAAGGAAGTACTATTAAGCAATAAAAGTCCTGAAACCATTTCTGGAAATAAATCCAGGTATGCCAACCCGACATATCCCCCCATAGAATGTCCAATAATGGTAATTTTTTGATCTGTTAATATATCTAATACAGCTTTTACAGCATTGGCCATGTCTTCCATGTTATGGATATATCCTTTACAATCTGTTTTTCCATGCCCTAATAAATCAATCGTAATACATTGATAAGTTGGTAAAAAATGAGGAGTAATCATATCCCACATAGTAGAATTTTCTAAAAAACCGTGTAAGAAAACTAATGGAGTGCCATTTCCTTCGGTGTCATAATTAATTTTAATTCCTTTATATCCTAATGTCATTTCTAAATTTCTATTTTAGCGAGATAAACCTAACTAAATGCGATTTAATAAAGAAACATTTATTACAGGATTTGCTTTGTTTTCTCTGTTTTTTGGAGCGGGAAACCTAATTCTTCCACCCCATTTAGGATTAGAGGCTGGTAATACTTGGCCTTGGGTAACTGTAGGTTTTGTAATTTCTGCGGTTGTTTTACCATTGCTTGGGATTTTTGCACATGCAAGGTTACAAGGAACTATGTTAGATTTTGGTAAAAAAGTTTCCTTTGGTTTTAGTCTTATCTATTGCTCCATCGTATATATTATTTCTATTGCTTTACCTTCTCCTAGAACAGCCTCTGTAACATATGAAATGGCAATAGCTCCTTTTTATGAGGTACATACTTTAATAACAAGCAGTGTTTATTTTATACTGGTATTGATCTTTGCACTTAACAGGTCTAAAATTCTTTCTGTTTTAGGAAAGTTTTTAACGCCCATCATTTTTCTAGTAATTCTAAGTATTATTCTTATAGGAATTTTTTCCATACATCCACCAATGAATGAATCACTATATAAAACACCGGTTATAAATGGACTGTTAGAGGGATATCAAACATTTGACGCTATTGGATCAGTGGTTGTAGGGGGTGTGGTGATTATTTCATTACAGCTTAAAGGAAAAAAGAGTTTTGAAGAAACCAGAAATCTGATTCGCAAGGCTGGGATCATCGCTGGGACAGGTCTTTTTATTGTATATGCAGGATTGATAATGAATGGAGCATTGTTTAATGCCGATTTTGAGCAAGGTATAACCAGAACTAACCTGTTATCAGGGTTAAGCATCAAAACATTAGGAAGTATAGGGACTATTTTTTTAAGTGTTTTAGTATCATTAGCTTGTTTTACTACAGCGGTAGGTATTGTAACAGGAACTGCCGATTTTGTTAAAGGAGTATGCCATCAATCATCAAAAGCTTATACTATAACTGCTATTATTGGATGTATACTAGGAATTGGTATGGGACAACTAGATGTAAACGATATTATAGTGGTGGCAGTACCCGCATTAATGTTTATTTACCCAATAACGATTGTGCTGATTTTTTTAAACGTACTTCCAGAAAAATATACATCTTCTTTTGTTTTTAGAGCTGTAGTAATAATGACTATTGTTTTTAGTTTACCAGATTTTTTAGCATCTATAGGGATGAAAGAATTCGTGACCCCTATCTTAAATGCATTGCCATTAGGAACACATAGTTTAGCTTGGCTACTACCAGCATTTTTAACACTATGGTTACTGAATATTTTTATTTGGTTAAAAAAGAAAGCTACTATTTTTAACATCTAAATAATTGATTTCCAAATAAGGAAAGTTATTTTTTTGCGTTATTGTTTTTTACACACTAACTACGATAACTTAATATGACGACAAAAACACTACTAAAATTGCTATGTACCTTTATCCCTGCTGTTGTAATTTACGGACAAACTGATTGTTCAACAGAATACAATGAGGTAGATGGTTTGGTTATTATGGAAGCAGAAGATACTAAATCTGATTACGATTTATGGGTTTTGAAAACTGATGTGGAGGATTACAAAGGTTCGGGTCATTTAGAATTTACAGGCAATACTACAAGTAATGGTAGTCCTAAATCCCCATTAGCTTATACATTTAAAATTAATCAAGGAGGACTATATCGATTAATTATAAGATCAAGAAAGAGAATTTCTGAGGGAGATACCTCTGATAAAAGTAATGATTCTTATGTTCGGGTAGACGGGGATTATGGTGAGAGTCCTGATGCAGGTGACAATCATCAAGATGATGCCAGATTAGAAGATTTACAGAAAGACACTAAGTTATTTGGTGGTAATACTGACTCATGGGGTACTTCATTTAATCTTGATCTTGGCGGTGAGACTAATAAAAGGATTCCGATCTATGATTTTAAAGCTGGAGAAACTTATACCTTTGTGATGTCAGGCCGATCAAAACAATATAATGTGGATCGTATCGTGTTTTTTAAAATTGATCAGTATGGAACTAATAATCGTGAAGCTATTTATCAATTAGATGATACAGATTGTGCAGGTACTTTAGGGATTTATGAGCTTCAGTATGATGAGTCAGGTAGTTATTTGCAGGTACTTGCTAATCCTGTAAAAGAAAATCAGTTGCATATAAAACAACATCAACAATCGACTATTAAAATTATTTCTCTTGCTGGAATGGTTGTGAAAGAAGTCAAGGCTATTCAGGAAAACTTGACAATAGATATTACAACACTTTCACCCGGAATATATCTTGTAACATCTGATCTGGGAGTTGATCGTTTTATCAAACTTTAACAAATTGAGTTTTTGGATCATAAGTAAACACAAATTAAATACAGAATTTTTAGTTTATAGTGAGCTGAATTAAAATGGTTTTAAAATTCAGTAAACTCATTTTACATATTACTTTTTTTAGTAAGTTTGTATTTTTAACACTTCATTAAGAGTTGTTAACAATAAAGCTTTATTTTTAAAAAAGTATGTATGAGAAAAAAAATTACTCTGGGAACAGTTTTTTTACTATTAATATCTTGTGCAAATGATGAGTATATTCCAATAGAATCAGATTTAGATAGTGAGTTATTAGATGTATTAGATGAGGTTTCTGATGGAAAAGGTACTTCTTTTTTTGTATTGCCTGAGAGCGATGATTTTATAAATATCCCACAAGATCCTTTAAATCCTATCACAAAAGAAAAAGTAGCATTAGGAAAGTTACTTCTACACGAAACAGCGACAGGAGGAAACCCTAAAATAGAGGAGATGAAAGGCACCTATTCTTGTGCATCTTGTCATCATCCTAAAGCAGGATTTAGTTCAGGATTAAGACAAGGAATTGGAGAGTGTGGAGTAGGTTTTGGAAGTGAAGGAGAAGGTAGATTTGTGAATACAGCAGTACCCAGAGATTCTGTAGATGTACAACCAATACGCGTACCTACATTACTTAATGTGGCGTATCAGGATGTGATGCTTTGGAATGGTCAGCTGGGTGGCACTGGAACAAACGCTGGTACAGAGGCAAGTTGGACAGAGATTCAAGAAAATTTTTTAGGATTTCAAGGATTAGAAGTACAAGGTATTGTGGGACAAAAAGCACATCGATTACTTATTGATAGAGATTTTGTACTTACAAACGGATATAAAAACCTTTTTGATGCTGCATTTCCAGAAATCGAAGAAAATGACAGGTATACTAAACAGAACGGAGCGCTGGCAATAGCTGCATATGAAAGAACATTACTAGCTAATAAATCTCCGTGGCAATCATGGTTAAAAGGAGAAACTCAAGCATTGAGCACGGCTGAAAAAGAAGGTGCAATTACTTTTTTTAGTAATGGTAAATGTTATGAGTGCCATACAGGACCAGCGTTAAAAGACAAAAAATTCCACGCTTTTGGTATGGGCGATTTTGACAATTCAGATAAAGCGATGATTCTATCGGATGTTGATTTTGATGCAGTTAAAAAAGGTAGGGGTGGTTTTACATCAAATCAGGCAGATGATTACAAGTTCAAAACACCTACCCTTTATAATTTGATCGATAATAGTTTTTATGGTCATGGTGCTACTTTTACTTCTATCAAAGATGTGATAGTTTATAAGAATGAGGGTACTCCGCAGAACACAGAAGTTCCTTTAGAGAATTTGGCAGAACAATTTGGAACGATTGATTTAACAGATGAAGAAATAGAAAACTTAACTTCATTTATCGCTTACAGTCTAAGAGATCCAGCATTATCGAGGTATGTACCAGAAACTATTAGTTCTGGCAACTGTTTTCCTAATAACGATCCCACATCTCAGAGTGATTTAGGCTGTAACTAATTAAGTGTAGTGATCCACCAGGTGTTTCCAAAAGGATCCTTAAAACCTGCTCCACGAGCTCCATAATCTTCCTCTATAGGTTTCATAAGGGGTTTAGAGCCGGCATCTATAGCATTAAAATAGGTTTGATCAGTATCTTTGACATACACGTACATAGAGCTAGGTTGTGCCGGATATGTTCTGGATGCTTCTGTAACCATAATGGTGCTATCACCAATCACAATTTCTGAATGCTGAATTTTTTTATGAGCATCCAGGCTACGGATCATTTCCTGACCGTGAAATATTTTTTTAACAAACTCAATAAATTCTTCTGCATCTTTTACGATAAGATAGGGCATCGCTTGTTGATGTCCTGCCGTAATTTTCATTCGTCGCATGATCCTACTTTAATTTAATAGTCAACGCAGGAATACTATGAATTATTTTTTATGCAATTAAAAAACTTTGCTAATTTATGGATGAAGTTTTTGTTTTAAAAAGTTATGAAGTAGTGTAACCCATTGATGATTACGTAAGTTCTGACTTTTCCTATTGGTTTTGAGAATTTTTAACGATAGACCTAAGTTATCATTGATTCATTAATTCTTCAATTTCCTCGGCTTCTATAGGGATCGTGCCCATTAAATTAAAAGGTGCTCCCTTTTCCTGAATTACAACATCATCCTCAATTCTGATTCCAAATCCCTCATCAGGGATATAAATTCCAGGTTCTACAGTAAAAACCATATTCGCTTGCATAGGTTCAGTTAAGATTCCATAATCGTGCGTATCTAATCCTATATGGTGAGAGGTTCCATGCATAAAATATTTTTTATAAGCAGGCCAATCCGGGCTTTCATTTTGTATATCTGCTTTATCCAGTAACCCAAGTGCTAATAACTCAGAAGTCATCAGTTTACCAACTTCTTTATGATACTCACCCCAGATAGTTCCTGGAATCAGCATTTTTGTGGCTTCATTCTTTATTTGTAATACAGCATCATAGACAGCACGTTGACGTTTAGAATAGCTCCCGGATACAGGTACTGTTCTGGTTAGATCACTAGAATAATTTGCGTATTCTGCGGCAACATCCATCAGTATAAGTTCTCCTTCTTTGCATTGTTGATTGTTTTCTATATAGTGCAAAACGTTAGCATTAGTACCGCTGGCAATGATAGGTGTATAGGCAAAACCTTTAGACCTGTTATTAATAAATTCATGAAGTAGTTCTGCTTCGATATTATATTCCCATACTCCGGGTCTGATAAACCCAAGTAGTCTTCTAAATCCTTTTTCTGTAATGTTACAAGCTTTTTGCATCAATTCGATTTCTATAGGATCTTTTACTGACCGTAATCGCTGTAATATAGGATTACTTTTTGCCACTGAATGTGCAGGGTATGTTGTTTTTAGCCATTTTGTGAAACGATCTTCACGAGTTTCTGTAACTACACTCGATCTGTAATGCTCATTAGTATTAATGTATACAATATCACATTGCGTCATGAGCTCAAAGAAGATCTTTTCCAGATCTTGTAACCAGTAGACCGTTTTAATTCCAGAAGTTGTAAACGCGCTATCTTTTGTTAGTTTCTCACCTTCCCAAACAGCAATTAATTCACTGGTCTCTTTTAAAAATAAAATCTCTCTATGCTTTTCATTGGGTGCATCCGGAAATAATACCAACACACTTTCTTCCTGATCTACACCACTTAAATAGAAAATGTCCCTATGTTGTTCAAATGGCATGGTACTATCTGCACTTATCGGGTAGATATCATTGCTATTAAAAACGGCAATGCTACTTGGTTTCATGTTAGCGATAAAATTTTTACGGTTTTTTATAAAAAGATTATTATCTATTTGGTGGTATTTCATATCCTGTTTGTTAGATCTGTATAGACTACCAAAAATACTAAAGCAGAAGAGATGTTTTGTTAAACAATGTCTAAAAGTTTTGACACGATATAGGCATTATCTATTTTCATTTAAATTAACGATATATACGATTATTAAAATATCTATCGTATCGTGCCATATCCTAAGGTGTACTAAATGAACAAAATTAAAACGCTTATAATGCATACACATATCGCATCAATAGTCTTCATTTTTCTATCCATGCCAATTTTTTCTCAGCAAGTAGCTACTCCTGCTGATGAGGTACAGAAAGCACTATTACAAAAAAAACAAATGGAAATTTCTTCTCTGGTGCGTACTATTCCTTTTGAGAATATAGGACCTTCTGTAATGAGTGGTCGTGTGGTGGATGTAGAAGTAAATCCAGAAAATACAACAGAGTTTTATGTGGCTTATGCATCCGGAGGAGTTTGGCACACTGTAAATAATGGAACAACTTTTGAGCCCATTCTGGATACTGCTGAGACCATTAATACTGGAGATATTGCTGTAGATTGGCAGCATGGAACTATCTGGGTAGGTACAGGAGAAAATAATGCTTCGCGATCCTCGTATGCTGGTGTAGGCATCCTTAAATCTACAGATTTTGGTAAAAATTGGGAAAATGCAGGTCTTATTGACGGGCATCATGTAGGTCGTATTTTAATTAATCCTGAGCGCCCTGATGAAGTGGTTATTGGAGTAACCGGACATTTATATTCTTCTAATGAGGAAAGAGGAGTATATAAAACAGTCGATGGTGGAAAAACCTGGAAGAAAACCTTATTTATTGATGCGCAAACAGGAATAATCGATGTAGTATCTGTTCCCGGAAATTTTAATATTCAGTATGCATCAGCTTGGGATAAAGATCGAAAAGCCTGGAATTTTAAAGGTAATGGATCAGGATCAGGAATCTATAAAAGTACTGATGGTGGCAATACCTGGAAGAAAATTTCAACAGAGACAAGTGGCTTTCCTATTGGAACAGGTGTTGGAAGGATTGGATTAGCAGCTTATAACGAAGATACTATATATGCTATATTGGATAATCAGTTTAGAAGAGATGCTGATAAAATGGATAAACCGCAAGGCCAATTGACAAAAGAAGATTTTAAAACCATGTCTGTAGAAACATTTATTGAATTAGATGATAAAAAGCTTAATCAATATTTAAAAACGAATGGATTTCAGGAGAAGTATCGGGCTGAAAATGTAAAACAAATGGTTCATAGTGGTGCTGTAAAACCAATTGATCTTGCAAAATATCTTGAAAATGCCAACTCTCAACTTTTTGACACTCCGGTAATAGGTGCTGAGGTGTATAGGAGCGATAACGGAGGCGTGACTTGGGAAAAGACACACAAGGAATATCTAAATGATATTTTTTATAGTTACGGATATTATTTTGGACAAATACAGGTAAGTCCAGAGAATAAAGATCATATTTATATTTCTGGTGTACCTATTTTAAAGTCTAAGGATGGCGGGAAATCATTTGTAAGTATAAGTTCAGAAAATGTACATGCAGATCATCATGCGTTGTGGATCAATCCGCAGAACCCTCATCATTTAATTAACGGTAATGATGGCGGTGTTAATATAAGTTATGATGATGGCAGCAATTGGCTAAAAGCTAATCAACCTAATGTGGGTCAATTTTATGCTATTAATGTAGATCATGAGGAACCGTATAATGTATATGGCGGTTTACAGGACAATGGAGTCTGGGTAGGATCCATAGATGCCAAAGAAGATTCAAAATGGCATCAGACCGGACACTATCCCTGGCAACAGATTATGGGAGGTGATGGTATGCAGGTTGAGATTGACAATCGTAACGTTAATATTGTATATACAGGATTTCAATTTGGTAATTATTTTAGATTGAATCGTGAGACAGAAGAGCAGACCTATATCCAACCCAAACATGAATTAGGAGAATTACCCTATCGTTTCAATTGGCAGACCCCTATTCTATTATCATCACATAATCAGGATATCATATATATGGGAGGTAATAAACTAATGAGATCTATGAATCAAGGAGATGACTGGACCTCTATTTCTAAAGATCTTACTGGTGGTGGTAAAAAAGGAAATGTAGCATATGGCACATTGACCTCCATTTCAGAATCTGTTTTTCAATTTGGGTTGATCTATACAGGAAGCGATGATGGATTAGTTTATGTCACCTTAAATTCTGGAGTAGACTGGAGATTAATTTCAGGTAGTTTTCCTAAAGATTTATGGGTTTCGAGAGTAATAGCATCCACACATAAGAAGGAGCGGGTGTATGTAACACTTAATGGATATCGATGGGATGATTTTACACCTTATGTATATAGCAGTGATGATTATGGTCAAACCTGGAAAAATATTGGACAAAATTTACCAGTATCAGCTGTGAATGTAATTAAGGAAGATCCTAATAATGAAAATGTATTATATATAGGAACTGATAATGGTGCATATGTATCGCTGGACAGAGGAGAAAACTGGCAAGTTTTTTCTAAAGGATTGCCTAATGTAGCAGTTCATGATTTAGTTATACAACAAGAAACAAATGATCTATTGCTGGGTACACATGGTAGAAGTATTTATAAAACAAATATCGAGCCGTTACAACAATTTACTGAAGAAGTAAGCGCTTCTACTTTATATATTTTCCCTGTGGATTCTATAGAATATTCTCCAAAATGGGGAGATAGCTGGAGTTCCTGGATTCCCTCTACAGAGCCTTCTACTATGATTGCTTACTATACTAGCATAGTTACTACTAGTACGATTACAGTCGCTACAGAGGATGGAAAAGTAGTACAGGAATTATCTAAGCAGACGAATAAAGGATTTAATTATGTATCCTATGATCTTACAGTTTCTGAAAAAGGAAGAAAAATCTTAATGAAAGAATATCCGGATGAGGAGATTTCTAAGAAGAAAAACGGAAAGTATTACCTGCCTGTTGGGAACTATAAAGTTACAATAGTTCAAGGAAAAAAAAGCGTGCAAACTGATTTAGAAATCAATTAGGAAATCCATACTAATTAAATGGATACCTTGTTTAGGTTTTGAACCAAAAGGCATAATGAAGTAATAAGCTTAAAAAAGAAAATTAATGTGATCCCGTTTTTTAGCGAGATCACATTAATTTTTTAAGATGAATAGCTAATTTCCAAAATTGGTATTTCCGCCAGTATGATTGATGGTGGTTCTTGTAAGAAGATAATAGAAAATACCGTCATCTGGTTGATCTGTTTTCTGTGCACCACCTCTAATAGCTGATGGTTGATCTAGTTTAGAAATTTTAAATTTGTCAATTGTTAGTTTTTTCCCACTTGTTTTTTTCATGATATTACTTTTTTTGTGTTTTCATACACCTAAAAATAATCTAAAAATGTGAAAATAATCTGATAATAAGTCAGTTAATAGTCGAGATTCCGTGAATTTCGATAAAATAAGATATTTAAGATTGCAGTTTTTTTATAAAAAAAGAAGTTTTAATACCTGTAGATTTTTTAAATGCAGATGAAAATGATTCAGCAGTATTAAACCCCATTTCTTCTGCAATTCCTTGTATTGTATAATTTCTTAAAGTTTGGTTTTCTTTGAGTTGCTGCACGGCATAAGTAATCCTGAGGTCGTTAATATAATTTGCAAAATTTTTACCCTTGTGATGGTTTATTACCTTAGATAAGTATTTTGTGTTGGTTTTGATCTCTTTGGCTAATGAGGTTGTATTAATATTCTTTTTTAAGAAATGCTTGTTTTTCTCAAACAATGCAAGTCTGTTTAGGATTTTTTCTACAATATCATCAGCTACTCCGATATCACTTGGTAATTTTTCTTGTAGTGTTTCTTCTGGTTTATCCTTTACAATAAGCTTTTCGTATTTATCTTGGTACGTTTTTCTTTTTACATATTGAATATATAAAAAAGCAATAGTTATGATACTAAGTAGTATGAGAAAAAACACCAATTGATTTAAATTTTTATTATTTCCTTTTAAATCATTGATTAATAATTCTTTATCATTTAGTAATAACGGAGTGTCAAATTCTTTAAATAAGCGAGAAGATACAAAAGAAGTCTCTTTATTAATAATACTATCAAACCGAAGTAATTTATTAATATACTCTAATTGTAATTCTTTTTTATTGCTGGCACGAAACTCATTAATTAAGAATTCATATCCTGCTCGTACTTCAGTAGGGATAATTTGTTCTTTTTGTAGTAAAGAATCTACTCGTAAGAAATGCGATCTGGCAACAACATTATCCTGTTGCAAAAGATGGAGTTTACCCAAATAAAACTCGCCCAATACATGTACCTTTTGATGTTCTGAATTGTTTTTATTTAATATCAAAATACCTTTATTAATACTGTCAGTCGCATTTTTATATTGCTCCTTAAAATATAGATTAATACCTTCATTAATAAGAATTCTACCATAATATCGATCATAATAAGACGGTTTTTGTACCGCTCTTAAAATTGCACTAAAGTTATATACTGATGCAGAATCTAATTGATGGTTGTAACGATATGCCTCTGCTAACGGAATGATTGAGTTGAGATACCTTATTGTATCTGCGTGGTGTTTTGTAATAATATGTGTAAAATTTTCTTTAAAAAGAGGTAGCGCTTCTTCATACTTACCTATGGCTATTTTAATCCTTGCGATATTATGTTTTGTTATAGTAACAAACTCAGTATTTTGTTTTTTTTCTGCTTTTTCTAAAAGTTTTAAATAGCAATCCAATGCGGCTCTAAACTTTCCTTTTCTAAAATAATAAGAACCTTTAAAAGAATAAGCCATAAAAGGGTATCTGCTGTCGTCCAGATCCGTACTTAGGGCAATGGCGTGATCTAGCATTTCTATTTTTTCTGATTCTCCTTTTATATAATAGGATAACATAGTATAGGCTTCTGCCAATTTTATATCATCATCCTCAATAGTCGCTTTTTTAATACAGGTTTGTAAATAGATAATTGACGATAGTGTATCTCGTAATGTCTTTCTATAATTCTTATATACAGTATTATAATCTAATGATTGTAAAGAATCAGGAACTACAAAATCTTTTTGTTGGGCAGTGATGGATGGAGCGCTAAAAATAATTAATAATACAATGAATCTTATAAAAATAGAAGTTAAAAGGCGATATGTAATTTTTAGTTTCAAAGATTTCTACCTATTTATAGTGATATAAATATACTATTTTATGTTTTATAACATTTTGATTATAATTAATTATATATCAGTAATTTATGTTGTAAAATTGATTACGGAATTCTCAGAATATCGATAAACTTTCCTTGCTTTATGCGATGCAATGATAGTACATTTGATACAAGGCAAAAAAACATGCTCTTTATCAATAAGGGTAGAATTGTCATTATTAATAGCTACTAAACAAAAAATAGTAAGAACACTGCAGTTTTTAAACCTTTGCACACAATGATTTTAACTAAAAAAGAATATAGCAAAAGTAATCGACAAAGAGTATTACCAAATTTTGAGGTACTTAGCTTACCATCATTATTTTTGGAAAAAGAACGAAATATCGTTCAGAATACACTACCAGAAACATTAACGATACTTAGCTATTTTGCAACCTCACTTTTTGAGAAAAATAATGTTAGTAATATACTCTGGGATATTGTAGAAAATTGTATTTCGCATCTCCACTTAGAAGACTGTGTTATTTATATGTTTGATAAAGAAAGACAATATCTGATCCAAAAAGCGGCATATGGTAACAAAAATAATGGAGAAAAAAAGATTGTGAGTCCAATTAAAATTAAAGTCGGTAACGGTATTGTTGGACATGTAGCAGCATCTGGAAATTATCAATGTTTTAAAGATGTAACCAGCGATTCTAACTATATAATTGACGATGCTTCCAGAAAATCAGAATTGGCAGTACCCATATTTATGGATGGTACAATTATCGGTGTTTTAGATTCTGAACATTCAGAAAATAATTTTTTTACTAATGAACATATCTTTACATTTCATTTGATAGCAAAACTTACAGAAAAAAAACTTAAGCAAGTTTATGGTAATTATAGTAATTGTAAGGTAACTGAGGATAACCCATATTATAAAGAGCTAGAATTTTTGATGAAGGAAGCTAAAATATATAGAGATCCTAAATTGGGATTAGATAGTGTATCAAAAAAACTTAAAATAAGTAGTAATTATTTATCACAATTAGTCAATAAATTAACAGGCAAAAACTTTGCAGATTATATTAACACATTTAGAGTAGAAGATGCTAAGCTAAAATTAAGAAATATCAATTTTATAAATTACACTATTATTGGCATTGCTCTGGAGGCAGGGTTTAATTCTAAGTCTACGTTTTATAGTGCTTTTAAAAAAATCACTGGAATTTCTCCAAGTGTATATAGAAAAATATAGTAATGTGTCCCGATTCTTTGAAACTCAAGTTTTTTGGACATTCTTTATTGTAATTGATAGTATTTTCCCAAATAATAAGATTAATAAGCGTATAAGGATAATGATTAGGTATAGTCTAATTGCTTTTCATTGCTTATAGGGTCCTCATTACCGAACTTAATTTGATTAAAGTAATGAGGATTCTTTTGAATTTATAGAATACAATTTTTAAAATAAATAAATATGAACGTAGTTAGAAAAGTAAGCACCACATTATTATTAATATGTCTTATTCCTGTTTTTGGTCAAGAACAAAAGAATACAATTACGGTCACAGGGGAATGTATTAAAAATATCGAAATAGAAAAATTTATTGTTAATGTTGAATTTAATGAGATTGTAGCAGATGCATATCAAAATTTAGAAGCTCAAAGTTTAAAAGAACTACAATTACAATTTAGTACTATGCTACAAAAGCAAGGTATAAATTTTGATAAATTCGAAGAGAAAAAACTATATAGAATTACTTCTGGTCAATATAGAACAGCATCTTATTTCTTTTATGCAACAAGTGCTGTAGAAGAGGTAGAAAAAATAGTAAGTATTAAAATGAAAGGTCTTAGAAATACATGGGTAGATGTAGTAGCAAAAGAAAAAACAAATCAAGAATTAGCCGAATTGCATAAAAGAGCTTTAGCTGATGCTCAAGAAAGAGCCTTATTAATAGCTAATGTGTCAAATAAAAAAATTGGTAATATAACGTATATTGAAGATGTAAATTATAAATATCAATATATCAGTTCTTCTAAAGAAAAGGAGCCTGCAAAATATTATATAAAAGTAACATTTGGCTTAGAATAGAATGATAATAAAACACTTTGTAGTGTATTTTTGCAATTCGTTTATATAAATCCAGACACTGATAATATACAATAATACTATGTATAAAATACTCCTAATATATTTAACAATTGTAGGCCTTATTTTTTGTAATAATACCTGTGCTCAAAGTGAAAAACATTTTAAACAAATAATTACTAAAGCTTCAAAAGTATCAGATACACTTAGTGTAGGTTATACATATTGGTGGACACAATCAGGACCTTTTATTGGTTATTGTGGAGAACAGTATGGATTCGTTTTTCTAGGAACAATTCAGCAGATTGATCATACCGTTCAGAATGATAAAAGTATCCATCCTTCTCAGAAAGGTAGTATTAAAATAGATGAAGTACTTGTCGCCAGAGATTTAAAAAAGAATCGTTATAGCAAACAAAAGGTGATGGTTTCGGATTGTTTTTATGAACAAGATTTAAGAGAAGGAGATCAGGTACTTGTTTTCTGCTATGAGTATGAGGAAAATTATAGTATACCAGGGCGAAAATCACTTCTAAAAGTAAATGGAAATAAGGATCCGTTGATACAGGTCATAAAAAGATATATCCTGTCAGGTCAAGATGCGCTTATGCTAAAGGAGGAGATGGATCTCTGGAAACTCCACGATTTAGAAACCGAGGCACTGCAATTAATAAGGTGTAAAGAAGCAAAAAACTGAATTATAGCTTTTTTAATCAATAGAATTCCACGGGGCTCTGGCTCGAGTGTAGTGCATAGAATCAGGATAAGGGAGTCTTGTTTCAAGATTCTTGTAAGGAAGCGGTCTTATTTTGAATACCTCTTACCTTGGTGGGGTCAAGGTAGTTCATTTGAAAAATATAGGTAAACCCCCCAGAAAATGTCCGGATTCTTTGAGATTAAATTTTTTCGGACATTGTATTTTCTAGCTCTTCATAGGTTTGTGTCATTAATTTTTTAAAAAACAAAACAATGAAAGCAAGAACAAATTTAGTAAGAAAGATTTTAGTTGTAATGATGGTATCGGCTATGTTATTTTCCTGTTCTGATGGAGAAGATGGAGCTATAGGACCCGCTGGTCAGGATGGGACTGATGGCATTAATGGAATTGATGGAGAAGATGGTGTTGATGGAACGGATGGCGAAACAGGGACAGCCAATGTAATTTATTCTGATTGGATCGATTCTGAATTTGATGAGGATATTACTGATGGATTTGATTCATTTAGTATTTCTGCACCAGAATTAACTCAGGAATTGATTGATTCAGGAACGTTATTGGTGTACGGAAGAATTGATAATGGTACAGTATACCAAATTCCTTTAGTACTTTATGGAAACATAAATGAAAGTTATTTTGTTAGAATTATTGAACCTGGCTCTTTTAATATTGGGGTAGAAGGTGTGGTATCTGATAATATAGGAACTCCTTTTTTTAATGACACTTTTAGATATATACTAATTCCGGGAGAAACTACTGCAACCGCTAATAAGTCAGCACAAGACTATACATCTATGTCTTATAATGAGATAGCCAAACTATTTAATATTCCCAAATAGTGTGTAGTAGTAATCAAAATAATTAGGATAACATATCTCTAGCGAATAGTAAATTCAATGTTACTATTCGCTGTTTTTTTAAGTACATTAGTAACCATTAAACAGAATGGTTATGACACTTACGATGAGTATCCCAGCATTATTATTTCCTGCAATATCATTAACAATGCTTGCTTATAACGCCAGATATCTTGCTATTGCAGGGCTAGTTCGTCAATTATACAATGAACATGTAGCAAGTCCATCACCCAATATTGTATTACAAATAAAAAACTTAAGAAAACGTTTATGGCTCATAAGAAATATGCAGGCAATAGCTATACTGAGTTTCCTTACTAGTGTTATAACAATGTTTTTGTTATATGTCGAACATAATAATTTAGCAAACCTCATATTTGGTATAAGTCTTCTATGCCTGATGATCTCTCTTATTTTATCCTTTATTGAAGTTCAGATTTCTACAAAAGCACTAGCGATACGACTAGATAGCATACAGAAAAACGAATAGAAATTCTTATATTGTTAGAATGATTCGTAAAATAATTTTTGATGCTTAAAAATGAGCTTTTTAATAATGTAATGCAAGATTTCAATGCGGGATATTGGGAATTGCTCATCAATCCATATGGTGAAAACTGGTCAGATTTGTTTTATGAAACTCTTGGATATATCAAAAATGATAAGGAATCCAATTTAGATTATTTTTTGGAACATTTGATTCATAAAGATGATAAAGATGTTTTTAGAGACAACTTTCTTAATTACAGAAAGAATTCTGTAAATTTTAAACAACACATCAAAATTCGTACGAATCAAGATGTTTACCAGTTGTTTAGATGTGCTACGAATGATACACTGCCGGTAGACATAAAATCAGAAACGAAATATGTCTTTTTTTTTGAAATTAAACTGGAGCCGGATAAAACCTTAAAAAAAGATAATTTTTATTACAAAGAGACGGCGCAGATGACTGCTACAGGCAGTTGGTATGTTGACTTCAATAAAAAACAAAGTTACTGGGATTTTGAAACCTATAGAATACTAGAATATCCAGAAGATTATATTCCTTCCTTAAAAGATTCGGCTAATTATTATGCAGAGGACTATCAGCAACTTGCAGCAGAATGTTTTTTTAATTGTGCTATGGCAGGTACACCATTTAATACAGAAATTAAAATGGTAACGGCTAATAAACGGGAGTTCTGGGCAAAAGCTATTGGAAAACCAATGTATAATGATAATAAAGAGATTGTAGGTATACGTGGCGTTTTTCAGGACATTAACGAAAGCAAAAAAAAAGAAGAAGGCTTGCAGAAATCAGTTGATATTATAGCTGCTCAAAACTCAAGACTTTTTAATTTTGCGCATATTGTATCCCATAATTTGCGATCCCATACCAGTAATCTATCTTTATTAGTACAGTTGATAGAGGATATTGATGACCCAAAAGAAAAAGAAGAGCTTATTAGTGAGGTAAAGACGATTTCTTCTAATCTAAATACAACGATAGAACATCTTAATGAGATTGTAACCATACAAACCAATAATAAACAAGAACGATTGCCTGTAAAGTTTAATGAAGCATTACAATTGGTAATCAATGGGATTAGTCATATGATTCATCAGAGCCAATCTCAGATACGTGCAGATTTTAGTGAGTTAGAAGAAATTAGATATATACCTGCATATCTAGAAAGTATTTTATTGAATTTGATTACGAATGCCATAAAATACAAGCATGAGAATCGATTTCCCATAATAACTATCAAAAGTTATAAGGAGAAAGGTAATAAGTTTTTAAAAATAATGGATAACGGAAGAGGAATAGATATGGCACTGTTTAAGGATAAGATTTTTGGGATGTATAAGACATTTCATTATAATGAAGATGCTGTAGGTATAGGATTATTTATTACAAAAAATCAGGTAGAATCTTTGGATGGAATAATTACAGTAGAAAGTCAGGTAGGTAAAGGAACTACTTTCATCATACAATTTTAAAAAATATAGTTCATGGGTGATAAAATAGAGTTAGCCTGCATCATTGATGATGATAGTGTATATGTAAGACTTATAAAACGTATTATAAAGGCAAAACATTTGTGTAAGAACGTGTTAGTTTTTGAAAATGGTAAAGAAGCATTAGTTTATTTTGAAACGATTTTACAAAACATAGAAGAACAACGTATTCCTGAAATCATTTTTTTGGATCTTAATATGCCTATGATGGATGGATGGGAGTTTATGGAAGAATTTACAAAGATTAAGAACCAGTTTAATAAAATAATCACTTTGTATATAGTAAGTTCCTCAATTAATCCAGCAGATATAAATAAAGCTAAAAGTTTAAACGGTGTAACTGATTATTTAATAAAGCCAGTAACTATTAAAGATTTAGAATCTATTTTTGGCGCTATTGAAAACAAGTAAGCCCTTTTTATAAAGGGCCTACTTGTGGTTGTTTTTGTATGAAATTGATTTTATGTTTGTGAAACCCTTAATGTATTGACCATTCCTTTTTCAGCTACTGGCATAGCAGCAAGATTAATCAACATATCACCTTTACCTACAAATCCACGCTCAAGAGCAAGATTATTTACATCATCAACTGTTTCATCAGTACTTACATATTTATCATAGTAGAATACAGTAACTCCCCATAGAAGACTTAATTGAGAAAGTATTCTGGTATTGCTTGTAAAAACAAGAATATGTGCTTCTGGTCTCCAGGCGGATATCTGGAAAGCAGTATATCCACTATTAGTTAATGTACAGATAGCCTTTGCATCTATATCATTAGCCATATGCGCAGCGTGATAACAAATAGATTTAGTAATAAATCGCTTAGTCCTGATATGCGGTGGGTTTTGCGGGACTTTTATGAGATCAGAATGTTCTACACTTTTTATGATCTTTGACATAGTTTCGATCACTTGTACCGGATACTTACCTACAGAAGTTTCTCCGGATAGCATCACAGCATCAGCACCATCCATCACAGAATTAGCAACATCATTTACCTCTGCTCGTGTAGGGGTGAGGCTATCGATCATCGTTTCCATCATCTGTGTTGCGATAATTACCGGGATTCTGGCAGTTTTGGCCTTTAGAACTAGTTTCTTTTGTATTAAAGGTACTTCCTGAGCAGGAATTTCAACGCCCAGGTCACCTCTGGCAACCATTAAACCGTCACAATAAGCAACAATTTTATCAATATTTTCTACACCTTCTGGTTTTTCAATTTTAGCAACAATAGGAATTTTATATTCGCTATGCTTTTTGATAAGCTCTTGTAGCTCCATTAGATCTTCAGCATGACGTACAAAAGATAATGCTATCCAATCTACCTGAAGGCTACACGCAAAAATAGCATCCTTTACATCTTTTTCAGTCAGTGCAGGTAAGGATATATTCGTATTAGGCAGGTTTACCCCTTTTTTTGATTTTAAAGGACCTCCCTGAATTACTTTAGTAGTAACGGTATCTTTACCATTAGAGGAAATTACTTCAAAGATTAACTTCCCGTCATCAAGTAAAATACGCTCACCTGTTTTAACGTCTTTAGGAAAGTTTTCATAATTCATGTATACTCTTTCCGTAGTTCCCTCAAAAGGGGTTCCTGTTACAAAATCGATAGTTTCACCATCAGTGGCAACAATATCACCTTTCATAACCCCAACTCTTAATTTAGGTCCTTGCAAATCCCCTAATATAGCTGCATTATACCCGTGTTCTTTATTAAGATTACGGATCATCTTCACACGTTCTTTTACATCTTCATAATCAGCGTGAGAAAAGTTTATTCTAAACACATTTACACCTGCATCAAGCATTTTCTTTAAAACAGCCTTTGTGCTGGTTGCAGGTCCTAGTGTTGCCACTATTTTAGTCTTTTTACGTTTTGGCATTATTCGAATATTAAATTGTTCTTTGATTTAAGTTGTGTGTAATCTACAACATAAGCTGTCAGTACCTGCGGTATAGTAAGTAACTGATTAGCTAGTGATTTTCCCGAAAATTGAGAAGTTTCTGTTTCTATCTTAAGAAAGTAATCTACCTTTCTCATTTCAGGAATCAGATATTTAGTAATATGCATATCATCGTTTGATGATTCAAATAATCTATCCTCTGATGTAGCATCTAATTGTATGATTACTTTGCATTGATTCCCCAAAAGATTATAGGTATTATAATGAAAATGGTCTTCATATTGAAATAACGGATAATTAGCCGTAACATCACCATATTCAAAGTTTATATCTTCTTTTTTTCTGTAAAGATGCAGGTCCAAATAGGTGTTCAACAGAAAAGCGACTCTATAAGGAGCTAATGAACAATGAATAGCAATCAATTCATAATCATCCTCCGTAATGGTCTCTAAAACTAATCGTTGGGTAGCCATTAGAATTTACATTTTTTCAGAATTCACGTGAAATATACAAATAAAAACTCCGTAGAAGTTTAATAAAACATAAAGATATTATACGAAAACGATTGCGTTCATATCTTTTATACAAAGAAAGCAGAATCTGTTGATGTAATAAAGAAGTTACAATCCAGTACGCATCTTTCTAAAAAAATAAGGAAATATGTTACGCAGTATCTATTTTTGATTGTAAGGCGAAAAAAGCACGTTTTGATGCTTTTTCTTCTGCTTTTTTCTTAGAAGTAGCTCTTGCTTTTGCTACTACTTTTTCATCAATCCAGAGTTTTACAGCAAAATGTTTCATTTCATCTTTTCCGGTATCCTCATAGATTTCAAAATTGAAATCTTTTTTTTCTTTTTGGCACCATTCTATTAACAAACTTTTATAGCTAATTACTTGCCCCTCCAGACTTTCAATATCTACATAAGGATTGATAACAGCTTCGTGTATAAACCTTTCGCAATAAGAGAAACCTCTATCCAGATAAATTGCTCCAATTAATGCTTCAAACAGGTTACCATGAATGTTGATACCGAACTGTGATTTTGGTATATTAGTGCGAACTAATTCGATAAGTTTAAGATCTTTTCCCAGTTCATTGAGATGTTTTCTACTCACTACTTTGGCTCTCATTTTTGTAAGATAGCCTTCATTGCCTTCTGGAACTTCACGGAATAAGTGAGCTGCAATAATACTGCTTAACATCGCATCGCCCAAAAATTCTAATCGTTCATAGTTAATAGCATTTCCCTTTTTATCTTTTAGATTAAGGGATCTGTGTGTAAATGCTTTTTCATATACAGCGATTGCTTTAGGCTTAAACCCCAGTATATTTTGAATTTTAGAAAAAAAATTCCCGGTCTTGTCAGAACGGGAACTTAATATTTTTCGAATAACACTCATATATTATTCGTCTAGTTTTTTAAACAACACACAAGCATTGTGTCCGCCGAATCCAAATGTATTACTCATCGCATATGTAATCTCACGTTTTTGCGCTTTGTTTAATGTCAAATTTAACGAAGGGTCTATGTTTTCATCCACAGTAGTGTGATTGATTGTTGGAGGAACCAAACCGTGTTGCATAGATAAAATAGAAGCAATTGCCTCTATAGCTCCAGCAGCACCAAGTAAGTGACCCGTCATAGATTTTGTTGAATTGATATTGATATTAGGTGCGTGATCTCCAAAAACTTTAGTAATCGCTTTTAATTCTGCAACATCTCCTAATGGTGTGGAGGTGCCGTGTGTATTAATAGCGTGTACTTCTTCTGGTTGTACACCTGCATCTTTTAAACAATTATGCATGACACGTTCTACCCCTATACCATCCGGATGAGGTGCTGTCATATGATATGCATCACTAGACATTCCGCCTCCTACGACTTCGGCATAAATTTTGGCACCACGTGCTTTTGCGTGTTCATACTCTTCAAGAACTAATGCTCCTCCACCTTCACCCAGAACGAAACCATCTCTGGTCGCATCAAAAGGTCTTGAGGCAGTTTCTGCACTTTCATTTCTTGTTGATAAGGCATGCATGGCGTTAAATCCACCCATACCAGCGATCGTTACTGCTGCTTCGCTTCCTCCTGTAATGATGATATCACAATGACCTAAACGAATATAGTTTAGTGCATCAATCATAGCATTGGCAGAAGATGCACAAGCAGAAACTGTCGTATAGTTAGGTCCCATAAAACCATTTCGAATAGAAATATGTCCGGGAGCAATATCAGCAATCATTTTGGGTATAAAAAATGGATTGAAACGAGGGGTTCCATCACCATTAGCATAATCCAATACTTCTTGCTGGAATGTTTCGATTCCTCCAATTCCTGCTCCCCAGATAACACCTACTCTAAATTTGTCAACTGCTTCTGGATCAAATCCAGCGTCTTTTATAGCCTCTTCTGAAGAGACAATAGCAAACTGTGCAAATTTATCAAGTTTACGTGCTTCTTTTCTGTCAAAATAATCTAAAGGATTGTAATTTTTGACTTCGCAAGCGAATTTTGTCTTGAACTTTTCGGTGTCAAAATACGTGATAGGAGCGCAACCGCTCTTACCGTTTATTAATCCATCCCAATATTCATCAATATTGTTACCTATAGGTGTCAGTGCACCTAGCCCTGTGACTACAACTCGCTTAAGACTCATACTTTGTGGTGAAGTTTTTACTTTGCGTCTTCAATATAAGATATTGCTTGACCTACCGTTGCAATGTTTTCCGCTTGATCATCAGGAATCTGAATATCAAATTCTTTTTCGAATTCCATAATCAATTCTACAGTGTCTAAGGAATCAGCGCCTAGATCGTTTGTGAAGCTAGCTTCAGTTACAACCTCGTTCTCGTCTACTCCTAATTTGTCAACGATTATCGCTTTTACTCTTGATGCAATGTCTGACATAATGTTTAATTTTAATTTTTTAATTAGGTGGCAAAAATAAAAAACTTTATTTTAAAACCCCACAATCCGCTAAAAATGTATTTGTATTTTATCAAATATATGGAAGTATTGCGTTTTTGCTACCTAAAATGAATAATAATAATAATTTTTGTGTTTAATTTAGCCTTTAACAATTCTAAACATATAGGAATTAAGTCCTGCTAATTAAGTTTATATTGTTTTGAGTTATTCGTGGTGATTTTTATATGACTCATAAAAAATAATAAATATAATCAGATGAAACGTATTATAATTTTTGCTTCCGGCTCCGGAACGAATGCCGAAAATATAATTAAATATTTCCTTGAGAAAAAAAATGCTCAGGTTACACATGTGTTTTCTAACAACCTACGTGCCAAAGTATTAAAGAGAGCTAATTCTCTAGGAGTAAAGGCTTTACATTTTGACAAAGAGTCGTTTTATCATACTAATGAAGTGCTGAATATCCTACTTGATGCCAAACCTGACGTAATCATCCTTGCAGGATTTTTATGGATATTTCCTAAAAAAATCATTGACGCTTTTCCTAATAGTGTGATTAACATACATCCAGCTTTATTACCTAAATATGGGGGTAAAGGAATGTATGGAGATCATGTACATAAAGCTGTAATTAGAAACAAGGAAAAGGAAAGCGGTATTACTATTCATTATGTAAATGAACATTATGATGAAGGAGCTATTATATTTCAAGCAACAACTCCTATTGCGATGACTGATACAGCGGCTGATGTTGCTGAGAATATCCATGCCTTAGAATATAAACACTTTCCTATCGTTATAGAAAAAGTGTTGTTTCCAAAAAGCTAATATAGTATCTACTATAAGGTATAGAATAAAAAGCGTCACTTAAAAATGTGATATATCAGTTAGAAAATGATGGTGGTTTCTTTTCTGCCAAAGATGAAAAAGGCGACTATCTTTTGTAAATCTTTCATTAAACAACGATTAAGGATCAATTAGAATATGGCAAAGAAAAAAAAGTTTTATGTGGTCTGGCAGGGACATGAGCCTGGGATTTATAATACTTGGGCAGATTGTCAGGTTGCTGTAAAAGGATACGCAGGAGCAAAATTTAAATCTTTTGAAACGCTTGCCATAGCAAAAAAAGCTTTTAATGGTAATTATGAAGATTATAAAGAAACTGCAAAGTCTAAAAGTGTACTTACAAAGGCGCAATTAGATAAAATAGGGGAACCTAATTTATATTCTATTGCTGTAGATGCCGCTTCTAGTGGTAATCCGGGTATTATGGAGTATAGAGGAGTGGATACACAGACAAAGAAACAATTATTTCATCAGGGACCATTTCCACAAGGAACTAATAATATAGGAGAGTTTCTGGCACTGGTTCACGGGCTAGCTTACCTAAAAAAGAAGGGCAGTGATCGCATTTTATATACAGATTCTAAAATAGCGATGAGTTGGGTGAAGAAAAAAACATGTAAAACTAAACTTCAGCGAACGGCTAAGAACAGCAAAATGTTTGAGTTAGTAGATCGTGGCATTGATTGGCTTAAAAAAAATACGTATACCACAACCATTGTAAAATGGGAAACCAAAGCCTGGGGAGAGATTCCGGCAGATTTTGGAAGGAAGTAAATATAATTTGCAATAAAAAGTATTGGAATTTATAGTTCCTAGATGCCACAGATTATAGAAGACTGTGAGGTATGGTTTTAATAGTATATGAAAAATTCTTTCATTATCTAGTCTTTATCTTACAACCTAACTTATTGTAATTGAGTAATTTTAAAATAGTAATATCATTATGAGATTATAAAAACTTCCTTAAGATTGTATTGTTATATTAGATTTTGAATGAGTTATAATAATATTCCACTTAAATTTTTAGCGATTAATTATATAGTCTAGCTGTAGACCGAATAAGCGGTCAATTTAAATATTAATAGATATTATAAAAAAGCATACATAAATAATGGTTATAAGAACTTTAATTTTTCTACTTATGTTGTCATCTTGTAAGTTTAATAAGAGTGACAAAAGAGTAAATAAGTCAACAATCATAGCTGAAATAGAAAATTTAAAAACAGAAGAAGAAAAACAATCATTTTTAGAAAATATTTATGAAAGAGATCAAGATATAAGAAATGAGTTAACAAATGTGTTATCCTCTTTTAGTCAAAAAAGTGAAGAATATGATCAGTTTTTATTAAAAATGATAGAAATTGATAATTCAAATTTAGAAAAAATCAAACAATATTTAATTGCACATGGTCACCCTTCAATGAAATTACATAGTGAAAAAGCCTGTGCAACTCCTTGTCTGGTCATACATCATGCAATTAAAATGAAACCCAGAGAAGAATTGTTTTCTTATTTATATAAAGGTTATATACAAGGAGATATAAAACCTGGTGCTTTTTCATTATATCTCAATAGATTTCACGAAAAGAAATTTGGTAATCGCTATAAAATGTCAAATCCTTACAGAGAAGAAGATCTTATCCAAAATTTAATTGAAAAATTGGGTTTGATGATTATAACAAATTGATAGAAACCAAAAAGCCTTTATAAAGAAAGAAATCTTATATTAAGTTTTATTATTATCAATTTGTAGTTACTGTTGTTTACGATCATCTTCATCAATAAATATTCCTAAGAAAAATCAAATCTTTTAACAATTCATTTAGTTTGTGATTTGGAATTTCAAAAGCTTATCTTTGCAAAAAAAAGTGCTTATTTATGAGTAAATTACTTATCGTAGGTTCCGTAGCTTTTGATGCTATAGAAACACCTTTTGGCAAAAC
This sequence comes from Aquimarina addita, assembly GCF_039539305.1. Taxonomy (NCBI): domain Bacteria; kingdom Pseudomonadati; phylum Bacteroidota; class Flavobacteriia; order Flavobacteriales; family Flavobacteriaceae; genus Aquimarina; species Aquimarina addita. Next base: position 3,861 of record NZ_BAABCW010000002.1, on the reverse strand, counting down.
AGATAAAATTCTAGGAGGAGCAGCTCCTTATATTGCCTTATCAGCATCTCAATTTGATATTGAATCTGCTATTATATCTATTATAGGAGATGATTTTCCTGAGGAATATCTGGAAATGCTTAGATCAAGAAATGTTGATACCTCTGCAATAGAACGCGTAGAAGGTGGAAAAACATTTTTCTGGAGAGGTAAATATCATAATGATATGAATTCCAGAGATACACTCGAAACTCAATTAAATGTATTAGGTGATTTTAATCCGATCGTTCCGGATGCGTACAAGAATGTAGATATCGTTATGTTAGGTAATTTACATCCACTAGTTCAATTAGGTGTATTAGAACAAATGACTACTAAGCCCAAGCTGGCGGTATTAGATACGATGAACTTCTGGATGGATAACGCACTGGAAGACTTAAAAAAAGTAATAGCTCACGTAGATGTTATTACTATCAATGATGAAGAGGCCAGACAACTTAGTGGGGAATATTCTTTAGTAAAAGCAGCAAGAGTTATTGAAGATATGGGACCGGCATATATTGTGATTAAAAAAGGAGAACATGGAGCATTTTTGTTTCATAAAGGTCAGGTATTCTTTGCTCCCGCTTTACCGTTAGAAGAAGTTTTTGACCCTACGGGAGCTGGTGATACATTTGCAGGAGGATTCACAGGATATCTTGCTAAAACGGAAGACCTCTCTTTTGAAAACATGAAAAAAGCGATTATTCATGCTTCTAATTTAGCATCATTTAGTGTTGAGAAATTTGGTACAGAAAGAATGCAGCATTTGGAGAAAGAAGAAGTTCAAAAAAGATTGTATCAGTTTAAGGAGCTGACACAATTCGAAATAGAATTATCATAATTATAAAAGCAGCCCTGTTTCTAACGAAATAAGGGCTTTTTTAATACAATACAAATAACAACAACACAACAATTTTTGGAATATAATGAGTGATGCTTTAAAACACGAATGCGGAATTGCATTCATTCGACTTTTAAAACCATTAGAGTATTATAAGGAGAAATACGGAAGTGCATTTTATGGAGTAAATAAGATGTATCTGATGATGGAAAAGCAGCATAATCGTGGACAAGATGGAGCCGGATTTGCTAGTATTAAATTAGATACTGTTCCTGGACAACGCTATATCAGCAGGGTTCGTTCTTGTGAATCTCAACCTATTCAGGATATTTTTTCGCAGATTAACGACAGAATTAATCATGAGTTAGTCGCTAATCCAGAATATGCAGATGATGTAGAATTACAGAAAAAGAACATACCTTATATAGGAGAGGTGTTGTTGGGACATGTACGATATGGAACATTTGGTAAAAATAGTGTAGAGAGTGTACATCCTTTTTTAAGACAAAACAATTGGATGCATCGTAATCTTATTGTGGCTGGTAACTTTAATATGACAAATAACAATGTGTTATTTGATAATTTGATCCGATTAGGACAGCATCCTAAAGATAAAGTGGATACAGTTACAGTCATGGAAAAAATCGGACATTTCTTAGATTCTGAAGTAGCAAAGCTCTATAAAAGCCTTAAAAAAGAAGGATTTAGTAAAGTAGACGCTTCTCCAGAGATTGCAAAAAGATTAAACGTTGCCAAAATCCTTAAAAAATCATCAAGAGACTGGGATGGAGGATATACGATGGCAGGTATGTTAGGGCATGGTGATGCTTTTGTTCTTAGGGATCCGGCAGGGATAAGACCGGCATACTATTATCAGGATGATGAGGTAGTAGTTGTTGCTTCAGAACGACCGGTAATACAAACAGTGTTTAATGTTTCGTTTGATGATATTGTAGAATTAGATCCGGGAAAAGCTATTATAGTAAAGAAGGATGGTACAACATCTATAAAAAGAATTCTAACTTCGTTAGAGAGAAAAGCCTGTTCTTTTGAGCGGATTTATTTTTCCAGAGGAAGTGATGCAGAAATTTATAAGGAAAGAAAAAAACTGGGTAAATTGATTATGCCACAGGTCTTAAAAGAAATAGCACACGATACTGTAAATACAGTTTTTTCTTTTATTCCCAATACAGCAGAGACTTCTTTTTATGGAATGGTAGAAGCTGCTCAAGACGAATTAAATAAACAAAAAACGGAAACTATATTAGCAGAGAAGGATTCCTTAACAGATGAACGGCTATCGCAAATACTATCATCCAGGTTAAGAACAGAAAAGTTAGCCATAAAGGATGCTAAACTCCGCACATTTATTACAGAAGACAGTAGTAGAGATGATCTGGTCGCTCACGTATATGATGTGACTTATGGTGTGGTAAAGAGAGAAGATAATCTGGTCATTATTGATGATAGTATTGTAAGGGGTACTACATTAAAGAAAAGCATTATCAAGATGTTGGATCGGTTAAAGCCTAAAAAGATTGTAGTGGTTTCTTCTGCTCCTCAAATCAGATATCCTGATTGTTATGGAATTGACATGGCTAATATGGAAGGGTTAATAGCATTTAAGGCAGCATTAGAATTGCTTAAAGAAGACGGCAATTATGATCTTGTAGAGCAGGTGTATGAAAAGTGTAAAGCACAGGAGCATCTGGAGGATAAAGATGTTAAGAATTTTGTAAAAGAAATTTATGATGGATTCGAAGATCAGGAAATTAGTGATAAAATTGCTGAGTTACTAGGTGATGATACGGTAAATGCAGAAATTAAAATTATTTATCAAACGGTTGACAACCTACATATAGCTTGTCCAAAAAACTTAGGAGACTGGTATTTTACTGGTGATTACCCAACTGTGGGAGGAAATCGGGTTGTGAATAAAGCTTTTATTAATTTTTATGAAGGAATACACGAGAGGGCATACTAAAAAAATAAAAAACCAACACGTTAAAAAAAGTTAATTTGTGTAGTTCAACAATTATTCTGACCTTTCATCTAAAACATTTTTTCACTATGAAATAACGCTTTATATTAGCAGAGCCATAGCATAAGTAGGTTAAGTTCATGGTAGATTTGGGGCAAAAAAAGGTGGACTTTCCACCTTTTTTTATTTTATAATAGTTCGTAAAAATATAAATTTTATTAATATACTCTTAGCATCAGCCAGATGTTTTTTGTTACCCCTTATTTTATCATAGGTTGCTTATTATTGGAATTTTTAATGAATACATATAGCAAGATCCAATCACACATTTTGGTTTTCTTTTCTGGTCACTTCTGATTTCGTTATTTTCTTTATCCAAAGCTTATTTATAGGTGTTAATTTCTTAAAAGAATATTTAAGAATTACTTTACTCACTGTTTTTGCAGTTCTTTCTTTATTGTTTATTTCCTGGGGAGGAGATAATGCTGCTGATATTGCCTTAAACAATTTAAGTTCAGAAAAACAGATACTATCTTTTACTTTAGAAGCGCAAATGATGTAGATATACTAGGTATCGAATTAAGGAATGTGAATAACACTGAAATTATAGCGTGTGAAACATTTGATGGTTCTTATAATCTAACTCCAACTCAAAAATATATTGCGTACACTCCCAAAACTGCGTTAACTGAAAATGATGACTATGCAGTTTATGGTATTCTAGCAGATGGAACTAAGATTGATTGCAGAAAAACCGTAAGCTATAATCTATAAGCGCAGTGGTTTAAAAATTAAAAGAGGCTGTCTAAAAAGGCAGTCTTTTTTTTGTATAAAATTTCGGTTATTTGTAAATTTAGATTATGAGTCGCAAAGTAATCTTCAAGACTTACGATCAAGATCAGTTAAGTCTTTTACCACCTAGTTACGATGATTTAGTTCCAGCCAATCATCCTGTTCGTATTGTCAATACCATTATAGATTCCTTAGATATATCAGTTTTAGAGCAGGGTTATAAAGG